>NZ_CP022754.1:3786666-4150000 GCF_002257605.1 Parabacteroides sp. CT06 | reverse complement strand
TTTATATTACGATGATTCGATTATCTTAAAGCGACTGCTTGTTTATCCCTATGCGCAATTATCAGTTGTATTTGTTTTTATATTAATCGCTTTTTTAGCCTTGGCTAGTACAAAGAAGGCAGAACAGAATAAAGTGTGGGTGGGGTTATCGAAAGAGACGGCTCACCAATTAGGAACGCCTATATCCTCGCTAATCGCTTGGGTTGAATATTTGCGAACGAAAGATATAGATCCTTCTCTATTGACAGAGATGGATAAGGATGTGAAACGCTTACAAACGATAGCGGAGCGTTTCTCTAAAATCGGTTCAGATCCAGATCCGGTTCCGACAAATATCGTGGAATCCATCCGTGCGGCTTTGGGATACATGGAGACCCGTATTTCCTCGAAGGTGAAAATCAATACGTATTTACCGGAGCGGCCGATATTGGTCTTAATGAATGATTCCCTGTTCGCTTGGGTAATCGAGAACCTGACGAAAAATGCGGTGGACGCCATGGAGGGGCAGGGTGAGATTTCGCTAAAAGTAGAGGAAAGAGAGAAGGTCGTGCTGATCGATTTGGCTGATACCGGAAAAGGTATCCCGAAATCAAAATTCAAGACGGTTTTCAATCCGGGGTATACGACCAAGAAACGTGGCTGGGGATTAGGCTTGTCCTTGGTAAAGCGCATTATCGAGTCCTTCCAAGGAGGAAAGATTTTCGTGAAGAGTTCGGAGCTAGGGAAAGGGACGACTTTTCGTATAAAATTGAAGAAATATAAGGGTTAAATCGTATTATAGGAAAAAATAAGCATAAAGGTATTGTTTTTGTATTTAGTTTTTTCGTACCTTTGCAAGGTTTTTACACTAAAAGGCTTTGGGGAAATTTAAATTATATAATGTAGATTTGAAAAATCTCTCTCCGGGAGTACACGAATTCGAGTATCTTTTGGAGAACAAGTTTTTTGTGGACATTGACGGAACCGAGGTCCAGAAGGGCAAAGTGAAGGTTCATCTTACCGTAAAACGGTCGTCAATGATGTTTGAGATGAACTTTCAGATAGAAGGGGTTGTTGTTGTTCCATGCGATAGATGCTTGGACGATATGGAAATTCCTATTGATACCCACAATCGTCTGGCGGTAAAATTCGGCAAGGAATATGCCGAGGAGAGTGATGAGGTTGTCGTGATACCGGAAGAGGAGGGCGCTATTAATTTGGCGTGGTTCCTGTATGAGTTTATCGCTTTGGCGGTTCCCATGAAGCATGTACATGCGCCGGGTAAATGTAATAAGGCAATGTCGTCTAAATTGAAGAAACATACCGCCAGAAGTTCGGATGAGACCGAAGACGATTTTGAGGATGACATGGGAGGTGATGATTTGGCGTTGGAAGATGACGGAAACGCTAGTCCTGCCGATCCTCGTTGGGATGCTCTGAAAGGTTTGCTAGAGAATGATAACAATTAAATAAATAAAACAATGGCACATCCTAAAAGAAGACAAGGTAAGACAAGAACAGCCAAGAGAAGAACTCATGACAAGGCTGTAGCTCCAACAATGGCAATTTGCCCGAACTGTGGCGCATGGCACATCTATCACACTGTATGTGGTGAGTGCGGTTATTACAGAGGTAAATTAGCGATTGAAAAAGAAGCTGCTGTGTAAGTTTGTCAACTTATATGGTTTGATGAACAAAAGAAATAGCCCTAAAAGTTTTTTTAGGGCTTTTTTTTAATTGGGATAAGTAGTCCTTTTATTTTTAAAGTTATGGATAAGATAAATGCGGTTATCACAGGAGTGGGTGGATACGTTCCTGAAGATGTATTGACGAATGAGGATATTTCCAGAATGGTCGATACGACGGATGAGTGGATCATGACTCGTGTGGGTATTAAGGAGCGCAGGATATTGAAAGGGGAGGGCGTAGGACTCTCTTACATGGGTATACGGGCCGTGAAGCAATTGCTCGAGAAAACGAACCTGAATCCGGAAGAAGTAGAGGTTATCTTGACAGCTACGACTACCCCGGATCATCATTTCCCGACAACTTCTTCTATTATCGCTTATCATACAGGTTGTAAGAACGCGATGACTTTTGATATGCAAGGTGCGTGCGCAGGCTTCTTGTATGCTTTGGAGACGGGCGCTAATTATATTCGCTCGGGGCGTTATAAGAAGGTGGTTGTCGTATCGGGTGATAAGATGACATCTATTACAGATTATCAAGATCGTTCTACTTGTCCTTTGTTCGGGGATGCTTGCGGAGCGGTCTTGTTGGAGCCAACTACCGAGGAGTTTGGTATCTTGGATACAATTTTACGGACAGACGGCGTAGGCTATCCGCATCTGATCATGAAATCGGGCGGCTCGGCTTATCCTCCTTCTCACGAGACGGTGGACAACCGTGAGCATTTCGTTTATCAAGATGGACGTGTGGTGTTCAAGTACGCGGTTTCTTATATGGCGGACGTGGCCGCTGAGATCGCGGAGAAGAATGGCTTGACGCATGATGATATCGCGTGGATCGTTCCTCATCAAGCGAACCTGCGGATTATCGACGCTACGGCGAAACGCTTGGGCGTAGATATGGATAAGGTGATGATCAATATCCAGAAATATGGCAACACAAGCGCCGGTACGATTCCTATTTGTCTATGGGAATGGGAGAATCAATTGAAAAAAGGAGATAACCTGATCCTTGCCGCTTTTGGAGCGGGCTTTACGTGGGGAGCGGTTTATCTGAAATGGGGGTATGATGGAAAAAAAGCATAAATCGGGTTTTGTCAATATCGTTGGAAACCCAAACGTAGGTAAGTCTACGTTGATGAATCGTTTGGTCGGGGAGCGGATCTCTATTATCACCTCGAAGGCGCAAACGACAAGGCATCGTATTATGGGTATCGTGAATACCGACGATATGCAAATCGTGTATTCTGACACGCCGGGAGTCTTGCGGCCGAATTATAAGTTGCAGGAATCCATGCTTAATTTCTCTCAATCCGCCTTAGGCGACGCCGACGTGCTGTTGTACGTGACGGATGTCGTCGAGACGATTGATAAAAATAACGAGTTCCTAGCACGGGTACAGAGCATAGAGTGTCCGGTTCTCTTGTTGATCAATAAGATCGACCAGACCAATCAGCCGGAGCTGGAGAAGCTCGTGGCCCAGTGGAAGGAATTGCTTCCGAAGGCCGAGATCATCCCGATCTCCGCGCTTTCGAATTTCAATATAGATTACGTGAAGCGTCGGGTGGAGGAGTTGATGCCTGATTCCCCGCCTTATTTCGAGAAAGACGCCTTGACCGATAAACCGGCCCGTTTCTTCGTGACAGAGATCATTCGTGAGAAAATCTTGTTATATTATCAGAAGGAAATACCTTATGCGGTAGAAGTGGTCGTCGAGTTGTTCAAGGAAGATGATGAGCTGATCCATATCAAGGCGCTGATCATCGTGGAGCGTGATACCCAGAAGGGGATCATCATCGGGCATCAAGGGCAAGCATTGAAGAAAGTAGGTGCTATGGCCCGGAAGGATATCGAACGTTTCTTCGGAAAGAAGGTGTTTTTGGAAATGTTTGTCAAAGTGGAAAAAGACTGGCGTAACCGTGACAACATATTGAAGAACTTCGGTTATCAGCTGGACTAATAATAGCATACGAAAGGAGAATTTATGGGAAATATAGTAGCGATAGTGGGGAGACCCAATGTAGGTAAGTCAACCCTTTTCAACCGGTTGACGGGTACCCGTCAGGCGATCGTGAACGAGGAGGCTGGTACTACCCGCGACCGTCAGTACGGCAAGGTGGAGTGGACCGGCAAGGAGTTTTCGCTGATTGACACAGGCGGATGGGTGGTTAACTCGGAGGATGTTTTCGAGGAGGAGATCAACAAGCAGGTAAAAGTGGCTATCGAGGAGGCGGACGTGATCTTGTTCGTCGTCGATGTATTGAATGGCATCACGGATCTGGACATGGAGGTGGCGCAGATCTTGCGTCGTTGCAAGCGGCCGGTGATCGTGGTGGCGAACAAGGCGGATAATTATGATCTGCATCCGGCCTCGGCGGAGTTTTACTCGTTTGGCTTGGGAGATCCTTTCTGCATCTCGGCCATCAATGGTTCTTATACCGGGGATTTGCTGGATAAGATCGTGGCGACGTTGCCCGAGGAGAAGGTGGAGATACTGGAGGAGGAGTTGCCCCGTATCGCGATTATAGGACGCCCGAACGCGGGAAAATCTTCTCTTATCAATGCTTTTATTGGCGAGGATCGTCATATCGTTACCGATATCGCAGGCACGACCCGTGATTCCATCTACACGAAATATAATAAATTCGGCTTGAACTTCTATTTGGTGGATACGGCGGGTATCCGTAAGAAGGGGAAGGTGAATGAGGACTTGGAGTATTACTCGGTGATCCGTTCGATCCGCGCCATCGAGAACTCGGATGTCTGCGTGCTGATGTTGGACGCTACGAGGGGTATCGAGAGCCAGGATATGAATATCTTCTCGCTGGTGCAGAAGAATAAGAAGGGATTGGTGGTTTGTGTGAATAAGTGGGACTTGATCGAAGATAAGAGCCAGAAGGTGATCGACTCGTACACGACCGCTATCCGCGAGCGTCTGGCTCCGTTTACCGACTTCCCGATCTTGTTTATCTCCGCTCTGACGAAACAACGTATCCTGAAGGTGCTGGAGACCGCCAAGGAGGTTTACGAGAATCGCTCCAAGCGTGTCCCTACGGCCAAGCTGAACGAGGTGATGCTTCCGATCATCGAGAATTATCCTCCCCCAGCATGGAAGGGTAAGTATATCAAGATCAAATATATCACCCAGCTCCCGGCGGGCAGCGTGCCTTCTTTCGTGTTCTTCTGTAACTTGCCGCAATGGATCAAGGACCCGTACAAACGTTTCCTTGAGAACAAGATACGCGAGAACTGGGATTTTACCGGTACGCCGATTAATATATTTATCCGGGAAAAGTAAATACATAGTTACATATATGAGAGACGCTTGGCCATCCTTCGTGGAGGTCAGGCGTTTTTTATGCTGTGTATTTGGATTAATTGTGTATATTTGGGGCATTATCGAATTAAAAACAAAATAACTATGACGAAAGTGAAAGACATCTTTTCCAAAGCAGGGAGAAACCGTTGTCCCGCACGTTTTTCCGGTTCGGATAAATGGAACCCGAACCGTCCCGCTCAATTTACCCAAGAGGAGTTTTTGGAGCATATCCATGAGATAGAGAAAGGGCCGTTTACGCCGTTGGATATAGCGAATCGTGAGTTTGAGGAATGGAAGGTGGAGTTCCTGAGAAACCAAAAGCCGGATGTACCGAAACATTATCTTGGATTCTCATTTGATCGTTTATCGGATCACTGATTGCCGGATAGAGGTGCTGGACATTATCCATGCCGCTTCCAGCATGAACCGTATCAAGCGTACGAGAAGGATAAAGATAGAATAAAGCGAATGGCCGTCTTTCCTTATGGGGGAGGCGGCCATTTATCTTAGAATAGGTCTGAATGCGTTCCGGTATCGGTGAAAAGCAAGATTAGCTCCGTGTCGTCTTGGCTCCATATCAGCAGCCAATCTCCTTGGATATGGCATTCCCACAATCTAGGATTTGTTTCATCAAATCCTTTGTGCTTTCCGCATGATAAATCCTTCCTGACTTCACGTCCTCCAAGGCCTCGTCCAATCCGGATTTCTTCTGTGCCTTCACCTTGCCTTCCAGCGAAGTGATGAATTTCTTCAAGATGTCGGCGTATTTCTCGGGGATGGTTACCTCGAATGTCTTTAATGATGTCGTTGTCTCCATATCGCTCTGTTTTAGGAATTTCCTTCGCAAATATACGGAATAAAAAGAGAAGGGGAATTGTTTTCCTTCTCTTTTTATTTCCCGCTTCCGCGTCGGGGGGAGGGACGTGACGGTTAGATCTCGTCCGGGCTCTCGGAGTCTCCGCCGGGCGTAGGCTCGGGTGTAGGCTCGGGAGCGGGCGCCGGTTTCTTGGAGGCGGCCATGCGCTGGTTGTAGGCGGCGGTGGTCTCGGCGATCAGCTGGTTGAGGGCGGCGATGAAGGCGGTCGCTTTCTCGGACGGCTTCGCTACGCCATAGGACTGAGCCAGCAGGGTGAGATCGTCATAATACACGTCGATCCGCTTGCGCAGGTTGGCGCCGCTTTCCTTTTTGGAGATGGTCCGGTTTTGGACGCGTTGCTGCGACAGGCGGTCGTAGGCGTTATTCTCTTTCTCCAGCTCGGCGAGGTAAGCGTCGAGGCCGAGCGTGGTGACGTACGGCTTGTTCTCGTCCTTGCGCAAATCCAGCAAGAGGCCCTTTATCTTGGCGGTCTCCTGCGCCATGGGGAGGCGGGCGATGCCGTTATAAGGCTTGATGACCTTGTATAGGTACTTGCCCGCATCACGCTCGGCCTCCAGCGGGAGGGTACCGGCCCGTGAGATGCGGGTGATGATATAGATGGCGAGGTTGTCGCGATTGGTATCGTGCAAGGTCATTTGCTCGGTCTCCTGCGAGGTACGGCTCTCGTCCACCACGTCGGCCATGGCGAGGAGGTCTGCCTCGTAGGTATCGAGGAATTCTTTGGTGAGGCCCAGCTCGGGGATGCCGTCGCTGTCGGTCAGCAGGGAGATCTCGTCGGGGGACTCGGAATCGCCGTCACCGCTATTCCCGTTGGCTAGGTCGAGGACGTGGTTCATGAAGGAGAGGTACTCGGCGTTGTTGAAAAGAGAGAGCGGAAGTGTCTTGATTTTTGTGTAAGTACTCATGGTAAATTTGATTTAGAGTTTAAAAACTTCTCTAAGTTAGGGATATTTACTGAATAAGGGCTTCTTAGGCCTAAAAAATGGGGATTGAATGGCGCGAATAATCATCTTAGGCCTAAGAAATGGCTTTTCAAGGGTGAAAATAGGCTTTTTAGGCCTAAGAAATGGTTTCGCGGCCTTGAAAGGCCCTTCCTATGCCAAGGAAATCACTTTTCACGGTTGAAAAACTATCTTTTAGCCCTAAGAAGTCATTTTTCACCCTTCGAGGGTATTTCTTAGGGCTAAGAGACATTAAGAATCTGATTGTTTTGCGAATGTTTTAAAAAAACACGATCTTCGCGACGTATTGGAAAAATAACGTAGAAGCGTTTCGATATTATCTTGCATTGAAATCTGGACAATTTCAACCCAACAAGATAATGAGAAAGTAGCTCCTGCGCTTGTGCTTGTTATATACTTATCCTAAAGGTGAATTATATGCAATCATAAAGCGTGGGACTATTGTCTTATTATTGTTGGGTGGGCAGTCCAGAGCCTCAATGCAGTGATAAGCGATGGTTCTCACGCTTCTTTTATTTGTTAACCGCCTACTGGAGGGGACACGGAAGGAAAGATATTCTAGAATGCTATGAGGTTTGATGAGGTTATAGAAAAGTTATATAGTTCGGATGATGAACTTATATGTGAAGTATTAAATGAGGGATTGCATGTCAGCCAATGTGTGGATGCTGATTATGCGGTATGTACAGGTTTTCAGTGCAAAACTCATAAGGGAACTCTCTTTGATGTGAGATACTTGGTTGCCCAACAAAGGGTTTGTTATATGAAATGGTCATCGCCTGAGAGTAGGCCGGTAATAGGGTCTCCATGCAAATATGATCCAGAATTAAGGTTAAATAATGATTTTTTCTATTATGATTCTGGTTTTTCAGTATTAGAGGAACCTATATGGTATGCTTCTTATGATATTGAATCAAATCAGTTTAACCAAGCAAAAGTAAAGGATGTAAATCAAGATGAAGATAAACACATAGCAAGTGTTATTTTGGATGGTGATGTGAATGTTTCTTCTTTTCTAGTACATGGTAACCAAATAGAGATAGAGTCGTATCCTCTCGTTTGTAAGTATGTACCTGTATTGTATAAGTCTGATAAGTTTTCTCCATATTCTTATAGGGCAAATAGGAGAACATTTTACGAAGGGATTGATACATCGTGGGATAATTATGGTACAAGTTGTGAAAAATACAATGGTTATAATGGTTGGAGTGATGATCTCATAGATGATGTTTTTGGTGGTATACCCGAAGCTACATGGAATGTAGATTAATATAATAATTTTATAATCATAATCGGAAGATGGCGAAAAAGATGTCTTTTTTCGCCATCCTTGCGAACCTTCAAGCGCTTTTCTTCAAAAACGTTACCTCCTCTTTCAATGAAGGAAGATGATCGATGACGATGCTCCAGAGGATATCCACCGACAAGCTGTCTTTCAGATGCTTTTTCGTGAAGTTATCCATAAATCAATATGCTTCTCGCATAAGGCGATGATGCCGGGGCGATATTTGCTGAAGAAATCCATAAGAGTCTCGTTTGTGTTTGTTCCTGTTACGCCTCCACCCCATTCCTGTACAAGTAATCCGGAGCGAAATCTGCCCCATTGTACCATTCGAGCGCCCAGTGAGTGAGCCCGAACTGGACGAAATTCCGGAGGTCTTTCTATGGCTCGAAAAGTTTCCCTTTCAGTAAAGGGAGGAAGTTCACTAATTTCACCTTACCGTTGCTAAATTCCAATCGCATGGTATAGCCCTTTACATATTCCACGCCAGTGACGCGTATTAAATCTATATCTTCAGTCATAACTTTTTCTCTTTTAAATGGGTCTTAGGGAATTTTCATCACGAATATATGGAATAAAAAAGATAAGGGTACGAGTTCGCCTCTCTTTTTTGTCTTTCTTTCATCCACATTTCCTTGAAACCCTTGGAATCCCCATTTATAATCGTACCTTTATGTCTCTTTACCTTAAAAATTAAAAATAATCATGTTTACGCCATCAATGACAAACGAGGAAATAGAGGCAGTGGCCTATAAGGACTTTCTGGAGATCCGGGGAAGAGTGGAAATCGCGAAGGATAAATTCGTACAAAGGGTGAGATGCACGCCCCCGGGATTTTGGGCCTTGCATTCCTTGCAGGAGACACATACCCTTCAAACCCGCTCCAAGAATACATGGACTGTATATTTCTATTATTTGTACACGACACCGGCCGGTGCCGTGAAAGTCTCATCTATGATCTACACCTCCCTGCCGGGAGATGAAGGCACGGATTACCTGTTTATGAATAATCTCGACCGCTTCCGGCTGGAGAGGGTGAGCTTGCGTTTCTCGCGACAATACGAGGAACGCTATATCGACCCGAACCAGATCCAACTGAACGGCCTTCTGCCCGCCGTCTATTTCATGAGGACGGCCGGCGACCGGATGATCGCTCCCTACACTCCCGATACGTGGACCGAGGAGGAGAAGAAGGACAAATATCTCTTCGTGTCGGAGCAAGGGATCATGGAGGCGAAGCTGGAGGGGCGTGTGGAGACTTATCTTACTTTCAGGAAGCCGGAACAATCGGGTGATTAAATAAGTAGAGGGCGAGGTTGATACCCCGCCCTCCCGATAACTAGGTAGATACCTCCGGGCTTATCTTTTCAGAAGATCGATCCTCTCGCCGGGCAACAGTACCGCATGAACCTTCTCCGTTACCCGCCCCTTCACGTTGAAGGAATCCCTTAGGCGGATGTCGTCGGCGGAGGAGCCAATCTGCGCCTCATATTTACCGGACTCTACGACCCAATGACTGGCGCTCTCGTCGAAGGAGGCCAGATCCGTATCTTTCACCTTGAAGATGATCTCACGGCTCTCCCCCGGCTGGAGGAGTTGGGTCTTGACGAAACCTCTCAACTCTTTCGCCGGCTTATCCATGCTCTTGCCGGGGGCGGAGATATATAGCTGGACCACTTCCTTCCCGGCTACCGGGCCATTGTTCGTGATCGTGCAACTGATGCTGTAGTCCGTATCGCCCATGAACACTTTCAAGCTCGAATAATTGAAAGTTGTATACGACTGTCCGTAGCCAAACGGATAGGAGACGGGCACGCCGAACGTATCGAAGTAACGGTAGCCCACGTAGATACCCTCCTCGTAGTTGGTATAGTCAATATTCTTACGATCCGTATGCTCCGGGCCTCCTCCCATGAAACCGGCTAACATTTCTTTCAGGTCGATACCCGAAGCGTCCGGGAAATTCTTCGTGGAGGCTACGTCGGCGATGCTCACGGGGAAAGTCATCGGGAGCTTACCGGAAGGATTCACCTTTCCGGACAGGATATCGGCTACCGTGTTACCCCCTTCCTGCCCGGCTTGCCAAGCCAATAGGATGGCGTCCGGTTCCGATTTCCAGCTGGCGGTCTCGATCACGCCCCCGATATTCAAGATTACGACCACCTTCTTCCCTTCCTTATGGAAAGCGTCGGAAACCGATTGGATCAACGCTCGCTCATTCTCCGTCAGGTTGAAATCTCCCTCGATCTTCCGGTCTTGGAACTCTCCCGAGCTACGGCCTATCGTAACGAAGGCGATATCCGCCTCTTTCGCCTTAGCGGCCAGCCCTGCGGCATCCGGTACGAACTCCGGGATACGAGGGTGGTTGAAGAAAGCGGCGGCGGGGCTCGTGTCTTTCGGCTGTTTCGCCTTTTCCTCGGTACTGTATTTCTCGTATAAGGCTTTCACTTCGGCGTCCATGGTATAACCGGCGTTTTCCAGACCTTCCACGAGGGATACGGTATAAGCCTCGTTCACGTCGCCGCTGCCGGTGCCTCCGGCGATAAAATCGTACGAGGTGGTACCGTAAGCCGCTATCTTCTTGATACCCGGGGCCAGCGGCAAGGCATTATTCGTATTCTTTAATAAAACCATACCTTCGGAAGCGGACGCACGGGTTACCTCGGCGTGAGCTTTCAGGTCCGGTTTGTCGGAATAGGCGTATTGGGCAAAGCGGGGGGATTGAAGGATCAGTCGTAATACACGGGTTACGTCCGTATCCACGTCTTCGATAGAGAGAGAACCGTCCTCAAGCGCTTTTAGGAGGGCCTCTTTCTGGTCCGGCCGTCCGGGCATCAGCAGATCGTTTCCGGCGTGGATCTGGGCGGGGGCGTTCTTGCCGCCAAACCAGTCGGTCATGACAAGGCCGCTAAAACCCCATTCGTCACGGAGGATGGTCGTTAATAAATCACGGCTTTCGGAGGCATACTCACCATTTATCTTATTGTAGGAAGACATGACCGTCCACGGGCTTGCCTCTTTTACGACCATCTCGAAACCTCTTAGGTAAATCTCCCGCAAGGCACGAGGGGTGAGGCGGGCATCCGTTCCCGTCCGGTTGGTCTCTTGATTATTGACGGCAAAATGCTTGATGGAGGTTCCCACGCCATTGCTTTGGATACCGTTTACCATCGCTGTCGCTATCCGGCCCGTCAAGTAGGGATCTTCGGAATAATACTCGAAGTTACGTCCGCAGAGAGGGCTTCGGTGGATATTCAGCGCAGGGGCCAAGAGTACGTCGCAACCGTATTCTTTCACCTCGTCGCCCATGGCGTTGCCTACGTTTTTGACCAATGCGGTGTTCCATGTGGAGGCTAGCAAGGTAGCGACCGGGAATGCCGTGCAATAATAGGTCGCCTCGTTCCCCTCGCGAGTCGGGGAGATACGTAATCCGGCGGGACCGTCGGCCACTACGATAGCGGGGATTCCCAGACGTTCGATCGGGAAGGTCGTTCCGGCGGCTCCCGGCACTATATTTTGCGTGCTGCCGACTACGGCTGATTGGCCGCCGAACCCGGGCATTCCGGTTCCGACTAACAGGGATACTTTCTCTTCGGCAGTCATGGCGGCTACGATTTTCTCGATAGGATCTTTACCCAATTGCGGCAAGGTTTGGGAGTGCCCTACTTGCATGGCCATCGTAAGGCATGTGCCCATTAATAGTTTGTTCATATAGAATGGTTTTTGTGTTTTTCAGTGCCCCAAAAATAGGCGAAGGAATCGAGGCGGACAAAGAAAAAGAAAGGTATCGGAGGTAAGGATTTCGTTTTTTGATGAATATCAAACATTGTAGGGGCTTGATGATATATTTAGGGGACGCAGACTGCGTGCTCTGCGTAGTCTGCGTCCTGTACTATTTATAATGTATTCAGAAGTTTATGAATCTCATTAACCATCTGCGTAGCGGATTCTTGTGTCTCGGATAAACCTTCCGGAGTGATCTTGGCAACCGTCTTGTTCAACTTCTCGAGTTTGCCTTTAGCTCCTTTCGTTGTCAGCTCTTCCCGGAGGATGCGGATCTTCTCGCAATCTTGTATACCCTCGACCAAACGTTCGAAGCGAATGCTACTGCGTGGACCGGGATAAATACTGTATGTATCGCCTGCCGCCCAAGTGCGGAAACGCGAGTCACGCAGAGGATCGGCGGTCCAGCTATTAACTGCCCAACGTAGATAACCGTCGTAACCACCGGCTACGGCGTGCAAGACCGTCCACGCCGCTTCCGCCGGATCGGAGAAGGTAAAGGTATTCGGGAACGCTTCTGCGCAACAGGTATAAACGGTACTGATCTGTCCCGCTTTATCACGGGCAGCCTTTACGTCTTCTGGGAATTTATGTCCATAGGGAATACTTAAATAGTATAAGTCCGATTGAATTTCCGGATGATAATTTCCGGCCAGCGTGATCTTGAACTCCGGATCGGCTTGCTTGATAACCTTGATCGCCTCACGCATCGCTTCCATCGGACGCTCGTCCATAGAGATAGCGGTTTTCTCGAACCAGCCTTTCTCGCGAAGGTGGCGGGAGAAATCTTTTAGGAAAGTACCCCAATAGTCTGCGTAAGCGGCGTCACCCGGTTTAGTGTTGAGGAATTGTACACGATTTGTCGCCTCGTCGTAATAATCGAAAGATAAAGCCCAAGGGATCATGGTGTAGCAACTGATCATATCATTGATACCGATCTCGTTCATCATGAATTCCACCCATTTGTCGAAGACGGCGTAATCATATGCCCAAGTGCCGTCTATCTTCTTGATCCGGGTGATCATGCTGTCGAAATGATCCTCGGTTTGTCCGGCCCAAGGTTTATGCATGATACTGGTGGTGATAGCGCGCTGTCCGGCGTTCGCCAGCATTTTCATGATCGGGCGCATAGCGTCGAAATGTTCTTTGCTCCAAAGAGGAACTTGGTAGTAACGGGCCACGGAATACGGGTTCTGCCATAAGTCCAGATGGAAAGCCCAGTCCTTCGGGGCGGGAAGTGTGCGGTTCAATACGTCCACTTCTATTTGTAATTCCATGGGGGAGGTATTTTTTCCCGTGACGGTCAATGTCCCTTTATATTTACCGGCTTTCGCGGATTGAGGTACCCAGATATTCATCCAGATCGGCTGGGTGGTGCGTGCCTTGATATCACGGATCTTTACGATATCCAATACATCGGCTACGACGGAGGAATCCCATTCCGCCTTATTCTCTCGGTGGCCGCAACCGCCTTTACGGTCTTTATTCAACTCATCGGTCATGACGTAACGGACAAAGTTCGTCGTGATTGCGGAGGATGGGATGATGGAAGAACCGCTCTTCAAGTCGCTCACGGTGATAGAGGCATCCTCGAGTCCCACCTTGGTCCATAACACGGCTTGCGCGTTTACCCGTTCCCCTTTCCATGCTTTCGTCTGCCAGCGATTGCTTTTCTTGACATCGGGAATACTGAGTTTCGGATATCGTATATCGGTCGTACCCCAGCTTAATTGGGTTGGGGCCGATAACTTGTCCCAGATCTCGTCGCTGTCATGCGGTTTCGTGTCGGTCAATTCCGTATAGTCGCCTAGCGGGTATTTCTCGGATTGCTGGGCTACGGTAAAAGAACTTAGTGCCAGAAAGGCACAAAGGATGAAAGTGTTTTTCATACGATTGCTTATTTTAGAATATTAACTAGGGCAAAGATAGGAATTAGTTGACAGTTGTCAACTGTCAACTAGCCTTTTATAGTGGCATACGAGCAGATTCCCCTCATCATCGTATAAGTGCATCCCGTTGCCTTCGCAATAACGGAACATCTTACAATCCGCGCATTCCCCTTTTTTAGCCCACTGGCGGTTACGATACGGTTTAAACTCATTATTCCAGATATCAATGAAATCGTCTTTATAGATGTTCCCTTGGTGGAAGTTCGCCCGTATACTGGGACAACCGGAGATAGCGCCATCAGCGAGGACAGAGGCTGTATTGATACCGGCGTTGCATTGGAAAATCGAGTCTCTCACCTCTGCCTCATAATTCCCGAGGAAGCCCTCACAGCCGTAGCTAACGTGTATCTTACCCTCTTTCCGGCTGAAGCGGATGAAGTTCATGACCCATGTGAACTGTTCGTTCGTCAGTTGCAAATCCGTCTCAGTCGCAGCACGTCCAACTGGGAAGATCGTAAAGATACGCCACCGTTTTACGCCCATCTCGATCAAAAAATCCTTGAAGAGCATCAAATCCTTGAAGTTGCGTTGGTTTACGCAAGTCACCACATCCCAGATGATCTCCTTTTCCTCGGCCAACATACAGATGGCATTCAGTGCCTTCTCGAAACTTTTAGGATTACGGCGAAGCCAGTTATGCGCTTCCTCGAAACCATCTAGGCTGATAGTCGCCGAGTGCAATCCGGAAGCCAAGAGCGAGTCGAGCCGTTCCCGGGTCATCAGATAACCATTGGAGACGATCCCCCAAGGATATCCCCTGCGATACAGTTCCAACCCGCATTTCTCGATATCCTTACGAACCAGCGCCTCGCCTCCGGTAAAGATGACGAGCACTTTGTTCGGCTCGACGTAAGGCGTGATATTGTCTATGACTTTCAGGAAGTCTTCGACAGGCATATCCGGGACAGAGGCCGAGACATGGCAATCGCTCCCGCAATGACGGCAGGATACATTACAACGAAGCGTACACTCCCAAAAGAGTGTACGCAATTCATGTAATTTAGCCCTGTTTTTCTTGATACTTCGAAAAAGCTCTAGGGCGATACGTTTTTTGATGTTTGGGCGTTTGTCCATATGTGTTATTTTTGTGGGCTGGAATGTACAAGCTGAAAGTTAACCTCTTTCGATCCTCTCCCAATCAGCATCCCTTCCCCGTCTATTAATTCAATTTCGCCGAAATTTACAACAATAGAATCAGTTTTCCAAGGATATTGAGGATCAGAAAAGGATGGTGATAGGCGTGCGTAAAGGGTATGTTCAGTTGCCGGAGCTTGATCATAGGTAAACTGATAGCGCCCGGTCTCATCTGTGACGGCAGGAAAACTGGTGATATCTTCATCTATATTAGGCGTATAGGCCGGAGAGGTATAGATTGTTACGCCCGGAACAGGCCAACCATCTTGATCGGTTACTCTCCCGTAGAAGGTATATAAGGTATAAGGTTCCGTGTGTGTATCGATGTATTCTTTTAGTTGGATTTGGATTTCCTTGGAAGCGCTTCCAAGAGACCAGCCTTCTCCTCCGGAAAAATCATTGCTGTCGAAGGTGACCGTTATCGTATCGGAAGCATATATCGCCTTATTCTTATCCCAATCGATATCCTCTATAATTAATCGATATTCCATGAAAGGGAAATCGGTTTTGCTAAAAATGAAATCTCCGTTTGTATCTGTCTGGAGGGTATCGGTATGTAACCATCCCTGCGGATGAGACTCTCCGCTCGGGTTGATGCGGACTTGTAGGTCGGGGATTGGCTCTCCTTTCATGTCTGTTACTTTCCCTTTTATTTGGAAATTGGCATGGGGACTACCATATTCGCAAGGTATCTCTCCATTCTCACCGCAAGAGAATCCTATGATGGCCAATAATCCGGTTAATAGACAGTTGATCTTTCTTAATAGTTGCAAGTTGATGTTTTCCATGATCTGATCGTTTTTATTTGTTTGCACTATATATAGATGCGAATATACGCAAAATAGTTGCTTACCGTCCGGTATTTGTCTTTTCTCTTTATATAATAGGGGTTGATATAGCTGTACTTTTTGTATCTTTGCCACTTCAATGTAACAGATCAATTTATGAGAGATTTCATACGTATTTTAAAGCGTTTCGTTCCCCCTTACAAAAAGTATATGGTTCTGAACATCGTGTTCAATGTACTTTCCGCTATCTTGAACCTGTTTTCTTTCGCCTTGATTATCCCGATCCTTCAGATCTTGTTTAAGATGGATGAGGGGAATTACACCTTTATGGATTGGAATTTTAACGCGGGAAGCTGGGAGTCGTGGAAAGCCTTGCCGGAGTTGATCAAAAATAACTTTTTTTGGTATGTATCCGATCTGATAGAGGTACACGGCGGTTCGTTCGCCTTGATTATGTTGGGAATCTTCCTGATCGTGGCGACTTTCTTGAAAGTGGCGACCATGTATCTGGCTTTTTATACGATGATCCCGATTCGAACCGGAGTCGTTCGTGATATCCGTAATCAGATTAACAAGAAGATTACGCAGTTGCCGTTGAGCTTTTTCTCCGAGGAGCGAAAAGGGGATATTATCGCCCGTGTATCCGGAGACGTGAACGAGATTGAGACATCCATCATGAGTTCATTGGACATGTTATTCAAGAACCCGATCCTGATCGTGATCTATCTGGTGGGTATGATCGCTATCAGTTGGCAACTTACCGTATTCGTCTTGATCCTGTTGCCGTTGGCGGGTTACGTAATGGGACAAGTCGGTAAGAAGTTGAAACGGAAGTCCTTGGAAGGACAGCAACAATGGGGATTTCTGATGAGCCAGATCGAGGAGACATTAGGCGGACTTCGTATTATCAAGGCTTTTAACGCCGAGAAGAAGATACAAGACCGTTTCGAGCGAAGCAATGATACTTTCCGTCGGTTGACAAACCGTATCTATCGCCGCCAACAAATGGCGCACCCGATGAGCGAGTTTTTGGGAACCGTTACGATCGCTATCGTACTTTGGTATGGAGGTACGCTGATCTTGAGTGCGAATAGCCCGATCGACGCTCCTACGTTTATTTATTATCTGGTTATTTTCTATAGCATTATCAATCCTGCGAAAGATCTAAGTAAGTCGGTTTATGCGATCCAGAAAGGTCTGGCCTCCATGGAACGTGTCGATAAGATCTTGAAGGCGGAGACGGATATCCATGATCCGGAACATCCGAAGAAGATCGCCTTGAAAGAGAAAATCAGTTATAAAGATGTCTGGTTTAAATATCAGGAAGCTTGGGTCTTGAAAGGAATCAATCTGGATATCCGGAAAGGAACAACCGTGGCTTTGGTCGGTCAATCCGGTTCGGGCAAAAGTACCTTGGTGGATCTATTGCCTCGCTTTTATGATGTGAATAAAGGGAATATTCGTATTGATGATACGGATATCCGTGAGGCCACCCTTTTCGATCTTAGGGGATTGATGGGAAATGTCAATCAAGAGGCTATCTTGTTTAACGATACCTTCTTCAACAATATCGCTTTTGGAGTGGAAGGAGCTACGATGGAACAGGTGGAGGAAGCCGCCCGCATCGCTAACGCTCACGATTTTATCATAGCGAGTGAGAAAGGTTACGATACCAATATAGGTGACCGAGGTGGAAAACTGTCTGGTGGACAACGCCAGCGAATCAGTATCGCCCGTGCGATCTTGAAGAATCCCCCGATCTTGATCTTGGATGAGGCCACATCCGCCTTGGATACGGAATCCGAACGTTTGGTACAAGAAGCGTTGGAGAACTTGATGAAGAACCGTACGACCGTAGTGATCGCCCACCGTCTCTCTACGATCCGTAACGCAGATGAGATCTGTGTGATGCATGAGGGTGAGATCGTAGAACGGGGCAAACACGAGGAGTTGTTGGCTTTGGATGGCTATTATAAACGACTATGTGATATGCAAAGCTTTTAGGGTGATACTGTAACCCGGGTTGCAGTGGATCGCCTCTTCGGCTTTTGATGGAAAAACAATAACAAGGAATAATCGTATGAATATGAAAGGACTTTATTTGATTTTGTTATCGTTCCTTTTCGGTTGTAATTTGCCGGATATGCAGACCGGGAAGGAGGTCTCATATTATTTTGATCAACCAGCGCAGATATGGGAAGAAACTTTGCCTTTGGGAAACGGCCGTATCGGTATGATGCCGGATGGTGGTATTGAGCGGGAGAATGTTGTCCTGAATGAGATCTCCCTGTGGTCCGGAAGTAAGCAAGATACGGACAATCCTTATGCGTATTATTCTTTGGCGAATATTCGTCGCCTTTTATTTGAGGGACGGAATGACGAGGCACAGGATTTGATGTATAAAACTTTCGTCTGCAAAGGGACCGGAAGTAATCTGGGTGACGGTGCGAACGCTCCGTATGGGAGTTACCAATTATTCGGAAATCTAGTGCTGAAATATACGTATCCGAATGAATCGGATTCTATCGCTGAGTATCGCAGGCGGTTGAACCTAAGCGAGGCTATCGCTTCCGTCTCTTTTAAAAGGGGGAATGTGAATTATCAACGGGAAATGTTTACCTCTTTTTCCGGTGATCTGGGAGTGATTCATTTGGTAGCGGATACGGATCGGGCTTTGAATTTCTCATTGGGTATGAATCGTCCGGAACATGCGACGATCTCTTTGGACGGAAAGGACTTGCTGATGCGGGGACAACTGCCGGACGGGGTGGATACGTTGGAGATGAAAGGGATGCGTTTCGCCTCTCGTGTCCGTATCGTCTTGCCGAAGGGAGGAGATTTGGCTACGACAGATAGCTGTCTGTCGGTGCGAAGTGCCTCGGAAGCGATTATCTTGGTAAGTTTAGGTACGGATTATTTCGATAAAGACGGCGCCGGACAATCCTTGGAAAAATACTTATCGCAAGCGGAATCTAAGGATTTCTCCACCTTGCGCCGGGAACATACACTTGCTTATCGCTCCCTGTTCGATCGGGTTTCTCTGGATTTGGGAAGAGGCGAAAGGGATCATCTTCCGATCAATGAGCGTTTGGCCGCTTTCGCTCAAGATAAGAACGATCCGGGATTGGCGGCTTTATATTTCCAGTTCGGTCGATATTTATTGATTTCCTCGACCCGGCAGGGATTACTGCCCCCGAATTTGCAAGGCTTGTGGTGTAATACGATTCATACGCCTTGGAACGGGGATTATCACCTAAATATTAATTTACAGATGAATCATTGGCCTGCGGAGGTCACGAACCTCTCCGAGTTGCACCTTCCGCTGATCGAATGGACGAAACTGCAAGTCCCTAGCGGCGAACGCACGGCCAAGGCTTTTTATAACGCACGGGGATGGGTTACCCATATTTTAGGTAATGTTTGGGAGTTTACCGCCCCGGGCGAACATCCATCGTGGGGAGCGACGAATACATCCGCCGCATGGCTATGCGAGCATTTGTATACGCATTATCAGTATACATTAGATAAGGCGTATTTGAGGGATGTTTATCCGACGATGAAAGGGGCTGCCCTATTCTTTGTGGATATGTTGGTGCAAGATCCCCGGACTAAATATCTGGTGACGGCACCTACGACCTCTCCGGAGAACGCTTATAAAATGCCAAACGGAAGTGTCGTGAGTATTTGTGCCGGATCGACAATGGATAATCAGATCGTGCGGGAATTATTTACGAATACCATTGAGGCCGCCGGGATTTTAGGCGTGGATAGCGCGTTCGCTGCTGAGTTGGCGGCGAAACGAGATCGCTTGATGCCAACGACGATCGGTAAAGACGGCCGTATTATGGAATGGCTCGAGCCGTATGAGGAGGTAGAGCCTACCCATCGTCATGTCTCTCATTTATATGGGCTTTATCCCGGGAATGAGATATCGATAGAGCATACGCCAGAGTTGGCTGAGGCGGCTCGTAAATCCTTGGAGGTCCGTGGTGATCAAAGCACGGGCTGGTCGATGGCTTGGAAGATTAATTTCTGGGCTCGTTTACAGGATGGCGATCATGCTTATAAATTGTTGGGTGATTTGTTACGTCCTTGCGTAGATGAGCATACGAAGGAGGTGAAGGGAGGAGGTTCTTATCCTAATTTGTTTTGTGCCCATCCTCCTTTCCAAATCGATGGTAATTTTGGAGGCACGGCGGGTATCGCGGAGATGCTGATACAGAGTCAAACCGGATTGATCGAGTTTTTGCCGGCTTTGCCTTCCGCTTGGAAAAACGGAAGCTTTAGCGGTTTGAAAGTCCGGAATGGCGGAGAGGTGTCGGCTAAATGGACGGAAGGTCTGCTGACGGAAGCTCGATTGAAAGCGATCGTTCCGGGTATTTTCCGGATCAAGCTTCCGGCAAATTCAGCGAACCTAAGTCTCAAGAAAAATCAGAAACCAGTATCTTTACCCGTAATCGATGGAATGCTAACGGTGGATTTGCAACAAGGAGACGAATTGATATTAATAATGTGAATAATATGCCAATATGCCAATGTGCCCTGCGAATATATCCATTTAATTGGCATATTGGCACATTACCCACATTGGCACATTATTCAATATAGTGGTAATCTATAAATGAAACCGATCGAAAGGCGTGCGGTGTCGTCCAGAGAGGCATCGAGCGCCTTCGCTCGTTCGGATAGGTTATATTTTTTACCTATGGCGGTCAAGAAGATATGTAGATTATCATCGGCCATCGGATAGAACTCAAGCCCTCCTTGATACCCCCATGCCGTACGGTATTTACCTTTCTCGTAAGCATCGTAGGCTTTATAGATCGATGCGCTTTCATACATTCCTTTCGCGAATAGTTGCCATTTGGGATGGAAACGATACTGTATTTCCCCCACCAGCGAAAGATAATCGATGTTTTGCATACGAACCGGTGGTTCCGGTTCCTCCTCTCCGGAGACTTCGGGCTGGGTCAATTCGGTCAATAATCCTAATGGGTCTAATTTTCCTCGTGAATACATGACATCGAAATAAGCATAGACCGGTCCGGCCTCTATACTTTGACCGGTAAAGACGCTATACATATATTTCCCTTGGGCTTGTTCCGCAGCGGATACGGAGTACCGTAAATGAATCAACTCATCCAGAAAGTTACCGTTCCAGTTCAATGTGTAAAACAAGGGAACTCTCGGTTTCTTAAATCCTTCCGGCAGACGTCCATACTCATCTTCCATCGATCCCATACGACTGTTCGTCACCTGTAAGCGGATCTCTTGCGACTCATTCGGCTGATACCCCAGCCCGATTCCCGTAAGGTAGCAAAGGGAGTATTCATTCATATCGCTATACTCATAAATAAGCAAAGGATTCTCGTCGTACTCAAAACCACCGTAGAACACATCTTGTTTTCCGGCGGTTAAGGTAAAACGCTCATTCAGTTTATAGCCGATATACGCATATTCGATCGACTCATTCAAATTCTCCAAGGCTTGTCCCTCATAACCGCCATTCAGCGTTTGGCGATACCAATAGAATAACCGATCGTTCACCTCTCCGGTAACATCAATTTTGACATCCCTGAAACGAAAGGCGGCTTCATCCAGCTTCCCCGAGAAAAAGTCTGCGTTGAATCCTGCGTGCATCTCCAAGTCCAGATTGAAAACCTTGTTGCGTTTCGGAATCTTAGTCGCGTATTCAAAAAGAGATACCGAAGAAGAATCCCGCTCCGGGATAGGAGAATTTGTCTGAGCGTAAGACGTTAACGCGGAACCGCTCAATAAGAAGGCCGACAGCCAAGCCACTGTGAGTCGTTTCATTTACTGATGTTGATTGTTAAAGTGGCCGCGAAGATACGAATTATTGCTCGGTTTTGCCCATATGCTTCATGACTTTAGCGTCCAGATAGAAAATGAGCTCTTCCGCTATATTCGTACAATGATCTCCGAAACGTTCCATTTTCCGGATAACACCGGCCATATATAACCCTGCCAACGCACTACCTTTATGCTCCTCTATATATTTGGCGATAATAGCGGTAGAATTATGATTGATCTCATCGATCAAATTATCCTTCAAGAAGATACGGGAAGCGATCTCTGAGCTTTCTTTCTCAAAAGCCTCTTTGGTGAGTGAGATCATGCTTAATAACTCCGACAGCATTTCTTCTACCCGGGTTTCCTTGACCAGTTGCGGGTCAATCGGTTCCCCCTCGGGAAGGTTTCCGGCGAAACGGGCGATGCTTTCGGCGAAATCTCCCAGACGCTCTAGGTTTGTATTAATCTTATACATCGCCAATACGAAACGTAGGTCGATCGCTACCGGCGCATATAAAGCGATGATATCCTCGCAATCACTGTCGATCTTTAGCTCGAAAGCGTTTACCCGGCGTTCCCGGCTGATTACCTTATAAGCGAGTTCCTTATCTCCGGTAAGCATAGCCTCCCCTGCGTTGTATAATTGCTGGTGAACCAATGCCCACATCTCGCTGATACTATTTTTTAAAGAATGAATCTCCTGCTCTATAACCTTCATACTCTTCTAATTTTCAATTTTTAATTTTCAATTACCCAAACCGTCCGGTAATGTAATTCTGTGTAGACTCTTTCTCCGGATTGGTGAAAATCTTCCGGGTATTATCATATTCAATCAATTCCCCTAAATAGAAATATCCGGTCTTGTCGCTAACACGAGCCGCTTGTTGCATATTATGGGTAACGATTACGATCGTATAATCATTTTTCAGCTCATGTATCAAATCCTCGATCTTGCTGGTTGAAATCGGGTCCAATGCGGAAGTCGGCTCATCCATTAATAGGATGGAGGGCGAGATCGCCAAGGCACGGGCGATACATAAACGTTGTTGCTGTCCGCCGGAAAGAGCGAATGCCGATTCTTTCAGTTTATCCTTTACCTCGTCCCAAAGGACGACCTGCTTTAAAGTCTTGACCACCGTCTCCTCAATATAATTCTCATCGTTGACACCGTTTACCCGCAGGCCATAAGCGACATTCTCATAAATCGTCTTAGGAAAAGGATTCGGTTTCTGGAAAACCATCCCCACGTTTTTACGTAAGCGATCCACTCTCTCGCTTTTCGTATAAATATCCCTTCCATCAATCAGGATCTGACCTTCCATGCGAGTGTCCGGAATCAAATCATTCATGCGGTTGAACAGGCGGAGGAAAGTAGACTTTCCGCAACCGGACGGTCCTATGAAAGCGGTGGACGTATTCGGCTCTATCTCCATGGAAATGTTCTTCAATGCATGGAAATCCCCATAATAAAAGTCTACGTTTTTAGCATCAATCTTTATCATAATTGTCTTATTTTTTTAATTCATTTTTACCTTCTTGGCGAAATAACTACGTAAAGCGTTCGCTAAAAGGTTTACTAATAATACGATGACGATCAGCACGAGCGCCGTGCCATAAGCCATCCCCCGGGAAGCCTCGATATCTGTACCGCTTGTAGAGATAACATATAAGTGGTAAGGTAATGCCATACATTGGTCGAAAATACTTTTCGGCAATTGCGGCAAGAAATAAGCGGCCACCGTAAAAAGGATAGGAGCGGTCTCTCCGGACACACGCCCGATCGAAAGAATCAATCCCGTAATAATATTGGGGAACGCCATCGGTAGCACGACCCTGCGGATGGTCTGCAACTTCGTAGCCCCTAACGCTAGGCTACCGTGACGGAAAGAATCATCGATACTTTTCAAAGCCTCTTCCGTCGTGCGGATGATAAGTGGCAAGGACATCAGCGCCAAGGTAAACGAACCCGCTATAATAGAGTCTCCCCATCCCAAGGTACTTACGAATAGAGACATACCAAATAACCCGAAAACAACGGATGGGACACCGCTTAGGTTATTCGTCATGATACGGATGAAACGGATGAGTTTCCCGTTTGTGGCGTACTCGTTCATATAGATACCACTCATGATGCCGATGGGAAAACTAATCAAGCTACTTCCGATCACTAAATAGAGTGTACCTACGATAGCCGGAAAAATCCCCCCGGAGGTCATGCCCTCTTGGGGTGCTTGTGTCAGGAAATCCCAACTGATCACGCTCGCTCCCTTTAAGATAATGAATCCCAGTATTACGAATAAGATCACTACGACCAAATAACTCAGGAAAGAAAAGAAACCGAAAGCAACCTGTTGAGAGGTCCGTTTCCTCTTGTCTATATTCCCTAAATGTTGAATAGGTGCCATATCTTTAATTAAATTTTACGTTTGGATGAAATATATTCTACGGCGATGCTCAACCCCAAGGTGATGAGGAACAACACGGCTCCCAGCATAAACAAGGCTTGGTAATGCGCTCCACCTGCGGGAGCCTCACCTAATTCCGCTGCTATCGTGGCAGGAATTGTCCGTACCGGTTCGAAGAACGAGGTAGGGATAACGGCGGCGTTTCCGGTTACCATCAATACGGCCATCGTCTCACCGATCGCACGTCCTATACCTAATACGACAGCGGACGTGATACCGGATATGGAGTAGGGGATTATTACTTTGTAGATGGTTTGCCATTGCGTGGCTCCCAATGCCAAGCTGGCCTCTTTCATGGCTCGTGGGGTAGTTCGCATGGCATCTTCCGCTACCGTGATGATGGTCGGCAACGCCATGATCGCTAAAACCACGCTTCCGGCGAAAGCGGTCTCGCCTACCGGAAGGTCTAAGGTCTTTTGGATAAGGGGAACGATCACCACCAATCCGAAGAAACCATAAACGACTGAGGGAATACCTGCCAATAACTCGATAATAGGCTTTAGCAAATTACGGGTTTTTGTATTGGCAATCTCTGCCATATAGATCGCTACCGCTACTCCGAAGGGGAGGGATAAGGCGATCGCGCCTATACTTACTAAAAGTGTGCCTAGTAATAGAGGGATCAAGCCAAAGATCGGAGCGGGAGCGGAGGTAGGATACCATTTCGTCCCTCCAAAGAACTCCGAAGGTTTGATCGTGGCTCCCGATATGATTTTTCCCGTAAAGTTCTCCGACTTGTATTGTTCCGGAAAGAATGCGATAATCCCCGGCTCTTTATGGATAAGTTCATTGATTTTCTCGGGAACATATTGAAATTCTTCACCTAGCTCTTCTTCCGTATAATAGTTGGTTAGGTCCGAGAAACGGAAGACAAGTATATCTTGATTTTCTCCGTTTAAATCTTCCCAATTGGTGATATTGGCATCGAAGACATCCATGATTTGCTCGGGAGACAAATGTTCGACTGGATTTTCCTGATTCACAGCCAATATATATCCTTCCTCTACCTCCGGGCTGTTAAAAAGACCTGCGGCCTCTTTAAATAAGAAGACAATGATCAACAAGATCGTAAAGCTACTGACGCTTCCACTGATCAAGAATCCTCCTTCCACTAATTTTTCTATAAACTTTCTCACAATCTTTGCCTATTTATTCTGCTGCAAAGAAAGAGCCTCTATATTAAGGAGAGATTAAACCCGCTTGAAAGAATTGTTTCAAAATTATTACAAATGTATTACGCATTGTCTGCTATGAGAATAGGGCATGAGTTCGGTTGAACCCATGCCCTATGAATTATGCCTGTAATATGTTTGTATTACTTATTATACTTGCTCCAATCCACATTGTGCATATCGCCGCTGGCCGCTAGTTCCTCATGGAAAGCGAAACAGCATTTCAGGTTTTGAGGCGTATGTCCCTTGATACCCATAGCGAGGTATTCTTCCAATAACGGTTTGTAATCCGGATGAACACAATTGTCGATGATGCAACGAGCGCGTTGGATCGGAGATTTACCGCGTAAGTCCGCTACACCATATTCCGTGATAATGATCTTCACGGAGTGCTCGCTATGATCCAAGTGAGATACCATCGGTACGAACGCGCTGATCTTACCCTCCTTCGCTGTAGACGGAGTCGTGAAGATCGATAACATAGCCGAACGGGTAAAGTCGCCGGAACCACCGATACCATTCATCATACGAGTACCGGATACGTGCGTAGAGTTAATATTACCGAAGATATCAGCCTCCAAAGCCGTATTGATAGCAATCAAGCCTAAACGGCGGGCAACCTCCGGATTGTTAGAGATCTCTTGCGGACGAAGCAATATCTTATCCTTGAAGAAATCGAGATTTGCGTAGATCTCACGGATTACCTCATTACTTACGGACAAAGAGCAACCGCTGGCGAATTTAACGCGACCTTGTTTCATCAATTCGATAACCGCATCTTGAATAACCTCAGTATATACATTGAATGCGGGGATAGACTCATTAGCTCCCATGCAGCCCAAGACTGCGTTAGCCACGTTACCTACACCACTCTGCAATGGAACGAATTCTTTCGGAAGACGGCCGGCCTTGATCTCGCTAACCAAGAAGTCCGCAACGTTTTTACCGATCGCCATCGTAACATCATCCAGCGGAGAGAATTTTCCACCTTCATTCGGCTCATCGGTTCTTACCACACCAACGATCTTAGCCGGGTCTACTTTTACACAATCGTTACCGATCCTGTCAGAAGGAGTGTAGATAGGGATCTCACGGCGTAAAGGAGGATCAGCCGGCTCGTAAATATCATGCATACCGCGGATTTCTTTCGGGTGACGGCAGTTCAACTCAACGATGATACGGTCTGCCATACGACAGATAGTAGGTAAGATACCAACACCTGAAGTCGGAACGATCTCACCATCCTCAGTAACATCGGCAGCCTCTACGATTGCGACATCAATCTTACCCAAGAATCCGTAACGCAAGCTTTGTGCCAATTCAGACAAGTGCAAATCGAAATATTGTGCCTGATGAGCGTTTAATGCGGCACGTAAGTCTTTGTTAGATTGGTACGGTGTACGGAATTTGATGGCGTTAGCGCGAGCCAACTCTCCGTCTAGCTTATCACCAGTAGAAGCGCCGGTAAACATACCGATTTGAAAAGGGTTACCTTTAGCGTGTTCTTCCGCTGCCTTCCGGGCGATAGCTCCGGGAACGACTTTCGGGCATCCTGCGGGTGTAAAACCACTGAAACCTACATTGTCATTATGATGCACATAAGATGCGGCTTCTTCAGCTGTAATAAATTTTAATGCCATGATAATTAGTTTTTATGTTTTTAGGTAAATACTTACTGTTCAATATTTCGGGCGCAAACTTACATAAAATTACGCTGAATCGAATATAAGTGTGGCGTAAATTAATACTTCCGGTTTAGAATCTCCGCACAAATGATCGCTTTCTTCAATTCCTCGATGTCTCTGAAGGTATCTTCTGGCATAAGCCCCGGTTCTTCCTCGATAGCACTCATCCTTACGGATGGCTGGGTCGCGATATGATTCGGGATATTCTTCTCGGCGGAAAGGAATGGAGATGAGGCAGGCGATGAGGTTACGACTTGCGGTTTCTCAACCTTTGACTTTACCTGCTTTTGTCGGGGAGCGGGCTTAGGTTTTTGCGTTTCCTTTTGCATATCCTCCAATATCTCCCAGAAGCCTTTTCCTTCTGTAGGCTGGTCATTAGGCACAATTTCCCTGTCGGGTTGCCCCAATATATCGGGGCGACTCTTCTTCTTTTTGTCTTTCGAACTGAATAAGCCACTGACGGCGGCGATAATCAGGAAAACAATATATAACCAATCTCCTACGTTATCCATAAACTTTGATTATTTTTGCACCTCCAAATGTAAGAAGAATAATTGAGAAGTGAAAAGATGGGAGTATATAAAACATCAGATAGGTATAAAAGTAAATAAGGGTAACTTCACAGCCACCCTTATTCGATTTAACCAAAACCTTAACTATGAAAAAATTTACGTTTTTCGAATGCAAATATAACGGTGGGATTCGAACTATGCAAGCGTTTGCGTAATTATTTTTAAGAATCTTGCTTATTTAAATTCTATTAACATATAGTATGGTAAATCAAGAAAACGGTGTGGACTTAAAATCCGCTACCCAAAGCGATGAACGAAAGTTGTTTATCGAGACCTACGGCTGTCAGATGAATGTGGCGGACAGCGAAGTTGTAGCTTCTATCATGAAGATGGATGGCTATAGTATGACGGAGAATATCGAGGAGGCGGATGCCATCTTCGTGAATACTTGCTCCGTACGCGACAACGCCGAACAGAAAATCTATGGGCGGCTACAGTATTTCCAGTCTTTAAAACGGAAAAAGAAGTCATTAATTGTCGGTGTATTGGGATGTATGGCCGAACGAGTGAAGGAAGACCTGATCCATGTGCATCATGCCGACTTGGTGGTAGGACCGGATTCTTATCTGGACTTGCCGAACTTGGTGGGAGCGGTAGAGCACGGAGAGAAAGCGATCAACGTGGAGCTTTCTACCCAAGAGACCTATAAGGATGTTATTCCTTTGAAGTTACCGGGCGTACATATCTCCGGTTTCGTGTCTATTATGCGCGGTTGTAATAATTTCTGTACGTATTGCATCGTACCTTATACAAGAGGACGCGAGCGTAGCCGGGACATCGAGAGTATCTTGAATGAGATACGGGATATGCATGAGAAAGGCTTTAAGGAAGTTACGTTGTTGGGACAAAATGTAAACTCCTATTCTTTCGAGAAAGAAGGTGAGACCATAACCTTCCCGATCTTGTTGGATCGTGTGGCGAAAGAGGTTCCCGATATGCGAATTCGTTTTACGACCTCCCATCCGAAGGACATGAGCGATGATACCTTACGTGTGATTGCCGCAAACGACAATATCTGTAAGTTTATCCATCTGCCTGCCCAATCCGGCAGCAGTCGCATCTTGAAGGTCATGAATCGTAAATATACTCGTGAATGGTATCTGGACCGTATAGCGGCGATCCGTCGTATCGTACCGGATTGCGCTATCTCGACTGATTTATTCTGCGGTTTCCATTCCGAGACCGAGGAGGATTATCAAGAGACTTTATCCTTGATGCGTGAAGTGGGATATGATAGTGCTTTCTTATTTAAATATTCCGAACGTCCGGGTACATATGCCGCTAGCCATTTGGAGGATAATGTACCGGAAGAAGAGAAGGTACGCCGTTTGCAAGGTATGATCGATTTGCAAAATAAGTTGTCCGAGGAAAGTAACTTGCGGGATATAGGCAAGACTTTCGAGGTTCTGATAGAAGGATTCTCGAAACGTTCCCGTGAGCAGTTGTTCGGACGAACCAGCCAAAACAAGGTGGTCATCTTTGATAAGAAGAACTATCATGTAGGTCAATTCATAAAAGTCAAGATCCATAAGGCTTCCTCGGCTACCCTGTTCGGGGAACCTGTGGAGGAATAAGAAAAAGAAAACGCCAATACGTTCCATTTCGAGCGATATTGGCGTTTCTCTTATTATCTTCTATCTTTGGAATATCTCCGGGTATTTGTTGATGAAATAAACCGGCGTGCAACTCCATGCGTGGCAATAACTATTGATCGGGAAAAATCCGTAAGGTGATAATTCGTCATTGTTCGGATCATATACCTCCCAGAATGTATCGGCTCCTTTATTCACCATGCCGCCCCAATAACTGGTTAAGAGTGAACGGGCCTCTTGCCGCATTCCACATTTCAACAAGGCTTCCATTACATAATGATAAGCGTACGGACATCCCGGATAGCATGCGTCGGGCATCGATAGGACGGTGGCCATCGCTTTTGCTCCTTCCTTGGCGGTAAGCGTCTCCGATAGGACCATCCACACTTGTGATAGGTAAGACACCTGACGGTTAGGGCCGCTTACGATCACCCCGTTCTTTTGGTCATAGAATGTTTTCCGGGCGGCTTTCTTTATCTGGCCGGCGATACGAGGCCAATCTCTAGCCTCCTTCTCTTTTCCCAGCATTTTAGCTAGCTCATAGCTTTTCTCTAATGAGAATGCCGTAAGTCCCTGCATGGATGCTTGGCGATCATAATTATCTTTCCAGTCGAATACCAACCAATAAATCGGCTTCTTTTGCATATCGTAGATCCAATCGTCCGAGTATTGACGCAAGGCCATCTCTATTTGGCGGACCACTACCGGCCATAAGTCCAAGGCGACCTCCTTGTCTCCGGTCTCTTTCAGGTATTCCAGCAACGCTACGTTATACAGCAGGGAATAGTCCAAGCAATGCGTACCGTTTTGCGGATGAGGGGTCGGTGTCTCCAATACGGTGGCGTGCAGCAGTCCTTCATCATTGGCTAGAGCCGCTAATAAATAGAGACAACGTTTCGTCAAGTCGTGGTTTTTATACGACCATGCGTTCGCTAGCGCCTCCAGATACAAGTCTCCGATCCATAACCGGCGATCCCGTTTCGGGCCATCCTCATAGACGGTCTGCATACATTCTTTTAATGTAAGCAATCCTACCTCATTGATTTTACGGATCAAGGGATCGGTCGTGGAAGCCAGTGGCAATGGAGCCGTCTTAGCCGATGTCTGCGCACGGAACGTTAGCTTGTCGAAGGCGAAATCGAAACTGGAAGCGCCTAGCAACTCTATCTTGAGATACCGAAAAGACACCCTTCTGGGGATGGAGGCCTCGATGGGTACGGTCATTAACGTCATCACCTCATCTTGTAGCCAAGCCCTTGACAAACCGCCCGGATAAGGATCGAAAGGCGTGTTCAATTCCGAGGGAACTTCGGCGAACGTGAATTTGATACGTACCGGAGCGTCCGAAACCTGTTGGCTAAGGAGCTTGAGCGAGAAATCCAAATAACCCGTCAGATGCTCACCGAAGTCAACTATAACCGATGGATGTTTCTTCAGGGACTCATTGAATAACAGATCCGTGCTTCCTTCGTCCCGCATGCGCCAACCTTGGTAGGCTGACGCGTCTTTGATGGAAGTGACCCGTTTGACCGGCTTATGTTCCGTATAGGTTAACACTGGCTTGCAGGCCTCACTCTTTTGAAGCCATGAAGCGCTTTCTTTGAAATAACGACTTTGTGCTGATAGGGTGAATACACCGACACAGCATAGTAAACTTAGCAGGATTTTCATATGTGTTCTTTTCATTCCTTATTCGAGATTATCTTAGCATTTTGTAGCAATAATATTGAACTCGGATTCTGTTTTTTCTTCCTCATGGGTAAATTCCAACGAGGTATATAGCTTGGCAATGGTAGGGATAGCCCCATTGCTGGTACCGGAGCCAAATAGAAAATTAACATTCTTCAAGTTAAAGAATTCCCAGATTTTATCTTTCAGCAAATTTAGATTCTTCTCAAAGTCAGTACTACTTTGAAAGTGATTTGAAGTTCCTTGGTTCATCACCAAGTCTCCATATTTTATGCTATCTGTCATGTTTTTTAGAATAGAAAAAATGATAATAAAGTTTATACTTGCCTTACTGGAACTGTCAATCCCATATTTCTTAAGAATATTTCTATTTTTTTCTTTGTTTCAGTATTTCGTACATACACTCCTTTGAGGAGATCAACAGTCAGATGCATCTCTCGATAATACACCGTTGAGCCATCATCTCGTTGGCGAACATATTCATTAGCGACGATTTTAGATATCTCAGCTGGAGACAGTCCCAACTTTATCATTTCATCGCCATACCCTTTGATAAGAGATTGATAATCGGAAACAGGTATTGGGATGATAGCACGAGTTTCTTCTTCCATCCAATAATCCTTCGCCCCTTTGATGCGAGGAGCAGCGAGAGAGAGCAAACCCATGGCTATCAGTTTGACGAAAAACTGAGGATAGCCCTTGAGTAATCTGAAAGCCATATTCTTTTGCGGACCTCCAAGAAGGCCATATCCTATGTTGGTATATTCCTTGTGCAGCATATCGACCAACTTATCGTCAGACTTATCATCAGTATAAATACATGATACAAGCCTAATCATGGGAGCATCAGGAACCGGCACATATTGTGTATCGTCAATTGCCATAACCACCCCATCCGTTTTTGCATACTTTTTCCACATGTAGTCATTGTCTGTTCGTGAAGTGAATGACACAATATAGGGATAAGGGAGATTCTTATTATCTTTAATCTCGTTCCAATCAAACAGAGGCGCAATCTGCCGATCTGGCTGCAGTTCCTTTTCCATCTCTGGCAACAACCTCCTTATGGTCTCAACCCCCAACTTAAATTCATCGGTATCTGCAAAACAGTCATACCTTGTAGCCCAGAAGCACATTTGCTCCTGGGATTTAGCATATCGAAGGATATTTTTTAATGCGTCAAAAGATGTATAATGATAGAGCATATATATTGTTCTTTAAATGATTGATAGACGAGAATTAGGTTGTTGACATAAGCATGAGCTATCTCATGCTTCTAACTTGTTCTTGTAATTCTTTCATTCTTTGCATCAGTGTATCAAACTCCAGAGATTCTCCATAGATGAAGAAACGTCGCATGTCTGTATAATCTGTTTTCCATACTTCCATTTCCGACTCTGGAATCATGAAATTAATCGTCTTAGGATTGTGGTGGTCATAATTGACATATTTCAGGGCGTAGTATGCCTTACGATGCTCCACTATGGTATTATATAAGGAAATGTCAGACAAAGCCTCACGTCCATATTTAGTATCCATAAGTTTTTCTAAATCGTACAAATGTCGTGACATACGTACACTTCGTGGCTTCTCCTTTTGAAACTCCTCTGCAAGTAAAAACAACTTCTCCAAGAAAGTGCGAGTAGGTACAACTGTCTTTACCTTGCAGTTTGAATCGGAATCTTCACCTTCAAAGCTTTCTTCTATCAAAGAATGAATGTCTCGCAACTCTGTTGGTTCATCCATAGATAGAACGCTAATTTCAATCTTTACACGTGGAGGAATGTAGGTTATTATATCTTCAACAATAGAATGGTAATGTAAAAGAATGACCGTAGGATCCTTATCTGAATCTATCGGACGCCATTCTCCATTCTTGTCCTGTACTTTTGTCACATTTTCTATGCTATAGCCTGTAATACCCATTCCCTTCAATTTGGCATCTAATTGAAAAGAAAGCGTGTTATGTATATATGCACGAGCTATTTTACGCAATTTCTCACGTTGATTTTTACTTGTCTTTTCTATACCAAAGAATGAATGGCTTATAGCCAAGTCAATATCCTCAGAAAAGCGCTCAATAATATTGAATCCTTTAGAAAGGGATGTGCCTCCCTTAAATATCAACGATTCATGATAATCTGTTTGAAATAATGCTTTTAAAGTGGCAGTTACCCACCAATCTTTTTCTATTGCCACTTGATTGATACCAAGATGTTCTATCTCTGTCTGTTGCAACATAGCCAAGCGATCGATCAATTCGTTATTAAGCCATAGTTTTCCCATAAATCCTTTCTCTTTAAACATTAAGCATCGGTTTAACAATTCTTTTCATCCATGCAGGCATCATATCAACATCCCCCATTAAGGCGGCCTTGTCTGGTTCTTTTGATATCAACTGTCGTATTGTCTGTAATTCCCCCTGTCTGACATTTTCTTTCTTCAATGTCCTTAAAGCCTGCACAAGTAACGAAATAAGACGAGTGGAATAGCAAAAATTTTTAGGAACTCCACGTTTCAATATCACATTCCGATTTGACAATTTGATTGTTCTTTCACTACCAGTAGTCAAATACGTATAGTTCATCGGTACTTGAGTTGACAGTCCTAATACGTTCAAAGCAGTCATACCAGATGGTAATACCTCTGCATTATCACGAGTTGCGATAGCCTGCACAATCTTATCAACAGAAGGTAGTACCACTCCGAAACGGCTCTTTCTTGGCTTTGCATATATTCCTTGAGCAATTTTTACGAGGATTCCTTCTGCCGTTAACTCGGACAAAATGCTACCCACGAATTCTGTGTGATATTCAGGGTAGTCGGAGCGAAACAAAATACGATCTTCTGGCATTGCTATTATGCGCTGCTTAAGAGTCGTACTATCTAAAGAATACTCGTTAGTCATATGACCTTTGAATTTTTGAAGATTTTTCAAATGCGAATTTACAATTAATTATCGAAAAGGCAGCGTAAAAATCATTGTGCCACATACATTTTAAGTTCTTTTCCATAAATCTTATAGTAAACAGACGGGAAGTAGGCAGCTTTTCTGCCTTTCACAACCCAATTGGGGTACTTACATTGACGAATATAGGAATCTTCGTTAATATCTGGGATTTTGTTTTAAGCTCGCTGTTCAAGTCGATTTCCCGCAGAGGTATAGTTAGCAAGTATTCTATGGCTTGTCCCATTCTCCGAAGCAGTACCTTGAGTATGAAATGAAAAAACTAAATCATCTACCATATCTGCCATTATCTATATAAGTATCTAATTATAAGAAATTTGTTGAATGGTGGTAGATAATAAACATCTACCACTATCAGCTTGCATCTACCACTATTTACTGCTTTTCAACCACTAAATGCAGCCGTTCACTATTCGCTAACCACATTACTCGTTCTGCGAGGGTATGCCAACAGGTTGCCTGCTTGGTTATTTGTATACCTTGTGTACTTATTTAATGTATTGAATAATAGGTATTTATAGTTTTTTTAGGCATAAAACAAAAGTTTTCATAGCGGAAAACTTTTGTTTTGTGCTTACGAAACTTTAGTTTTCCCTAGAAGAAACTTTAGTTTTCTCTAGGAGAAACTCTTTGTTCCCCTAAGGGAAATGTCTTTCAAAAATAACACGTTTTCTTATCCAATGCAAAGAAAAAGTATCAATGTCAAGTATAAGTGGTAGATGTTGAATGATAATTGTAGATGTCAGGCTATCTACAACCTATATGTAATGCTTTGATTTATAAAGCATACATGGCGTAGTGGTAGATATTGTAGATGTTTTCATAAAATCAATATTGTAGAATTCCTTTTATCTCAATTATGTATAGTTGCAGTCTGATATTTGGTTAGTTATGCTATTCCACATGCTTTAAGAAGAGAATCTTATAGCTTGTGATGATATAAAGTTTTTATGGTAGAAAATTTTGTTTACGTAAAAATATTTGATCTATAAGTATTCTGTAATAGATAAAAACGCCTAGTCTAAACGATCGTTTATTCTAGGCGTTAAAGATAGGCTATATTTTTGAATAAAACAAAATCCAGAGAAACTTTTAAAATTTGATTATCAACGCATAAACGTAAATATGGACGCTTATGCGTTGAATTCAATAAAACGCCAGAATAAAACGATCGTTTAGACTAGTCGTTTTATAACCGATGATTTCGCATAACTGCTTGTAAATGATGATTATGAGAAGACTGATATGCAGGAAACTACAGAGTTTATGAATATAGGGTAAATGTTTTAAATAATTGAATATTACTAACTTATAAAAATTAATCGTATGAAAAGAAGACTACTTTTTTTGTTCGCCGTCTTTATGGTGGGTGCAAGTGTGGGGTGGGGACAAATGATCCCTACATACTACAAAGTGGCTGTAGGAACAGATGGTGATGGATCATCAGCTGGTTCACCCATTTACAAGACAAACTTGGAAACAGCATTGTCTGATGCGGCATTATCTTCATTAGATAGTGTGATCATATTGTTACCTGAAGGGGTATACTCGGCTAATGCAGCTCCTTATTTTATCACCAAATCATCATTGGCTATCATTGGTGAAGGTGATACCTCAACAGTTACAATTAAGTCTCCGGTAGATATTGGGCTAACAAACGGAGGGAATGTGTCTTTCCAAAAGGTACATCTAACAGCAAAAACATCGACTGGACGAGGAGTTGTCGATATTAAATCCTCTAAAACGACAGTGTCTTTCAGTGAGAGTAAGATAACGATAGAGGGTCGGGGAACGGGTGATAGTGGTTCCGGGGCTTGTTTCGGTATAGTATCTCAATTAACAGTAAATGAGAACACCGTAAACTTTATTAACTCCCGTATGTATATGTCTGATGGTTTTGAAAGAGGACTTGCGTTTCGTGATGGTGGAGGCCATACACTCAATTTTATAGGAAGTAAGATGGAGGGGCCTTCGGCTAAAAGTTTATATCCTTACGTGATCGGCATTTGCTCATGGGTGGGAGGAACTGATAATACTAATCCGGTAACCTATAATATAAGGAATTCTGTAGTGGATGTGAATTATTATGCAATATTCGCCATCAACCAAGCGGGGTACACAAATGCCGTAAATATAACTATCGACAATTCCAGTGTAACTGCTTGGGCCGCACTTTTTCTAAGAGGTGATTTAGTAAATGAAGCCTACCCGCATAATGTAGCGATCTCTAATACTCATTTGTATGGACGTTCTTACCAAAATGGGCCAAGTGATGGATTTGGAACTGTCGTTTTGGATAATTGTCAAAATTTGACTATGACGATGGACTCTAAAAGTTCTATCGTTTCAGAGAATAAAGCACCGATAGATAGCCCCATCACCTATATGTGTGTGGCTGATGTCCGTAAGAATACTTCCGGTACTTGGACGTTTACATCCACCGATGGCTCTAAGGCTTTAATCCAATCCAAGAATGACAAATATGCTCCTACATTATTTTTTGATGATGCAGGAACAAATTTGGAGGTTTTAGGGGTTGAATATGTTGAGTTTAAGGCTGAAAACGAGAAGCCTTGCATTGTCTCGATTCATAAGAACGGGACTTTGAACAATGCGGCATCCAGTTTAGACGTATTATTGACGAATACGACTTTAGAGGAGGGGGATAAAGTGATTTTCCCGGAAGGAGAATATACTTTACCAATGACGCTGCCTCTGGATAAATCAATCACGCTTCAAGGAGCTGGGCAAAGTCAGACAATTGTAAATGGACATATTTTCGTTAATTCACCATCCACCGGTTCAGTTACATTGACCGCAAGCGACATGACCTTAAAAGGAACAGATAATTCCTCTGCGCATGGGCTTATTGGCATGATTGGAACGGGCAAGAATATCGTAAAGTTAACCAATTGTAAGTTAGATGGTGGTGCGGTTACCGCTCAAACCGCTGCCGTAGGTGTCCGTATGGAATCAGTGGGAGCGGAGTTAAGCTTGACGAATACGGATATCGATGTCAATTATTATGGAATAGGCTTACGGAATAAAGAGCAAGTCTTAGATATTACGGGAGGAACCTTTACCGCATGGGGGGCGATCATGACATCAGCCGGAAGTATGAGTCCAAGTGATGGTACATTAGCTAATACGAATACCCGGATAACGGCGAAAGACGCGACATTCATCAGTAGGACTCTTCTGAATGGGAAAAGCAATAGTTATGGAGCTGTTATTCTTCAGGAAAAATACAACGGAGTTACAGCTGATTTCACGAATTGCGAGTTGCGAGCGGTAGATGGATTAGATCCTTTGATAAATGCTACCCAAGCTACGGCTACGGATATACGTTCGTATGGAAATACGATCACATTTACAGGTTGTACGTTGTCTTCTTTGGAAGGAACGAATAATCTCCCGGATGGAAGTAACGGATATTTACATGCCGGAGTTATTCGGCTAGGTTGGAGTGGAACGGATGATAAGTCGGAATTTGCGGATAATACGATAACGATCAACAATTCTACATTGAATGGCAAGGAGGGAGAGAACTGGGTCTATTCACATCGCGAAAAGGAGGCGAAAAAATACGACAAGCTGACGATCAATGGAACTGTTTATGATCCGGCCTCGGGTCTTATTTGTTATGGAGAGCCAGATATTCAGAATAAGATTGATAATGCGGTAGCGGGAGAGACGATTTCTGTTCCGGCGGGAGAACATGCGGGTTTCAATGTCACTACCGCTGATGTCCGGATAAAGGGAGTTTATGGAAAAACGATTATTAAAGGAACGAAGAAGTATACGGGTTCTTCCATAGCTTGTATCTCTGCGGATAAGGTGACTTTGATGAATCTTTCTTTCAAGAGTTCAACGGATGGCTCGAATCGTCCAACAGCATTGTTTGTCGGTGGAGGTACGGTGGAGATTGATAGTTGTATTTTTGAGGATAAGCTACTCCAAACAGGTTTATATTCGGAACCGGGTAGTACTCTTAAAGATGCGACCTTGTTGGTTCATAACAGTACTTTTAATGTATATGATAAGAATTTGTTGATCTCAGCGGGACGACTTAACGCTATGGTCAAGAATAATGTTTTTACGGATAGTGATATTTCGGTAGCGAAGAATGACGGCTCGAATGTCGTTGAATCAAATGAGTTCCATAATTGTGTCGTGAAAGTTGAGGATGGTGTAACATTCCAATATAATAAGATGTACCCGGGCGACCAGACATATGTATATTCCATTCGTCCCAATAATTTAGAGGGAACGGTTGTTGCGCCGAATAATTATTGGGGAAGTGATAATCCGGATTTTTCTGCCTTGATTGATAAAAGCAGGGCACCGAACGGATCTGTAGATTATTTCCCATATTATTCGGATGTCGCTTTGGGTACCTTAATCTATAAGATGGTAACGATTTCGGAAGATACGGTCTGGGCCACTCCGCATCCAAATCAAAAGGTCACCGTCTTGGATGGCGCGACTTTGACGTTGTCTGTTCCAATGTCTTTAGATACCGTTACCATGAGAGAAGGTGCGCAAATAAAGTCAAATCTTGCGGATCAAACAGGAAGCGTGACCACTAAGTCTCTTCGTTTCTCTCCGGATCTCTCCGGTACTGAGTGGTAGGCGTTAGGAATGCCATTAGCCTCTGCCGTGATCAAGAACTCTACGGAGGAGGAGATCTCGGCTCCAAGTGCTCAAAATGTTGATAATGGTATCTGGTTCGCTAGGCTGAAGGATAACAAGACTCCGGAGTTCGTGGTGGATGAGAGTACTTTTGGCATGGCTGGTCTTTGGGCGGCTAATGGCGATACCTATACGATCTCTTCTGAAGGAGCTTTTGAATTCAAGACTTTGGAAGAACCTGCCGCTCCAACTGAAACAGGTACTTTCTTGATGTGCTCGAATCCGAATACATTTACGATTACCTTGAAACAATCTGCTTATATATTGACAACGGATGGAACCTCTTTCGAGCAAGAGGCAAATCCGGAGATCAAGCCTTTCCAAAGCTTTGTCTTGACAGACGCCAAGACATTGAGTACGCTTCGCTCTTTACGTATCGGCGATGGCGTGGTTACGGGTAACCAGACGATCGAGCCGGTAGATGGTTATTACGTGACTACCGATCGTGGCGCTATCGTGATCCACACGCCGGAGCCTATGGACGTGGTGATCATCGGAATGAATGGCAAGGTCGCTTATCGTGGCGAGGTTACGGACGGCCGGCGGATCATGGTTTCTTCGGGCATCTATGCCGTGAACGGTCAATTAGTAAGGGTTAAATAACGATTAAAACAAAGATAAACATGAAAAAGAGTATATTAGCGATATTCCTTGCTGTCATCGCGATGGCACAGGTACATGCGCAAGATTCAGATTTACGTTCCGCCCCGGATCTTCCGACGTTCAAGGTGACATTGAATTATAGCTCGGCGAATACGGATCAAGGAACCATAACCAGTACGGTAGCCACGGGTTCCAAGGTGGCATATAATAGTAAACCTGTTTTCACGATCACGGCGAAGCCCGGATATGTCCTGTCGGATATAACGATGAATACGGCTACTATTGGCACGTTGCCGAGCGGTACTTTTCAAAATGATAATACGACCACCTATTCCTATACTTCCACCGCTTTGACCGGTAGTACGGAAATCAAGGCGGTGTTCAAGGCGAAAGAGCAGGTGACAGTCACGATCTCTCCTGAGTATGCCACCTTGGATGAGATAAGGGCGAAGGTAAATTTGCCCAAGGTTACTTTTGACCCGGTTATTACGGGGTATAAAGTACAATACAGGGAGGATGGCTCTGCTGCTTTGACGGATGAACTACCCGAAAAGGCTGGACTTTATTATGTTGTCGTAACCAAGTCGGAGACTGATACGCAAGCCGCCATAAACAAGGAGATTCTATTCAAGGTACAACCGCCCCATACGCTTTCTTACTCGTTTGAGGAGGCGCAAGGATCTGTAACCGCTTCTATGGATGGCTCCATTATCGCCAGTGGTGATGAGATCGTTTATAATAAGCCAGCCGTATTGAAGATTGCCTCCAAGCCCGGTTATGTGTTGAGCAGACTTACCGTAGATAATAATGAGGTGACTTTGCCGAAAGGAACTTTTAATTCTTCTACGAATGAGACTTCCTATGCGGATTATACGACATCGGCGTTGACCGCTTCTACGGTTATTGACGTGCGATTTGCCGCGAAGAAAACCGTATCTGTAACAGCCAATCCATTATCTGCCACGAAGGATGAGGTTTTGGCTGGTAAGAATCTTCCGGTTATCACATTTACCCCCAATACGATAGCGGGGCAGAAGGTTCAATATAAGAACGCTTCCGGAGCTTTATCCGATAAACTTCCTGCGGCGGATGGTGTTTACACGATCGTCGCGACCAGTCCCGAGACCGCGGAATATGCCGCCTTGAAGGATGAGAACATGAAGTTTACGGTATCTAAAGCGAATGTATTAAATTATAACGTGGAAACGGCCGGACAAGGTACGGTTACCGCCAAGATGGGCTCTACGGACATGGCAAGCGGTAACGAGATCATTAACGGGCAACCTGCCGTATTTACAATTATCGCTAACCCCGGATTTCTATTGAATAAGATTGTTGTGAATGGAACTGCGGTATCAGCCTTGCCAAAAGGCGCGCTAAATAAGGATAACACGATCTCTTATACCTATACGACCGCCTCGTTAACCGCCTCTACGACCTTGTCAGTAGGTTTCGCCGCGAAGAAAACGATTTCCGTGAGTGTAACAGGTTCTTCGGCGACAAAAGACGAGATCGTGGCCGGGAAGAATTTGCCGGTTATTAAGTTTACGCCGGAAATAGCGGGACAAGTGGCTCGATATCGTGCGGCCGATGGTTCGGAGACTTCCACGTTACCGCAGATAGTCGGAGCTTATAAGATCGTCTTATTTAGTCCGGAGACCATGGAGTATGCCGCGTTAGAGGATTCCTCTAAAACGTTTACGATCCGTAATGCCAATACCTTGGCTTACGCTGTCGATGGTGGACAGGGCACGGTTACCGCCAAGATGGACAACAAGGACATCATTAGCGGTGGTGAGATCGCTTACGGTAAGCCCGTCATTTTTTCGATCGTATCGAATGCCAACTATAGGCTAGGGGCTATTAAGCAAGCCTCTTCGGACGTGGATATCTCGAAGATCAAGGGAACGTATGCTAATGGAAATACCTCTTACACGTACACGACTCCTAGTCTGACGAGTGGCGATAGCTATACTTTTGCGTTCGTCTCCAAGGATACGGTGAGGTTCGTGGCTAACAACCTTGTCCAGACGGTCGGCTCCATCAAGCCGGTCACGGTAACAAGTGCTGTGGAGGATATCAAGATCGAATATCAATTGAGCGGTACGGCTTGGGTTACGACATTGCCTTCCACGCTGGCTGTGGGTTCTTATAAGGCCCGTTTGAGCCGTGCGGAGGACTTGACATACCGTAGCCTCTCTGATACGGTTACGTTAGTGGTGGAGAGCAAGAAAGAGGTGGAAAATCTGGTATTGCCCACTATCTCGGGTCGTATTGAGGAAGGACAGTCCTTGTCCGCTTACGTGTTGACGGGAGGCTCTACTTCCGGTACGTTCTCATGGAAGAACCCGAACGACACCATCTCCGCGGAGGAGTCAACGGAATATGGGTTGATATATGAGCCTAGCAGCCCGTTGTATGCGGTGAAAGATACGTTTATCAAGTTGAGAGGCGTCGTACCTGTCTATACGATGTTGGTAACGGCCGGCAGTAACGGAAGTGTCAAGCTGGAAGGCCGTACGGCCAATGACCGGTACGCGGGCTATTCCCGGTTGACAGCGACCGCCATCGCGGATAAGAACTATGTGTTCGTGAAGTGGAGCGATGGGAATACCTCCGCCAATCGTACGCTGGAGGCGACCAAGAACCGTAATATAAGCGCCGAGTTCGCCCCGATCGAGTATGAGGTGACTTTTGATACCCCGTCGAATGGCTCGTTGAATGTATATGCCAATGGCGAGCGTGTCACGAGTGGAAAGAAGTGGTTGCAAGGAACCTTATTGACGATCACGGTCGAGCCGAAGGCCGGCTACAAGGTCCAAGCGGTAAAGGTAAACGACGCGTTGGTGAATAACGGCTCGTATACGCTGATCCAAGATGCGGATATCGCTGTGACTTTCGAGAGGATCGTGAGCGGTCATCTGGTAAAGGTGGGCTCATCTCTAAACGGTAGCGTAGCCTTGATAAACACGAAGACGAAGGCGCCTATCACTCCGGGTGACGCGGTGAATGAGGACGTGAAAGTGAAAGTGATCACGAAGGCGGATTATGGTTATAAGATGAACTCCGTAAAGGTGGAGGGCGCGATTTACTCGCCCGCCGATAGCACATTCACGGTAGGCAAGGAAGAGGTCAAGGTGGATGTCACGTTTGGACTTGCGCAATTCGAGGTCAAAAAGGCGATGAATCTTGAGGGTGCCGGAACGATCGTATTAAAGTCTGAAGGTGTGGAAGTCGATGAGAATTCAGGCATGGACTACAAAAAAACATTGACCGCCACGGTCACGGTCAATGAGGGGTATCGCTTCGTGAGCTTGATGGTGAACTCTACCGAGATCAAGTCCGGCGAGAGCTTCACGGTGACGGGCCCGATGACAGTCACCGCCAATTTCGTGGAGAAGAAGGATTTGTCAGGCTTGATAGAGAAGGCACCCCAGACGCTTGTCTATAATAAGCTATCGAGAAGTTTCAGCGTAAGGCTGGAGGGATATTCCGGCCTGAATTTCGATGTCTCCTATAGCCTAGGCGGAGCGCCTTTGGACAACCCGAAATCGGCCGGCACGTATGACGTGACGATTAGTCGCGCCGAGGATGACTTATACAAGAAAGTAGAAAATGTAACCTCCCAATTGATAATCACTAAAGCGGACATGGCCTTGCTGGAGGAACCTTCCGTAGAAGGGAATACGGTAACAGCCGAGCTTACCCAAGATTTTGCGGGAGCGATCTGGAATCCATCAGAACAGAGATCGGCTCTCCGTGCGGCCACAGGTAGCGAGATCTCCGGAAGCCTCAAAGAGAATGCGGTTAACCGCTTGCGCTTTATGCCGCTTGACTCTAAAAATTACAATCCGGTTGATTACTCGATCCTGAGGGGATCTGTCGAAAACAGCTTTGCGCTAACCACGGAGAATACGGAAGTAACGAACGGCGGCTTGGTGGTCGCTACTCGTACCTTCCCCGAAGGTACGGAGTTAAGGTTGAGAGCGGTCCCGGGCGCAAACGAGCGGTTCATAAAATGGAAGGAAGATAACAGAACAAATGTTGAGCGGACGGTAACGATGAGTAATGCCATTACTCTCACCCCTCTATTTGAAAAAAAGCAGGAGGTGAAGATGAAGGATACCGAGCCCTTGTCGTTCACATACGACGGTTCGATCCATTTGGTCGGATTGGATGATATATTGGCAAAACCATATCCGAAAAACGTGACGGTTAAGTATACGAATCTGGACGGATCAGTGGCAACCCCGATGAATGCCGGCACTTACTTAGTAGTGGTATCGTATGCGGGTGATGATGATTGGGCACCTTTCGCTAATGACATCCAAGGAAAGAGAATGGTTATCAATAAGGCGAAAGTGGATTTGAACGCTCTGACCGCTCCGACCGCTTCGGAGATCACGGAAGGCCAAGCCCTCTCAGAGTCCGTATTGTCCGGTGGTGTAGCGAAAGCCAAAGATGGGACTACCATATCCGGTAAATTTGAATGGGCTGACGCGTCAGCTATATTGAAACCCGGCGATAACCAGAAAAAGAAAGTGATCTTCACGTCGTATGATCCGAATTATGAGGATGCGACTACGGAAGCGGAGGTTACGGTGAAAAGTTCGGATGCGTTAGTTATCACGTTCGCTCAACCGGAAAATGGCTCTTTGAAAGTCTATATGTTGAAGGGTGAGGGTGAGAAGACCGAGATAACGAGTGGAACCGCTGTGGCGGAAGCGACTAAGCTAACCGTTGAGGCGGAAGCCTATCCGGATTATGAATTGGCCGTTATTCAAATAGGCGAAGAGAAGTATACGACTTCGCCTGTAGAGATTGAAGTCGATAAGTCCTTGGCTATTATGGCAGAGTTCAAGCCGGTTTCTACACCTCCGGGAACAGATGTGGCTGTTACGGGAGTTTCTTTGAATATCACGTCCAAGGCATTGGCCGTAGGTGAATCTTTTGCCTTGCAAGCGAAAGTTACCCCTGATAACGCCACTATGAAAACCGTCTCTTGGAGCAGCAGCGACGAGACGGTGGCTACTGTTGACGCGGATGGTGTCGTTACTGCGCTGAAGATCGGTACCTGTAAGATTACCGTGGCTACCGATGACGGCAACAAGACGGCGTCTTGTGTGGTAACTGTCTCCGGTACGGTAGGTATCGAGCAAATCATCAACGATCATCAAATCTATTGCGAGCGAGGTGCGATAACCGTTCATCCGGCCCGTCCAATCTCGATCCGTATCATAGCGGTGACTGGAGTTAGCCTGTATGGCGACTCAATTATCGGAACTACCCGTATCCCGGTATCTACCGGCATCTATCTGGTGGAGATTATCGAGAATGGAAAGCGCATGACTACGAAAGTAAACGTTCGCTAGCAATATCATTAAAAAATACTAACCCTTGAGTCTTTAATGTTGGGGAAGGCCGCTAGGAACATCTTGTTCCGGCGGCCTTCTTTTTTATCCTAGAAGCTTTACTTTATCTGTTTTTGTTCTGATATAATTAAATAAAACGTTATCTTTGTATCATAGAAAATTAAAACAGAAAGCCTTATGGAAAAAAATGAAGAAAAGAAAAAGGAAGAAAATGCCAAAACTAAAACAACTGTGGCGAAGACTGGAAAAAGAAAGGTAAGTAAGACATGGGAAGCTATGCAGCGGTTAAAGGGAAGTCTGATTGTAAATGACCCCAAATTTTTACTGTAAATGCGATATCTCATTGACACGAATATTTTTGTATATATGGCATCTGATCCCGAATATCTAAATAGGAATATAGATGCTATTATCCAAGATCCGGAAACCCTTCTTTATATAAGTGCCGAGTCCGTACGTGAGCTGATTGTCGCTTATCGAAATAAAGGACTGTGTTCTAAACGATGGAAGTCGGCAGAAGCGATGATCGTCGCCATAGAAAAGGAGTTTTATGTGAAAATATTGCCATTGAAAAAAGAACATATGCAAACGTATGCGCATATGGAGATCAATGAGGCGCAGGGACACAAAGATCCCTCAGACCACGTAATTATTGCGCATGCCATAACGGAACATCTACCGCTTATTTCAAGTGATACCCGTTTCGGATTCTATAGAAGTCAAGGGTTGGACTTGGTATTCAATCAGAAATAATCTATATATTGTATATGTACGAATAGCCTTTGTTAGAGTTGTAGAGGTTAAATATTCTAAAACCCTTTCGGCTTACTTATTTTATTCGTTCTTTTGCAAGAAAATTGGGAGGTGTGTTCTCTGTACGCATCTCCTTAATTTATTTAACGTTAATAAGTGAGAGTCTGATGGCTGAAAATAAAAAAGTTAGTTCTGTTTCTTTCTTTAACTCCCGGCTTACGTCTGTTATTAGTATCTCCTTGGTACTATTCTTGCTAGGACTCATTCTATTGATAGGGATGTTGGGTAATAAACTCTCCGTTTATGTGAAAGAGAACTTATCTTTCTCCATCGTGCTGAAAGATAACCAAAAAGAAACTGAGATAAAGAAAATGCAGAAGAGCTTGGATGCTCTTCCTTTTATAAAATCAACCGAGTATATATCGAAAGAGCAAGCCGCGAAAGAGTTGGAAGAAGAACTGGGCGAGAATCCGGAAACCTTCTTAGGCTTTAACCCTTTACAGGCCTCGATTGAGGTGAAACTGCATTCGGAGTACGCCAACCCCGATAGCCTCCAAGTGATAGAGAAGAAGATTAGAAACTATACGTCGGTCTCGGAGCTGCTTTACCGAAAGGATATGATGGAGATGGTCCATAATAATATGAAGCGGTTGGGCTTGATCCTGCTAACCTTGGCTGCGGTACTGATGATTATCTCGTTCGTGTTGATCAGTAATACGATTCGCCTGTTGATTTATTCCAAACGATTCTTAATTCATACGATGAAGCTAGTGGGGGCTACTTTCGGCTTTATACGTAGGCCTTTTGTGAAATATAACATAGTAAGTGGCATTTTCGCCTCTATCTTGGCAATATTGATGCTAACCGGAGCGTTATATTATTTGCAAAATGAATTGAAAGGTTTTATCCAGATATTGGATATGCAGACATTATTATTGGTTTATGTGGCAGTGTTTGCTTTAGGTATTGTCTTGTCCGTGATCGCGACCATTTTTGCCGTGAATAAATATTTGCGGATGGGGGTCGATAAGTTGTATTATATTTAATGTACGAATAATAAAGAGTTGAGAAAGATGGCTAAAAGAGATTTTGCTTTCGGAAAAGAGAATTTTATACTGATTGCGGTAGCGGTTGCCTGCATCGTGCTTGGTTTCATATTGATGAGTGGTGGAGGTTCCGGGGATAATACGTTCAATCCCGATATATTCAGCGCCCGCCGTATCGTGGTAGCTCCGGTGGTTACGGTTATTGGTTTCGTGATGATGATTTTTGGAATCTTGAAGAATAGCAAAGATAAAGAAGTAACAGAATGAGTTGGTTTGAGGCCTTGATACTGGGTATCGTACAGGGATTGACCGAATATCTGCCGGTGAGCAGTAGCGGTCATTTAGCGATTGGTTCCGCTTTGTTTGGTATAGAGGGAGAGGAGAATCTCGCGTTTACTATCGTCGTGCATGTGGCGACCGTATTCAGTACGTTAGTGGTTTTATGGAAGGAAATCGATTGGATATTCCGTGGTTTGTTTAAATTTCAGATGAACGCGGAGACGAAGTATGTGATCAATATCTTGATTTCCATGATTCCGATCGGGATCGTTGGGGTATTCTTTAAAGATACGGTAGAACAAATCTTTGGATCGGGTTTATTGGTCGTTGGTTGTATGCTGCTATTGACGGCGGCTTTGCTGGCATTTTCGTATTATGCCAAACCACGCCAGAAAGAGTCGATCTCGATGAAAGACGCTTTTATTATCGGTCTGGCTCAGGCTTGCGCCGTGATGCCGGGTTTGTCACGTTCCGGATCAACGATCGCTACCGGTTTGTTATTGGGAAATAATAAGGCGAAACTGGCCCAGTTTTCTTTCTTGATGGTAATACCTCCGATCTTGGGAGAGGCGTTGTTGGATGTGATGAAGATGGTGAAAGGTGAAGATGTGGCCGGGGACATTCCTGCGTTATCATTAGCGGTAGGTTTCGTGGCCGCTTTTGTTTCCGGTTGCGTGGCCTGTAAATGGATGATCAACATCGTGAAAAAGGGGAAACTGATTTATTTCGCTATCTATTGCGCGATCGCGGGATTGGTGACAATTGCTTGTACATTACTTAAATAAAGAATGGATTTTATAGCTGGAGAGATTTTATATTTTAATAAACCGCTAACGTGGACTTCTTTTGACCTAGTTAACAAATTTCGCTATAAGCTAAGTCGGAAACTGAAGGTAAAGAAGATTAAAGTTGGACATGCGGGGACACTGGATCCCTTGGCTACAGGTGTGATGATCGTTTGTACCGGGAGGGCTACGAAGCGGATCGATGAGTTTCAATATCAGACGAAGGAATATATCGCTACGTTGAAGTTGGGAGAGACTACCCCGTCTTTCGATTTGGAGAAAGAGATAGACGCCGTGTATCCCACGGAACATATAACCCGTGAGCTCGTGGAGGAGGTTTTAAAGACATTCGTGGGTACGATCCAACAGATTCCCCCGGTGTTCTCCGCTTGCAAAATCGAAGGTAAACGTGCTTATGAGCTAGCCAGGAAAGGAGAGGAGGTTGAACTAAAATCCAAGACATTGGTTATAGACGAACTGGAGTTGCTGGAGTGTGATTTGCCTGTTATAAAGATACGGGTGGTATGTAGCAAAGGTACCTATATTCGTGCGTTGGCTCGTGATATCGGGAAGGCCTTGAATTCCGGCGCTCATTTGATTGGTTTGGAACGGACTCGCATCGGAGAGGTAACCTTGGATATGTGTATGTCTCCAGAGGAGATTGATGATTTCTTAGAGAAGAATGTGGTAAAAATAGAAGAAGAAAAATAAATAGAGTGCATTATGAAGCTTTCGAAATTCAAATTTAACTTACCGTCGGAATTAATCGCTTTACATCCGGCGAAGAACAGAGATGAGTCGAGGTTGATGGTCGTTCATCGTGATACGGGTGAGATCGAGCACCGCGAATTCAAGGATATTCTAGACTATTATGGAAAAGGTGACGTGTTTATCTTTAATAACACGAAAGTTTTCCCCGCTCGCTTGTACGGTAACAAGGAGAAAACAGGGGCGCGTATCGAGGTGTTCTTGTTGCGCGAGCTGAACGAGGACTTACGTTTGTGGGACGTATTGGTGGATCCGGCTCGTAAGATCCGTATCGGTAATAAGTTATACTTTGGCGAGGATGATTCCATGGTCGCGGAGGTAATTGATAATACGACTTCGCGGGGTCGTACGCTCCGTTTCTTATATGACGGGAACCACGACGAGTTTAAGAAGGCTTTGTATGCCTTGGGCGAGACTCCGCTGCCTAAGTATATCGAACGTGAGGTGGAACCGGAAGACGAGGATCGTTATCAGAATATTTTCGCCGCGGAAGAAGGTGCGGTTGTGGCTCCTGCCGCGGGATTGCATTTTAGCCGTGAGTTGATGAAACGTTTGGAGATCAAGGATTGCCAGTTCGCTTTCTTGACATTGCATTCGGGCTTGGGTAATTTCCGTGAGATCGACGTGGAAGATTTGACAAAGCATAAGATGGATTCTGAGCAAATGGTCGTAAATGCCGATGTAGTGGATATCGTGAACAAGGGAAAGGATGAGGGGCACAAGGTTTGTGCGGTCGGAACTTCCGTGATGCGTGCGATCGAGACGGCCGTAAGTACGGATGGTCATCTGAAAGAGTTCGAGGGCTGGACGAATAAGTTTATCTTCCCTCCGTATGATTTCAGCGTGGCTACCAGCATGGTGACAAATTTCCACATGCCGTTGTCTACATTATTGATGATGACAGCTTCTTTCGGTGGTTATGAGTTGATCATGGACGCTTACGATATCGCTTTGAAAGAGAAATATCGTTTCGGTGCTTACGGCGACGCTATGCTAATCCTTTAATCCGGTTTCTATGGCGACAGCTTACCTTGGATTAGGTACGAACGTAGGCAATAAACGAGAAAATTTGGTGACAGCGGCGGCGCTGTTGGCTGAAAGGGTGGGAGATGTTCTTGCCCTTTCTGATATGTATGAGACGGAGCCTTGGGGATTTGAATCGGACAACACTTTCTTGAACGCCGTGATCGTTATGACAACGGAACTTTCCCCTATGGAATTATTAGACGCTACCCGTTTGATCGAGATCGAGATGGGACGTATCGAAAAAAGTGACGGTGCGTATCATGACCGTATCATCGATATCGATCTGTTAATGGTGGATGAGCAAATCCTGCATACGGAGCGGCTGACGCTACCGCACCCTCTGATGCACAAACGGTCGTTTGTTATGGAACCGTTGGCAGAAGTAGCTCCGTTGGTGAAACATCCTGTGTTTGGCAAGACGATGCGTGAACTTTTATCCGAATTATAAGTTTTTATTATGAACTACGAGATTTGAGTTATGAATAAAGAAATTAATAAAGCGATGACGCAAGGGATCGTTTTCAAGAAAGCGAAAGGTGAGGCAACGGATCCGAGTGGTAAGAAAATCAAGTTCTCTGATTTCCTGAAAGGGACACATGGCTCTGATTCAGCGAAATGGAAGGCTGGCTTTAAATATAAAAAAGCCTTACGTAATTCCAAAAAGAAGAAATAATTCTCAATTTTAAACTTTCAGTTCTCAATTATTGCGTATCTTTGCGAATGAATTGACGTGGATAGATTTGTATTGCTTGCAACCACGGGAAAAAATGCTAAAAACATATCCTTTTCGTTGCCGTCCGGCAGAAAAATCCTTCCAAGTTCAATTCAGTTGTAGATTAGTAATCTTTTCAATTTAAAACGATGAGTTATTTATTCACCTCCGAATCGGTGTCTGAAGGGCACCCCGATAAAGTAGCCGATCAAATATCGGATGCTTTGCTGGATGAGTTCTTGGCGTATGACAAGAATTCGAAAGTTGCTTGCGAAACCCTTGTTACAACCGGACAGGTTGTCTTGGCTGGAGAAGTTAAATCAAGTGCGTATGTGGATGTGCAGGAAGTGGCACGTGGCGTGATCGAGAAGATTGGTTACACGAAAAGCGAGTACCAGTTTGAAGCGAAGTCATGTGGTGTGTTCTCTTCTATCCATGAGCAGAGTGGCGACATCAACCGTGGCGTAGAGCGTGCGGATCCCTATGAGCAGGGTGCCGGCGACCAAGGTATGATGTTCGGTTATGCTACTAATGAGACTGAGAATTACATGCCTTTGGCGTTGGACTTATCTCATAGTTTATTATGGGAATTGGCGAAGATCCGTAAGGAAGAACCGGATTTGATGCCTTATTTACGTCCGGACGCTAAGAGTCAGGTTACGATTGAATACGATGATAACGGTAAGCCGTTGCGTATCGATACGATTGTGGTATCCACGCAGCATGATGAGTTTATCGGTCCGAAAGGTATTTCACAGAAGGAAGCGGATGAGGCTATGCAAAAGAGGATCGCCTTAGACGTGAAGAAGATATTGATACCTCGTGTGAAGGCTCAATATCCGGCTCATGTACAGGCTTTGTTTAATGATAATATCATTTATCACGTGAACCCGACCGGTAAGTTCGTGATCGGTGGTCCTCACGGTGATACCGGTTTGACCGGTCGTAAGATCATCGTGGATACATACGGTGGCAAAGGCGCTCATGGCGGTGGTGCTTTCTCTGGAAAGGACCCATCCAAGGTAGACCGTTCGGCTGCTTACGCCGCTCGTCATATCGCTAAGAATATGGTTGCCGCCGGTGTGGCGGATGAGATGCTGGTACAGGTGTCTTATGCGATCGGTGTGGCTAAACCGATGAATATTTTCGTGAATACTTTTGGCCGTGCGAAGGTGAATATGACAGACGGAGAGATCGCCGCTAAGATCTGGGATATCTTCGATATGCGTCCGAAAGCGATCGAGGAGCGTTTGAAATTGCGTAACCCGATTTATTTCGAGACCGCTTCTTATGGTCATATGGGACGCAAGCCCCAGACGGTGACGAAGACATTCTCTTCCCGTTATTTGCAGAAGCCGGTTATTTGTGATGTGGAGTTATTCACATGGGAGAAATTGGATTATGCAGATAAGATCAAGGACGTGTTTGGTCTATAAAAAATAAGTGGAAAAAGTAAGCTGGCTTAAATGGCGAAGTATGTTAAGATACTTTGCCATTTAAGTTAAGATGCTTTGCCAAGTATGTTAACTTACCCTTCCTCTTGGAGCATTTCTACTTCTTTTACTTTCCTGAACAGGTCGGATGCGAAGATGAAATCGTTCAACGCTTGGTTATTAGAGGTGATTACCTGCTCTTTTGTTCCTTGCCATTCCTTCACGCCTTCCTTAATAAAGATGATATTATCACCAATATTCATCACGGAGTTCATGTCGTGGGTATTGATAACGGTCGTCATATTGTACTCCACCGTAATGTCGTGAATCAAATCATCAATCAATAGAGAAGTCTTGGGGTCTAGTCCGGAGTTCGGCTCATCGCAGAACAGGTATTTAGGATTTAGGGAGATCGCTCTTGCGATGGCGGCACGTTTCATCATACCTCCACTGATCTCGGAAGGATATAGATGTCCAGCCTCGGACAAGTTTACACGTTCCAAACAGAATTCCGCACGTTTCCTGCGCTCTTTCGTTGAGTCTTTAGAGAACATATCTAAAGGAAACATTACGTTTTCCATTACCGTCATGCTGTCGAATAAAGCGGAACCTTGGAACAACATACCCATTTCCCGACGCAGCATATTTAACTCATGCTTGTTCATCGTGATCAAGTCTCTGCCGTCGTATAATATCTGTCCGGTATCAGGTTTCATTAACCCGATGATATTCTTGATCATTACCGTTTTACCCGAACCGCTTCGTCCGATGATCAGATTCGTCTTACCATCCTCGAACGTCGTACTTATATCTTTCAAGACGACACGTCCATCGAAAGACTTCGTTATATTCTTAACTTCGATCATTTTTAAGTAAGCATTAAATGGGTTAATATTACGTCGGCAAGTAAAATCATGATACTGCTCATGACCACGGCATTCGTACTTGCCTTACCTACCTCTAGGGCGCCTCCCTTTACGTTATAGCCAAAATAGGCGGCGATGGATGAGATGATGAACGCATATACTACGGATTTGATAATAGAATACCAAATGTAAAATTCGTTGAAGTAGAATTGCAAACCGTACTCGAACGAGGAAGGAGTCATTCCCGTACTCGTTGAGTAACTGGCGAATATGCCGCCCATGATACCGGTGAACATACTGAAGATAACCAATACCGGAATAAAGATCATCAAACCGAGCATTTTCGGAAGGATCAGGAAGTTGGCTGAATTAACACCCATGATTTCCATGGCGTCTATCTGCTCGGTGACTCGCATGGTTCCGATCTCGGAGGCGATATTACTGCCTACTTTACCCGCTAGGATTAGTGCCATGATAGAGGAAGAGAATTCCAGCAAGATAATCTCACGGGTGGTATAGCCGATCGTAAACTTAGGAATCAAGGGGGAACTGATATTCAAGGAGATCTGGATGGCGATAACCGTACCGATAAAGACCGAGATGATTATGACAATCCAAAGAGAATCCACGCCTAGCTTGTATATCTCTTTGATCAATTGCTTAAAGAACATACTCCACCGGTCTGGAAGTGTTATACTCTTCATCATCAGTAGGGTATACTCACCCATTCTGTGTAATGCTTTATTCATTTTTATCTTGATAAATTTCTGATTTCAACTTGCAAAGATAGCGTAAAATTCACTAATAACCATATAACATCTTAGAAACAAGATTGGTTTTATTTGTGAATCCTCTGGTATTAAAGTTTGCCACATCCTCTTTTTTAATTATGTTTGCTTTTTTAATACTAAAAAATACTTTTATGAAGCGAATTCTTTTAGGAGTGATCGGTTTGCTGTGTTTATGTGTCGCTTGCCAGCGGAAGGATCTATCTTTTAAGCCGGGGGAGATTTGGCCGGATGGTAAGGGGGTACATATAAACGCTCATGGTGGCGGTATTCTACGGGTCGGGGATACTTATTATTGGTTTGGTGAGCATAAAACGGAGGGCTCGGCTGGAAATCTGGCTCAAGTAGGCGTTCATTGCTATTCGTCGAAAGATTTATATAATTGGAAAGACGAGGGAATCGCCTTATCGGTCGTGCCGGATGATACGACGAGCCATATTGCTAAGGGATGCGTGTTGGAGCGTCCGAAAGTGATTTATAATAAAAAGAATGATCAATATGTAATGTGGTTTCATTTAGAGCCGAGAGGTGCTGGCTATTCGGGAGCATTGAGTGGAGTGGCTGTCAGTAAAAACGTGGCGGGGCCTTACTCGTTCGTAAACGCTTTCCGTCCGAATGCCGGTTTTTGGCCGGTTAATGTACAGGAACTACATAAGCAACCTTGTACGCTTTCCGCAGATCTACGTTTTAGCGGTGGAGAGTTACCAGCCCATCCGGATAGCTTGAATTTATTGGGGCGTGACCAGATCTCCGGACAAATGGCTAGGGATATGAACCTTTTCGTGGATGACGATGGCATCGCTTATCATATTTATTCCTCGGAAGAGAATAGTACCTTGCATATATCGCAGCTGACCGATGATTATACGAGTTATTCCGGTAAGTACGCCCGTTTCTTCCCGGGGCGTTTCATGGAAGCTCCAGCCTTGTTCAAACAGAAGGGGAAATATTATTTGATTATGTCCGGCTGTACGGGCTGGGCTCCGAATGCGGGACGATCGGCCGTCGCTTCCTCGATTTGGGGACCTTGGAAGGAATTGGAAAATCCGTTTAGGGGAGAGAACTCGGAGGTGTCGTTTTATTCTCAGAGCACGTACGTATTGCCTGTACCCGGCCATGCGGATCGCTTTATTTATATGGGAGATCGTTGGACTCCGGAGAACGCTATAGACGGACGTTATATCTGGCTTCCTATCCGATTCGAGGGGGAGCAACCCGTGATCGAGTGGCAATCTGAGTGGAGTTATTAAATTCTCTTATCGCTTTTTTGCGAATGTATGTGATGTAGATCTGCGGATTATCACGTACATTCGCGTTAAATTTTTAAGTAGCTTATGTCTGACGAACAACGAATGGTGCTCCGTACGGAGGACTTGGTAAAGAAATATAGGACTCGTACGGTCGTGAATCATGTATCGATTAACGTGAAACAAGGGGAGATCGTTGGTTTGCTTGGTCCGAACGGAGCGGGAAAGACGACCACCTTTTATATGACAGTAGGTTTGGTCACTCCTAACGAGGGTAAGATCTTCTTGAATGACATGGAGATTACGAAATTCCCGGTCTATAAGCGGGCTCGCAACGGCATTGGCTATCTGGCGCAAGAGGCTTCGATTTTCCGGAAAATGACGGTGGAAGATAATATCCGCTCGGTCTTGGAGATGACGGGACGTAGCGTTGAGTACCAAAAAGAGAAACTGGAAAGCTTGATTTCAGAGTTCGGTTTGAATAAGGTTCGTAAAAACTTGGGAGACCAACTTTCGGGTGGAGAGCGGCGTCGTGCGGAGATTGCCCGCTGTCTGGCGATCGATCCGAAGTTCATTATGTTGGATGAGCCTTTCGCCGGTGTAGACCCGATCGCCGTACAAGATATCCAGACAATCGTGGCTCGCTTGAAACATAAGAATATCGGAATCTTGATTACCGACCACAATGTGTACGAGACATTGAGTATTTGTGACCGGGCCTATCTTCTGTTCGAGGGAAAAGTCCTTTTCCAAGGAACCGCCGAACAACTAGCCGAGAACGAGATCGTGCGCGAGAAATATTTGGGAAAAGACTTCGTGCTGCGTAAGAAAGACTTATAGCAGTCGTTTCAATCGCCTGTTTACCAGTATGAACAGCAGGAAAGATAAGGCGGCGATAAGACAAAAGTCCAAAAGATGCTCGGCGGGAATATTGCCTGTGATAAACTCGTTATCCTTGAGACGACTGTCCGACATCCCTATTACGGCGAAAGCATTATTGACAAAGTGGGCGAACACCGGTATCCAGATGCTCTTGCTCCAATAGAGTAGATAGCCGAAATAGGCTCCGAGTATCATCCGGGGCAAGAATCCGTAAAATTGTAAATGGAAGGCGCTAAATAGTATGGCGGCGACCCATATGATCGTATGAGGGTTGGAGGTCCATTTCCCGATCACTCGTTGCAAGGCTCCTCTGAACAGGAACTCCTCGGTTATCCCGGCCGTAACGGCGATAACGATAAGGTTGGCCAGGATTACCCAAAGGCTATCGCTGGATAACAGGATCGTCGTCAGTTGTTCGGCGAGGGTTTCTTGCGCCCGCATCCATTCCTCGATAGGAGCCATAAACGCGGGTAACTCCATCTGCTTGTTGAGCAATCCTAGCAAATTGATAACCGGAGAAAATAAGAACACGCAAACTAAGGTGAGAATCCAGATCCTGCCGTCTGTGATTTTCTTGACTGATAGATAATGGCGGGGATTGTCACTACATATCCAAGCCATGGCGATAGATGGTAGCAAAAAGGTACAGATCGCCGAGATGAACTGAATGAGCCTCATTAAATTAGCGTCTTGGGTTATATCAGCCTGTAAACCGTGGGTCGCGAGTAATAAGCCCGTGGATATAATAGATGATAAAACGGCTCCAGCCAATAAGAATAGCAAGAGGATCAAAAGTTGGATTATCGCCGGACGGGTAGCATATATTCCTTTTATTCTCATAATGATTCATTCAAAGGGTAAATAATTGCCGCCAAATATAAACAAAAGAATAAAAACAGATCAAAATTTGCACGATTAAAAGAATAAGTCTAATTTTGCGACCTAAAATTCGATACGACTATTAATTAAATAAATCATTCAGAATGAACGTTTCGCTTAAAAACAATGATGCCGTAAGCGGTATCGTGAAATTAGAAATAGTGAAAGCTGACTATGCTGATCAGGTAGACAAGAGCCTGCGTAGCCTTCGTCAGAAAGCCAATGTACCGGGTTTCCGTAAGGGCATGGTTCCTATGGGCATGGTTAAAAAAATGTACGGAAAGCACGTGCTGGTAGAGGAGATAAACAAATTAGTTTCTGAGAATCTGTTCAAGTATATCCGTGAGAACGATTTGCATATCTTAGGCGAGCCGATGCCTAACGAGACTGAGCAAAAGCCGTTGGATTTCGATAAGGAAGAGGATTTCGAATTCTGTTTTGACGTGGCTTTGGCTCCGGAGATCAATATCGAGTTGAGCAAGAACGATAAACTTCCGTTCTATCAAGTCGCTATCGATGAAGAAATGCTAAATAACCAAGTAAACGCTTATCGCTCAAACTTCGGTTCTTACGACAAGGTAGACGAGGTTGAGGAAAAAGATATGGTAAAAGGTACGGTAGCCGAGCTTGAGAATGGTGCCCCGAAAGAAGGTGGTATCGTTGTTGAGGATGCTGTCTTGATGCCTATGTATATCAAGGATGAGGAAGAAAAAGCTAAATTTATCGGTGCTAAAGTAAATGCCGTAGTGGTATTCAACCCGAATAAGGCTTACGAGGGTGCTGAGGCAGAGATCGCTTCTTTCTTGAAGATCGATAAAGAGAAAGTGGCTGAGACTACAGGCGACTTTAGCTTTGAGATCAAGGAGATCACCCGTCATAAAGACGCAGAGATGAACCAAGAGTTGTTCGACAAGGTATTTGGCGAGAACGTGGTTACCAGCGAGGAAGAATTCAAGAACAAGATCAAGGAAGCTTTGGCAGAGCAATTCGCTCCTCAGAGTGACTTCAAGTTCTTGACGGATACTCGTGATATGTTGGTTGAGAGAGCTGGTGAGTTGAATTTCGCTGACGATTTATTGAAACGTTGGTTGCTTGCCGCTAACGAGAAGAATACGAAAGAGAAGATCGACGAGGACTTCCCTCAGATCCTTCAGGATTTGAAATATCAGTTGATCAAGGAGAACTTGGTTAAGAAGAACGGCTTGAAGGTTGAGGACGCTGACATCGAGAACTTCGCTAAACGTGTGGCTAAGGCTCAGTTCGCTCAATACGGCATGTTGTCTGTACCTGAGGATGTACTTGACAACTACGCTAAAGACATGTTGAAAAATAAGCAAACACTTCAGAACATCATCGACCGTGCGGTTGAGGAGAAATTGGCTGCTTGGTTGAAAGAGCAAGTGGAACTTGATGTTAAGGAGGTAACCGCTGACGAGTTCAACAAACTTTTTGAATAAAAAGATCTTTACTCGGCCTCTTAGGAGGTTGTTTTATATCAAAAAAGGGATTTCTCTCTAAAAATATCTTAGCGGATAGCGAAATAAATTGTTTCTTTCAGAAATTTATTTATAACTTTGTTTTTCCGTTAAGTCACAGAGGGAAATCCCTTTTTACGTCTTCTCGGTAAATAAAAGATAGGAGAAAATATGGAAGATTTTAGAAAGTATGCTACAAAGCATTTAGGTATGAGTGGTACGGCTCTGGATAGTTATATGAACATCTCCAGTAGCTATATCTCCCCGACAATTATAGAGGAACGACAGCTGAATGTCGCTCAAATGGATGTCTTCTCTCGGTTGATGATGGACCGTATTATTTTCTTGGGCACGCAAGTGGATGATTATACCGCTAACGTGATTCAAGCGCAGTTGTTGTATCTGGATTCCAGTGATCCCGGAAAGGATATCTCTATTTATATCAATTCGCCGGGTGGCTCTGTATATGCGGGCTACGGCATTTACGACACGATGCAGTTTATCTCCAGCGACGTATCTACGATTTGTACGGGTATGGCCGCCTCTATGGCGTCTGTCTTATTGGTGGCGGGAACCAAGGGAAAACGTTTCGGCTTGAAGCACTCCCGTGTAATGATCCATCAACCGCTTGGCGGCGTACAAGGACAGGCTTCAGACATCGAGATTACCGCTCGCGAGATCTTGAAGGTTAAGAAAGAACTGTACACCATAATCTCGGATCATTCAGGTAGACCCTATGAGGAGATCGAGCGCGATGGCGACCGTGATTTCTGGATGACCGCGGAGGAAGCGAAAAAGTATGGCATGATCGACGATGTTTTAACACGTAAATAACAAAAACAACAATAAGAAACTATGGCCAAAACAACAGGCGATACATGTACGTTTTGCGGCAGGAGTAGCCGTGATGTTAATTTGCTTATCAATGGGATCTCTGGTTGTATTTGCGATGATTGTGCCCGGCAGGCGTATGAGATCGTAAAGGAGCAGACAGGAGGTAAGAAAACTTCTTTTGGTTTGAAGCAGAAAGATCTGCCTAAACCGGAAGATATCAAGACTTTCTTGGATCAGTACGTGATCGGGCAGGATGATGCGAAGCGTTATCTGTCGGTATCGGTGTACAACCATTACAAGCGTTTACTTCAAAAGGTTACCGCCGATGATGTAGAGATTGAGAAATCTAATATTATCATGGTGGGCGCTACCGGTACGGGCAAGACTTTGTTAGCCCGTACGATCGCTAAGTTATTGCATGTCCCGTTCGCTATCGTGGACGCTACGGTACTTACCGAGGCAGGTTACGTGGGGGAGGATATCGAGAGTATCTTGACCCGGCTATTGCAAGCGGCGGATTATGATGTGGAGGCGGCCCAACGGGGTATCGTCTTCATCGATGAGATCGATAAGATCGCACGTAAGAGCGATAATCCGTCTATCACTCGGGATGTCAGCGGTGAGGGTGTACAGCAAGGTTTGCTGAAACTTCTAGAAGGATCGATCGTGAATGTGCCTCCTCAGGGGGGACGTAAGCATCCGGAGCAAAAGATGATTGCGGTGGATACGAAGAATATCCTGTTCGTTTGCGGTGGTGCTTTCGATGGAATCGAAAAGAAGATCGCTCAACGCTTAAATACCCGTGTGGTCGGTTATTCGGCTAGTTTGGATACGGCTACCGTAGACCGGAATAATTTACTGAAATACATCACCCCGACTGATTTGAAGTCGTTTGGCTTGATCCCGGAGATTATCGGTCGTTTACCTATCCTCACGTATCTGAATCCGCTGGATCGTGATACGCTTCGTAACATCTTGACCGAGCCGAAGAACTCCATTATCAAGCAATACGTCAAATTGTTCGAGATGGATGGCATTAAGCTGACGTTCGATGAGAAAGTCTATGAGTTTATCGTGGATAAGGCGCTTGAGTTTAAGCTGGGTGCCCGTGGGTTACGTTCAATCGTAGAAGCCGTGATGATGGACGCTATGTACAGTATGCCATCTCAAAAAGTAAAGGAACTCCATGTAACGTTGGAGTATGCGAAAGAGAAATTTGAAAAATCGGACGTGAACCGTTTACAGGTCGCGTAAACGTAGGCGGTTTACTATAAATAATACGAAGTATGGCAAAGAAGGATCATTTAACAGAAGAGCTAAATCGGCACTTTGGCTTCGGTACCTTTAAGGGGAACCAGAAGGCTATTATTGAGAACGTGCTGGCCGGGAAGGATACTTTTGTATTAATGCCGACGGGGGGAGGTAAATCTCTTTGTTATCAATTACCATCCATACTAATGGAAGGAACCGCGATCGTGATATCTCCGTTGATCGCTTTGATGAAGAATCAGGTGGACGCGATGCGGAATTTCAGTGAGGAAGATGGGGTCGCCCATTTTATCAATTCCTCTTTGAATAAGTCGGCTATCGACCAGGTGAAATCGGATATATTATCAGGACGTACCAAGTTGCTGTATGTAGCACCGGAGTCCTTGACCAAGGAAGAGAACGTGGATTTTCTGCGTCAGGTAAAGATCTCTTTCTATGCGGTGGACGAGGCGCATTGTATCTCGGAATGGGGACATGATTTCCGTCCGGAATATCGAAGAATCCGTCCGATTATCAATGAGATCGGTAAACGTCCGTTAATCGCTCTGACCGCTACCGCTACACCTAAGGTGCAGCACGATATCCAGAAGAATCTGGGTATGATAGACGCTACAGTCTTTAAATCATCCTTCAACCGCTCTAATTTGTATTATGAGGTTCGTCCGAAAGGAACGAATATAGACCGCGAGATCATTAAGTATATTAAAGCCAACGAGGGTAAATCGGGTATCGTATATTGTTTGAGCCGTAAAAAGGTGGAGGAATTTGCCGACATCTTGAAAGCCAACGGGATAAAGGCGTTGCCTTACCATGCGGGAATGGATTCGCAAGTACGTTCCGCCAATCAGGATGCCTTCCTGATGGAACAGGTGGATGTGATCGTGGCTACGATCGCTTTCGGTATGGGTATCGACAAGCCGGATGTCCGTTATGTGATTCATTACGATATCCCGAAGAGCCTAGAAGGTTATTACCAGGAAACCGGTCGTGCCGGTAGGGATGGCGGAGAAGGCCAATGTATCGCTTTCTATGCTTATAAGGACTTGCAAAAATTGGAGAAATTCATGCAAGGAAAGCCCGTGGCCGAACAGGAAATCGGCAAACAGTTGCTTTTAGAGACTGCGGCCTATGCCGAGACTTCCGTCTGCCGGAGAAAAGTGCTATTGCATTATTTCGGTGAGGAATACCTGGAAGATAATTGTGGTAATTGTGATAATTGTTTGAACCCAAAGAAGCAGGTGGAAGCGAAGGAATTGTTAAGTGCGGTACTGGAGGTTATCAGTACGTTGAAAGAAAAGTTTAAGGCAGATTATATCGTAAATATTTTGGTAGGTAACGAAACCTCCGAAATCCAAAATTACAAGCACAATGAATTAGAGGTCTTCGGTTCCGGACAGGACGAGGATGATAAAACTTGGAACGCCGTTATTCGTCAGGCTTTAATCGCTGGCTATTTAGCGAAGGATATTGAGAATTATGGTTTGCTGAAAATCACGGAAAAAGGTAAGGAGTTCATGAAGAAGCCGGTATCGTTCAAGATTACCGAGGACAATGAATTCGAGGAAGAGGAAGAGGAAGTTCCGGTTCGTGGGGGCGCCTCTTGTGCGGTAGATCCGGTTCTTTATTCCATGATGAAGGATTTGCGTAAGAAATTATCCAAGCGGTTGGAAGTTCCGCCTTTCGTGATTTTCCAAGATCCCTCTTTGGAGGCTATGGCTACTACTTATCCGATCACGTTGGACGAGTTGCAGAATATCCCGGGAGTGGGCGCTGGTAAGGCGAAACGTTATGGCAAGGAGTTCATTGAGTTGATCAAGAAACATGTAGAGGAGAACGAGATTGAGCGTCCGGAGGATTTGCGCGTACGTACGGTCGCTAATAAGTCCAAGTTGAAGGTCTCAATCATTCAGCGGATCGACCGTAAGGTGGCGCTGGACGAGATCGCGTTGACTAACGGACTTGAGTTCACCGAGCTTTTGGATGAGATCGAGGCAATCGTATATTCCGGTACACGTATCAATATCGATTATTTCTTGAATGATGTGATGGATGAGGATCATATCGAGGATATTTACGAGTATTTCAAGGATTCGGAGACCGACGGTCTGGAAGACGCCATCGAGGAATTAGGCGGTGACTATACGGAAGAGGAGATTCGCTTGGTCCGTATCAAGTTCTTGTCTGAAATGGCAAACTAATGGAAGGGTGGCCCGGTTCCACTCTAAAGAAAAAACAAATAAAGAAGCTTATTGTTCCTTCCGAAAGAGATTTATTTTTCCTTCGGAAGGAATTTTGTTTTCGTTCGGATGAAAGTTTATTTTCTTCCGAATCGAATTTTTAATTTCTCCCGTATCGATTTATTACGTGAAAAGTCGTATATTTGCGCGCAATAATTTTTAAAGCATAAGTTCTATGTCATTTATTGCAGACAGGGTAGTTATGGATGGGTTAACGTTTGACGATGTATTGTTAATCCCAGCTTATTCGGAAGTTCTTCCTCGTAATGTCGATCTCACGACAAAGTTTTCACGTAATATCACATTGAATATACCGATGGTGTCGGCCGCTATGGATACGGTTACCGAGGCCAAGTTGGCTATCGCTATCGCCCGTGAGGGAGGTATTGGTGTGATTCATAAAAACATGACGATCGCCGAGCAGGCAAAGCAGGTCCAGACCGTTAAACGTGCGGAGAATGGAATGATCTATGATCCGGTGACTATCACGAAGGGCAAGCGTGTGGCGGATGCCTTGGCAATGATGGCTGAATATAAGATTGGCGGTATTCCCGTGGTGGATGAAGGCGGGTATTTGGTAGGTATCGTGACGAACCGTGACTTGCGTTTCGAGAAGGATATGAACCGCTCTATCGACGAGGTGATGACGAAAGAGAATTTGGTCGTAACCGGACAATCTACGGATATGGAGGCCGCCGCTCAGATCCTTCAGGAACATAAGATCGAGAAGTTACCGGTGGTCGATAGCCATAATAAGTTGATCGGCTTGATTACCTATAAAGATATAACGAAAGCGAAAGATAAACCGAAGGCTTGCAAGGATTCGAAAGGTCGTTTGCGTGTAGCTGCCGGTGTAGGCGTTACGTTCAATACCTTCGAGCGTGTAGCCGCTTTGGTGGATGCCGGGGTGGATGCTTTGGTGATCGACACGGCACATGGTCACTCAAAAGGTGTGGTGGATGTCTTGAAACAGATTAAGGCGCAATATCCGCATATTGATTGTGTGGTCGGTAATATCGCTACGGGCGAGGCTGCTAAATATTTAGTGGAAGCCGGGGCGGACGCCGTGAAGGTAGGTATCGGTCCGGGTTCGATTTGTACAACTCGTGTGATCGCTGGTGTGGGTGTTCCCCAGTTGTCGGCTATTTACGATGTGGCGAAGGCGTTGGAAGGAACTGGTGTGCCTTTGATCGCCGACGGTGGCTTGCGTTACTCCGGTGATATCGTGAAGGCGATCGCCGCTGGTGGATCTTCCGTGATGATGGGATCTCTGTTGGCGGGTGTAGAGGAGTCGCCGGGCGATACGATTATCTTCAATGGCCGAAAGTTTAAGTCTTACCGTGGAATGGGGTCGTTGGAAGCTATGCAAAAGGGGTCCAAGGATCGGTATTTCCAAGATGTGGAGGACGACGTGAAGAAGCTGGTTCCGGAGGGAATCGCTGCCCGTGTTCCGTTTAAGGGTTCTTTGTATGAGGTCATTTACCAAATGGTAGGTGGTTTACGTGCGGGAATGGGTTATTGCGGGGCTCATAATATCGAGGAGTTGCATAAAGCTCGTTTTACTCGAATCACCAACGCAGGTGTGCAAGAGAGCCATCCGCATGACGTAGCGATCACGCAAGAGGCTCCGAATTATAGCCGCGGTGAATAGTAATACAAGTTTTACGTTTTATAAAAAACACTAATTTAATGGGATAGCATACTTTTCTTGTCGGCTCTCCGTTAGATTAGTGTTATTTTTGTAATGTATATTCGTGCTATGGTAAAAGAATTTTTGATGAAAAAGTTACTTATTTCATTAGGGGTATTCGCTTGTGTGACAGTTAACGCTCAAACCGCATCCGATTCGGTCGTTATGACGGTCGCTGGAAAACAAGTGCCTTTATCTGAATTTATTTTTATCGCGGAGAAGAATGGAGAGGTGGATTTATCGAATACAAAGTCCGTCAAAAACTATGTCGAGCTATTTAAAAATTTTAAGCTAAAAGTAGCGGAGGCGGAATCTTTAGGGATCGACCAGACATCCTCATTCAAAAGTGAGCTGGATGGATACCGGGCTCAGTTGATCAATAGCTATATGTCGGATAAGGAGGGTGAGAAAGCGGCTGCCCGTGCGGTATATGACCGTGGGGATCACTCGGTAGAGTTGACCCACATCTTATTCCGTTTGCCGGAGAAGACGGTCTCCAAAGATACGGTAGCTGTATATCAAGAAGCCATGCGAGTATACGAACGTCTCCAGAAAGGAGAGGATATGGAAACAGTCGGAAAAGCTTTGGCCGAGAAGGATAAGGAGCATGTCGCTTGCGAATATGTACGTTGCTTGCTCCCGATGCAATCCCTAAAAGTGTTTGAGGATGCCGCCTATTCCTTGCCGATTGGCGTGGTGTCTGAACCGGTTCGCACGAAATTAGGATTTCATTTGATAAAAGTCCATAGTCGTAAACCCAATCCGGGGCGGGTACATGTCGCTCATATCTTGATCGCCTTCCCGAAAGATTCCGCTATTCAGGACTCATCGGCTTTTCTGGCAAAAGCGCAAGCTATCTATAAGCAAGTACAAGAGGGAGCTGATTTTGGCGAGTTAGCGAAAGAATATTCCGGGGATGCTGCTTCCGCTAAGAAAGAGGGAGTATTACCTTGGTTTGGGGTAGGCGAGATGGTCCAGCCTTTTGAGCAAGCCGCTTTTGCGTTGAGCAAGCCGGGTGATTTATCCGGGGTGGTGGAAACTCGTTTTGGTTACCATATCATTAAGTTGATCGATAAGAAGGGACGCCCTTCGTTTGAGGAAGAGGAAAAAGCTTTGTCGAGACGTATGGGGCAGGGTGAACGTAACTTCGAGTTATATAAAGCTTTCGACGATCGTATGAAAAAAGAATACGGATACGTTTTCTATCCGGAAGCCTATGCGGAGCTGCAAGCGTTATGTAATGATTGTTTCCCCACGGACGAGGCGTTTTATGAGAAAGCGAAGGATATGAACAAGACGCTTATGCAATTGGATGGAAAGGATTTCCCGCAAGCGGAGTTCGCTTATTATATCCAACGTTGCCCGTTCTCGACAAAAACGTATGCGGGTGATTTTATGCAAGAGGTCTATGATTTGTTTATCCGCGATATCGTAACGACCGCCGAGCGTAAGAATCTGGAGACAAAACATCCGGAGATCCCTCATTTGATGCAGGAGTACCGGGATGGGATTCTGTTGTTTGAGGTCAGCAACCGGGAGATCTGGAGCAAACCCTCCGCCCAGCAGAAGGTGTTGGAAGCGAAGTGGATTGCGGATTTGAATAAAAAATATCCGGTGACTGTCAACTGGAAATTATTGAAGAAACTAAAGAAATAAAATAAAGATAGATATGAGGATAGTCTTCATGTTCCTAACGTTCGTTGTGTTGTTGGGTGCCTGTAAAGGTTCTCAGCCAGCTGATACTACGGATGTCTTGGTTAGCGTGAAAGGACGTACCCTAAATCGTTCGGAGGTGAATAAGCTAATACCCCGGGGGATTTCCTCCGCAGATAGTCTGTTGCTAGCCGAGAACTTTACCAAGAAATGGGTAAAGGATGTATTGGTGTACGATGTGGCTTTGCGTAACTTGGGGGATGAGAAAGAGGAGGTCGATAAATTGGTAGAGGAGTACAGGCGTTCCTTGGTTCGTTACCGTTATCAGGAACGATTGGTGGAGGAGAAGCTGAAAACTGATATCCGGGAAAGTGATAAATTAAACTATTACGAGGAAAACCAGAAAAAGTTTATCTTGGATAAAGGCTTGATCAAGGGATTATTCTTGAAAATCCCGGTTGATGCCCCGGGACTTACCGACGTCAAAAAGTGGTACAAATCCACAGATGTGGCCTCTTTAGAAAAAATTGAGAAGTATAGTGTGCAAAATGCCACGATTTATGAGTACTTTTACGACAAATGGGTTGATTTCGATGAGGTAATGGATAATATACCGATTCATGTGTCGAATCCGAATGCGTTTCTGAAGGCGAATAAGTATGTTGAGGTGGCGGATAGCAGTTATTGTTATCTGTTGAATATCAAGGAATATTTACCTTTCGGCAGTGTGGAGCCATATGATTATGCCAGTTCGCACGTCACGGAAATGCTGGTCAACCAACGAAAAGTTGAATTCTTGAAAAAATTTGAAGACGAGTTATATAACGATGCGATCCGGAGCGGTGACGTGGAATTCCATTCCGAGCCGTGATCTCTAATTTTATAAATGGGTAGACATGATGAAAAAGATTTTAAGTGTATTCTTTCTTGCCTGTTGTTCTTGCATTGTAATGGCGCAAGACAATGTGATCGATGAAATTGTGTGGGTGGTAGGAGATGACGCTATTTTACGTTCGGATATTGAGACGCAGCGTTTGTATAATCAAAACGAGGGGGTCCGTTTGGATGGCGACCCGTATTGCGTGATCCCGGAGCAGATGGCGATACAGAAACTATATCTGAATCAAGCTAAGATCGATAGTATTACCGTGAACGAGAACCAAGTGATCCAGAGCGTGGATCAATGGATGAACATGGCTGTGAACCAAATCGGGTCTCGCGAGAAATTGGAGGAATATTTCGGTAAGAAATTTTCCCAGATCAAGGATGAGCGTAAGGAGATGGTGCGGGAGCAGCAGGTAGTGCAACAGATGCAGCATCAATTGATCGGCGAGATCAAGCTGACACCTTCCGAGGTGCGTAAATATTTCAGCCAGTTGTCTCAGGATAGCCTGCCGAACATCCCTACGACTGTAGAGGTGCAAATCGTTACCTTGGAACCGAAGATTCCGTTTGAGGAAACAGACGCCATCAAGGCCCGCTTACGTGATTTCACGGAGCAAGTTAATTCCGGTAAGATGGAATTCTCTACGTTGGCTCGTTTGTACTCGGAAGATCCGGGTTCGGCGTCTCGAGGAGGGGAGTTAGGTTTCATGAGCAAGACACAGCTGTTGCCGGAGTTCGCGAACGTTGCGTTCAACTTGAAAGACCCGAAACGTGTCTCCCAGATCGTACAGACGGAGTATGGTTACCATATCATCCAATTGATCGAGAAGCGTGGAGACCGTATCAACTGCCGCCATATCTTATTGAAACCGAAGGTTTCCGATAAGGAGTTGGCGGATGCTACCACTCGTCTGGATTCATTGTACAATGATTTGCAGGCGAATAAGTTCACGTTTGAGGAAGCCGCTACATTCGTCTCTTATGACAAGGATACACGTAATAATAAGGGTTTGATGGTAAACCAAGATTACGAGAGCAGCAATATGGGAACCCCTAAGTTCGAGATGCAAGAACTTCCGCAGGAAATCGGTAAGGTGGTATATGGCATGAAAGTCGGAGAGATCTCCAAGCCTTTTACCATGTTGACGAACAAGCAGAAAGAGGTAGTAGCTATTGTTAAGCTGAAAGCTCGGACGGAAGGACATAAGGCGAATTTGGCCGATGACTTCCAAGCTTTGAAAGCGATCGTAGAGGCTAAGAAACGTGAGGAATTATTGAACGACTGGATCACGAAGAAACAAAAATCAACCTACGTGCGTATTAGTGACGGTTGGAGGAATTGTGATTTCAAATATCCGGGTTGGATTAAGGAATGAGACTAATTAACAGGTTATTTCTAGCGCTCTTATCGTGTGCTTTATCGGTTGGCGTATTTGCGCAAACGCAAGATAGCACGGTGGTAGCCGCCAAAGATAGTGTCGCTCCCAAGAAGACGAAGGTCTTTTTGGAGCATGCGAATACGCTTTCGTTCGATAAGGAGAGGAACGCCGAGGCTCAAGTACTGAATGGTGATGTTTGTTTTCGCCATGATAGTTCGTATATGTATTGCGATAGCGCATATTTCTTTGAGCAGACCAATTCCTTGGAAGCGTTTAGTAATGTCCGGATGGAACAAGGGGATACCTTGTTCGTGTATGGAAATTACCTGTTTTACGATGGAAATACCCAGATCGCTTATTTGCGGGAGAATGTCCGCATGGAGAATGGGCAGGTTACCCTGTTTACGGATAGCTTGAACTATGAGCGAATCCCGGATATCGGATATTATTTCGACGGAGGTCTGATTGTCGATTCCTTGAATCAGCTCTCTTCTTTTTATGGGCAATATTCGCCTAGTACGAAATTGGCTATCTTCAATGATAGCGTCCGTCTGGAGAATGAGCAATTCACGTTGTATTCCGATACCTTGCATTATAATACGGACTCGAAGATCGCCACGATCCTCGGACCATCCATAATCGTCTCGGATAGCGGCACGATCTATTCTTCCAGAGGTTGGTACGATACCGTGAATAATACCTCTTTGCTATTGGATCGTTCTCAGGTGGTTTCCGGCGACCGTATCTTGACGGGCGACTCTATCGCCTACAACCGGGAACTGGGTTTTGGGGAAGCGTTCGGTAATATGAGTCTGCAAGACACGGCGCAGCATGTCATGCTGGAAGGCCAATATGGCTTTTACAATGAGAAGAGCGAGTATGCTTTCGCTACGGATAGCGCCCGTTTCTTGGAATTCAGCCAAGGGGATACATTGTTTCTGCATGGTGATACCTTGAAGATGACTACGGTGGACTCCCTTTACCGGGAAGTAAAAGCTTATTACGGCGTCCGTTTCTATCGGACGGATATGCAAGGTGTTTGCGATTCGATGCAGTTTAATACAAGAGACTCTATATTATATATGTATACGGACCCTATCGTTTGGAATGAACAGTATCAGATCTATGGGGATACGATCTTGATATTTATGAATGATAGCTCGATCGATTTCGCTCACGTGAAGCAATTCGCTTTCGCAATACAGCAAATCGATTCTACCGCATTCAATCAATTAAAGGGAAATGACTTGAAGGCTTATTTCGAGGGACAGGTCGTGAATCAGATCGATGTGTCGGGCAACGCCGAATCTATATTTTTCCCCTTGGAGAAGGACGGTTCGATGGTCGGCATGAACGAGACCAAAAGCGGTTTCCTTACGATCTGGCTAAAAGACAATAAGTTGGATAAACTGAAAATCTGGCCGACTCCAACAGGTACGATGACCCCTATTCCTGATTTGAAGCCCGACCAGAAATACTTGAAAGACTTTTATTGGTTTGATTATATCCGTCCTAAAGACAAGGATGATATTTATCAGGTCGTGAAAAGAAAAGCTCAAGATGCTCCGAAAAGAAGCAATAAATTCGTACATTAGCGTCGTATTCATAATTAATAGGTAAAGCTATGGCACTTTTCTCGTTTTATAACATGCGCAAGCCGCGTCAATTTGATCATAAGCCTATTTATTGGGACCCCCATAAGGAAGCCTTGGAGGAACGTATAAGCAAGGTCAAACGTGAAATGGGTGTAGAGGAGCCGTTGGAGGAATATAAGCCGCATATCAAGGGAACTTTCATTGAAGGTACCTCGCATCTGAAGAAAAGCGTGGGGCGAGGCGAGGATTCCCGGGCTCGTAGGTATAAGAATGTGAAACTGGCGGTGGCCTTGGCGGTCTTGGCTGCTTTCTTTTGGTATTTGTTCTGGTAATGAGCGATATCATTCATTTACTTCCGGACCATATCGCCAATCAAATCGCGGCGGGAGAGGTGATTCAACGTCCGGCCTCTGTCGTTAAAGAGTTGGTCGAGAATGCGGTGGACGCTGGCGCTTCCAATATCCAAGTGAACATTAAGGATGCGGGTAAGACATTGATACAGGTGATCGATGACGGGAAAGGTATGTCCGAGACGGATGCTCGCATGGCTTTTGAGCGGCACGCTACTTCTAAGATTTCTACGGCCGAGGATTTATTCTCTTTGCATACGATGGGTTTCCGAGGTGAGGCATTGGCCTCTATCGCCGCTGTCGCCCATATAGAGTTGCGTACCCGGGCTAGAGGGACCGAGCTTGGCACTTGCCTATCCATCGCGGGTTCCAATCTGGAGAGTATCGAGCCGGAGGCTTGTAACGAGGGAAGTATCTTCTCGGTAAAGAATCTTTTCTTTAATGTTCCCGCCCGCCGGAAATTCTTGAAGTCGAATGAGACGGAATTCCGGAATATCATCAATGAGTTCGAGCGAATCGCCTTGGTGAATCCGCAGGTGGGTATGTCTCTTTATCATAATGATGCGGAGATATTCAATCTGCCCGAGTCGGGGTTACGTCAGCGCATCATTAATATATATGGTAAGAGTTTAAACCAGAAGTTGCTCTCTCTGGATGCCCAAAGTTCCATGGTGACTATTTCCGGTTTCGTGGGGCGTCCGGACTCGGCGAAGAAGCGAGGGGCATTGCAGTTTTTTTTTGTGAATGGTCGTTATATGAAGCATCCTTATTTCCATAAGGCGATCATGCAGGCCTATGAGCAATTGATTCCTGCCGGGGATATGCCGAATTATTTTGTTTATTTCACGTTGGATCCCTCCTCGATCGATGTCAATATCCATCCGACAAAGACGGAGATTAAGTTTGAGAACGAGCAACCGATCTGGCAGATCTTGATGGCCGCTACCCGGGAGGCGTTGGCTAAATCGAGCGCTATCCCTACGATTGATTTCGATGTGGAGGACGCGATCGATATTCCTGTTTACAACCCGGTCAAGAAAAGTGAGCCTAGTACTTATAAGGCCCCGAAAGTGCAAGTGGATTCCAGTTATAATCCGTTTGACACTACTTCCTATAAAAAACCGGAATTCGATTGGTCTAAATTATATCAAGGGTTTGAGAACGACCGAGTGGCTGTCCAACGGGAGTCCGAGACTTTCGAGGATGCCCCGATCGAGGAATTGCCGGCCGAGGCTTCGGATCCGGAAAAACTGTTTACGGAGGTAAGCAATCCTTGCTATCAATATAAAGGGCGATATATCGTGACATCCTTGAAATCGGGTCTGGCGATTATTGACCAGCATCGTGCGCATGTGCGTATCTTGTTTGACCAATACCTGTCGAATATCCGTCAGCAACAAGGTGTATCCCAACAAGTCTTATTCCCGGAGATCGTAGAGTTTACCGCTGCCGAGGCGGCTGTACTACCTTCCTTATTGGAGGATTTGTGCTTCGTCGGCTTTGATCTGAGCAATCTGGGAAATGACAATTACGCGATCAATGGCCTGCCCGCCGGTATAGAGAACCTTGATCCGGTAAATTTGGTAAAGGATATCGTGGACCGGGCGATCGAGACCGGATGCGCAGTGCATGAGAAAATCTGCGAGGCCATCGCCTTGTCTTTAGCCAAAGCCGCCGCTATCCGTCCCGGCAAATCCTTATCCTTGGAAGAGATGGATCATCTGATCGCCTCCCTGTTCTCTTGTTCGGACTCGAACCTGACCCCGGATGGAAAGACGATTATCTCCATGCTGACAGATGAGGAGCTGGAGAGAAGATTTAAGTGCTAGGGATGATTTCGATGACATAGGTTTCACGGCTGCATTTACATTTAGGTCTCCCGGACATGCGGCCCGGAAGCAGGCGTGGAACACATCTTCCTCGATCGGACGTTTATAGAAAGCCTCATTCGATCGCATGATCGCCTCCTCCTCTGCGGAGGTGAACCAATGGCGCTCTCCTTTTTGTAACTCGTTTTTCAGCTGGGCGTAGATTTGATCATGCTCGATACCTTCGCAATTAATCTTGCTTTGCACCTCCACGCATAGGAAACGGCGGCTTCCCGTGGGGGCGCTTAATAGGTTCTTCTGGTTCGTAGTGCCAATAAATGAGGCTAGGCGGGGTAGGGGATGGAAATGCTTGGCGTGTGCCTTGCGTACGTTCATCCCGGCCATCTGCATCCAATTTTTCAGCAAAGCCATTTTACGGTCGGGCAACCGGTCGAACTCATCGAGGTTGATGAGTCCGAACAATCCAAGCTTCTGCTCCATTTGCGTCGAGGCGCTAAGGTCTACGCTATCCGTGTAATAGCGGACTAGCGAAGAAGGCATCAGCGACTTGCAAAAGGTAGACTTCTGGCATCCTTGACGCTCGCTGACTAAAATGGGAGCCAAGCTATTTGCGTGCATTCGGTTCGAACCCATCCATTGTGAGGCCAAGGCGAGCATCCAGCGATGAAACCCTTCCACCCATAACGGTTCTGAGGAGACCCGTCGTGCCAGATCGCTTACCCGGTCTTTCCCGTCCCATTCGGGTAACCACTCCATATATTGCCGGAAAGGATGATACTCTTTTACTTCTTTTGAATATACGAAACGATTCACATCCCGATCCCTGCAATCGATCCCCGTCCGTCTTGCCTCCATGCAAATGCTATTTAGGTCACGTTGCGTCACCGGATAGAAGCGATCCGTTTCCAATTGTTTGTATCGATATTCAGTCTCCTCGCTCAACAAGTTGAAGCGGAATTCGATCCGTTCTTGGAGGAAAGTCTCCAGACTCTTTTGAAGGATAGAGTTGCTGTTGCTCGATCGTTTCGCTTTACCTTCGTTTGGGTGTGGTACGGTGATCGACCCGTCCGGTTTTAAGAAGCGAAGCCATAATTGGCCTAAAAAATCCAATACAGTTTTCATGACGCTATGTTTTAGAGGTTGTTTTTACTGTTTCATTTTGCGGATATAAGCTGTTAACTTGCGGTTTTCCAAATGTTTATATTGTCATTTGAAATAAAAGTAATCTGTGCGAAATACTAGGGAAAACTATTGTTTAAGTGGTATGGATGTAGTACCTTTGTTAAGTGCTTATAATCTTTTCACCTATGTGAAAAGAACGTATCACAATCATGAAACGATCGTTTCACATAGGTGAAAAGATCATATCACCCTTGTGAAATGACTAATAGCATACGATGTTTCGATGAATAACCTTTTAATCTCATACTAGATATATGGCAGCAAAATATGACTTTTACAAGACTCCGGTATCGAAGGACAGCACGAAGCGTCCTCGTTTTCACGCACGTATCGTATCATCCGGCACGATCGATACGGATGATCTGGCCAAACGTATCCATGGACGGTGTACCGTCACGCCGGCAGACGTGGCCGCCGTGCTCATCTCTTTAAGCGAGGTGACAGCGGAATATTTGCGTGAGGGAAAACGCGTGCATATCGATGGGTTGGGGTATTTGCAAGTCACGTTGCAATGCCCGGCCGTACAATCCACGCACGAGATACGTTCGGAGTCCATCCGTTTCAAGTCCGTGGCTTTCCGTCCCGAGGTAGAGCTGAAAGATAGCTTGAAGACGATGACGCTGGAACGAGCCAAGTACAAATCCCATTCCCGCCAATTGGAGCCTGATCGTATCGACCAATTGCTCGCGAGTTATTTTGCCGAGCATGAATATATGACCCGTGTCGCCTTCCAGCGGCTTTGCGGCCTGACGAGCAGTACGGCCAGCCGCCGCCTGCATCAATTTGTCGAGGCGGGTAAATTGCGTGATATCGGCACCCGCCACCAGTCGCTTTACGTGCCAGTGAGGTAAATAGAGATAGTGAATGTTAAATATTAATAAATACGGCTAGGGCCTACCTTGCCAAACGGGAACAAATATGTACCTTTGCACCGTTTTTAGTGCGGAGTATACGAAAAAAACAGGCACAACTTATTGATTGTCCGAAAATAATGCGTAACTTTGCGGCTCGAAATAGGAAAAGATTAGATAAATAATAATAACACATTCAAAGTTTAAAAAAAGAAAGAAATGCCTACAATTCAGCAATTAGTTAGAAAAGGAAGGGAAACTTTGGTGGAGAAGGGTAAATCACCCGCATTGGACGCTTGTCCTCAAAGACGTGGCGTTTGCGTACGTGTTTACACTACGACTCCGAAGAAACCTAACTCTGCAATGCGTAAAGTAGCGAGAGTACGTTTGACAAATGGTAAGGAAGTTAACTCCTATATTCCGGGAGAAGGACACAACTTGCAAGAGCACTCTATCGTATTGGTACGTGGTGGTCGTGTAAAGGACCTTCCGGGTGTGCGTTATCACATCGTACGTGGTACGTTGGATACAGCGGGTGTTAACGGCCGTACGCAAAGACGTTCCAAATATGGAGCTAAGCGTCCGAAACCGGGTCAAGCAGCAGCTGCCGCAAAAGGTAAGAAGAAGTAATTAATTACATGCCTTCAAACTGAGATTTAAATTTAAGTATTAAAACAGGTTTGAGTTATTTGGATAGGCTATAAGGTTGAGTAAATGGTTCAGCGGAACCGTTGAAGACAAATTAAAGGCAACCAACGACAAGAACAAATTTTTGAAAACAAAATGAGAAAAGCAAAACCAAAGAAAAGACAGATCCTTCCGGATCCTGTTTTCGGTGATGTAAAGGTTACGAGATTCGTTAACCATTTGATGTATGATGGCAAGAAAAATACTGCCTTCGAAATTTTCTATTCCGCTTTGGAAACCGTTAAGGGCAAATTGCCTAACGAGGAAAAGTCCGCTCTCGAAATTTGGAAAGCTGCGCTTGATAACATTACTCCTCAAGTCGAAGTTAAGTCACGCCGTGTAGGTGGTGCTACATTCCAAGTCCCTACTGAAATCCGCCCGGATCGTAAAGAGTCAATTTCTATGAAGAACCTTATTATCTTTGCTCGTAAACGTGGAGGTAAGACTATGGCTGACAAGTTGTCTGCAGAGATTGTAGATGCTTTCAATAACCAAGGTGGCGCATTCAAAAGAAAAGAAGATATGCACCGTATGGCTGAGGCTAACCGTGCGTTCGCTCACTTCAGATTTTAATTTTTAAGGCAATAAAAAGAATATGGCAAACAACGATAAGCAATTGATGTTCACTAGGAACATCGGTATCATGGCTCACATTGACGCTGGTAAGACAACGACTTCTGAACGTATCTTGTTTTACACAGGTTTGACACACAAGATCGGTGAGACTCATGATGGTACTGCTACAATGGACTGGATGGCGCAGGAGCAGGAGCGTGGTATCACGATTACTTCCGCTGCTACGACTACATTCTGGAACTATTTGGGCAACCGTTATAAAATCAACTTGATTGACACTCCGGGACACGTTGACTTCACGGTTGAGGTTGAACGTTCTCTTCGTGTATTGGATGGTGCTGTTGCTACATTCTGTGCCGTAGGTGGTGTTGAGCCCCAGTCTGAGACTGTATGGCGTCAGGCTGATAAATATAATGTACCTCGTATCGGTTACGTTAACAAGATGGACCGCTCGGGTGCTAACTACTATGAGGTAGTACGCCAATTGAAGGACGTATTAGGAGCTAATCCTTGTCCGATCCAGATCCCTATCGGAGCTGAGGAGACTTTCAAGGGTGTTGTCGACTTGATCAAGATGAAGGCTATCTTCTGGCACGATGAGACTATGGGTGCCGAGTATAGCGTAGAGGAGATCCCGGCAGACTTGCAAGCTGAGGCTGAGGAGTGGCGCGACAAGATGCTTGAGGCTTTGGCTGAGTGCGACGACGCTATCATGGAGAAATACTTCGATGATCCTTCTACGATCACGGAAGAGGAGATCATGGTTGCTATCCGCAAGGGTACGTTGGCTATGCAGATCAACCCGATGACTTGTGGTTCTTCTTTCAAGAACAAAGGTGTACAGACTTTATTGGATGCAGTTTGCGCGTTTTTGCCTTCTCCTGAAGATACTCCGGCTATCGAGGGTACGGATCCTTCAGATCCTGATAAAATAATCACTCGTAAACCTTTGTTCGAGGAGCCATTGACGGCGTTGGCATTTAAGATCGCTACCGACCCGTATGTAGGTCGTTTGTGCTTCTTCCGTGTATACGCAGGTTCTATCAACGCTGGTTCTTATGTGTTGAACACTCGTTCCGGAAAGAAAGAGCGTATCTCCCGTTTGTTCCAGATGCACTCTAACAAGCAGAACCCGATGGAGGTGATTGGTTGTGGTGATATCGGAGCAGGTGTTGGTTTCAAGGATATCCGTACAGGTGATACGCTTTGCGACGAAAACCATCCGATCACATTGGAGTCTATGGAATTCCCGGAACCGGTTATCGGTATCGCTGTAGAGCCTAAGACTCAGAAAGACATGGATAAGTTGGGTATGGGCTTGGCTAAGTTGGCCGAGGAGGATCCTACTTTCCGCGTACAGACAAACGAGGAGACAGGTCAGACCGTTATTAGCGGTATGGGTGAGCTTCACTTGGATATCATCATCGACCGTTTGCGTCGTGAGTTCAAGGTTGAATGTAACCAAGGCCGTCCGCAGGTTACTTATAAGGAGGCTATCACGCAGCCGGTTGAGCTTCGCGAGGTTTACAAAAAGCAATCTGGAGGTCGTGGTAAGTTCGCTGATATCATCGTTCGTATGGAGCCGGCTGACGAGAGCTTCGAGGGTACTTTGCAATTCATCGATGAGGTGAAGGGTGGTAACATTCCTAAGGAATTCATCCCGTCCGTACAGAAAGGTTTCGAGAAGGCTATGAAGAACGGTGTGTTGGCAGGTTATCCGCTTGACAAGCTGAAAGTGACTTTGATCGATGGTTCTTTCCACCCGGTAGACTCAGACCAGTTGTCTTTCGAGATCGCCGCTATCCAAGCGTTCAAGAACGCTTCCGCCAAGGCAGGTCCTGTATTGATGGAGCCGATCATGCAGATGGAGGTTGTTACTCCAGAAGAGAGCATGGGTGACGTTATCGGTGACTTGAACAAGCGTCGTGGACAAGTTGAGGGTATGGAGACTAGCCGTACGGGAGCCCGTATCGTGAAGGCTAAGGTTCCATTGGCTGAGACATTCGGTTATGTGACAGCTTTGCGTACGATTACTTCAGGTCGCGCTACATCTTCAATGCAGTTCTCACACTACGCTCAAGTATCCTCTTCTATCGCTAAGCAAGTATTGACAGAGGTGCAAGGTCGCGTTGATTTGATCAAATAATATTTAGAAACATATAATAAATATGAGCCAAAAGATCAGAATTAAATTGAAGTCTTACGATTATTCTCTGGTAGACAAGTCTGCCGAGAAGATCGTAAAGACGGTAAAGGCTACAGGTGCTATCGTTAGCGGTCCTATACCTCTTCCTACGCACAAACGTATCTTTACAGTGAACCGCTCTACTTTCGTTAACAAGAAATCTCGTGAGCAGTTCGAACTCTCTTCTTATAAGAGATTAATCGATATCTATAGCTCAACTGCGAAGACAGTTGACGCTTTGATGAAGCTAGAATTACCTAGCGGTGTAGAAGTAGAAATTAAAGTGTAAGTTTTTAACAATTAGTGAAATGCCAGGATTATTAGGAAAAAAAATCGGAATGACATCCGTTTTCAGTGCCGAGGGAAAAAATCTTCCATGCACTGTTATCGAAGTGGGTCCTTGTGTGGTTACACAGATCAAGACTTTGGAGAAAGATGGCTACGAAGCTGTACAGTTGGGTTTCCAAGAGAAGAAAGAGAAGCACACGACACAGCCTGAGATGGGTCACTTCAAGAAAGCCGGTGTAGCACCTCAAAGACACTTGGCCGAGTTCAAGAATTTCGAAACTGAGTACAAGTTGGGTGACGTGATCACTGTAGATTTCTTGGAAGACGCAGGTTTCGTGGATGTAGTGGGTACATCAAAAGGTAAAGGTTTCCAAGGTGTAGTAAAACGTCATGGTTTTGGTGGTGTAGGTCAGACTACTCACGGTCAGCATAACCGTGCTCGTAAGCCGGGTTCTATCGGTGCTTGTTCTTACCCCGCAAAGGTATTTAAGGGCATGCGAATGGGCGGCCAGATGGGTAACGAACGTGTAACCGTTCAGAATCTTCAAGTGATCAAGGTAATGCCGGAACACAACCTTTTATTGGTAAAGGGATCTGTTCCAGGAGCAAAAGGTTCAATCTTATTAATTGAAAAGTAATGGAACTGAGCGTATTTAATATTAAAGGTGAAGATACCGGAAGAAAGGTAACTTTGAACGATGCGATCTTCGGCATTGAACCCAACGATCATGCTATTTACTTGGACGTAAAGCAGTATTTGGCAAATCAACGTCAGGGAACGCATAAGTCTAAAGAGAGAAGCGAAGTATCTGGTAGTACACGTAAGCTGATCCGTCAGAAAGGTGGTGGTGGCGCACGTCGTGGTGATATCAACTCTCCGGTGTTGGTTGGTGGTGGCCGTGTATTCGGTCCGAAGCCTCGTGATTATGAGTTCAAGCTGAACAAGAAAGTAAAATCTTTGGCTCGTAAGTCAGCATTGAGCTACAAGGCAAAGAACAATGCGATTGTTGTCGTAGAGGATTTCACAATGGAAGCTCCTAAGACTAAAGAATTTATAACAATTGCTAAAAACTTGAAAGTGGCTGATAAAAAGTTACTTATGGTTTTACCGGAGAAGAATAATTTAGTATATTTGTCCGCTCGAAATTTAGAGAAGGCAAGTGTAATAACTGCTTCTGAACTAAATACATACGCTGTGTTAAACGCTGTTAATTTGGTTTTAACGGAAAGTTCAGTCGCTGTTGTTGAACAAAATTTTAAAGCATAAGGAGTAGAATAATGGGAATTATTATTAAGCCTATAGTAACTGAGAAACAAACAGCGATCACAGAGAAATTTCCGAATCGCTATGGTTTTCGTGTTTCTCCTGATGCCAACAAATTGGAGATTAAGAAAGCTGTAGAGGATATGTACAGTGTTACAGTAGTTGATGTTAACACCATCAACTACTCTGGAAAGCGTAAAAGCCGTTATACAAAATCAGGTATCATCAACGGCAAGCAAGCTGCTTTCAAGAAAGCGATCGTAACGTTGAAAGAAGGAGAAACAATTGATTTCTTTAGTAATATCTAAAAAGAGAAATGGGAATACGTAAATTAAAGCCCACGACACCGGGGCAGAGACACAAAGTTATTGGTGCATTTGATAAAATCACTGCAAGTACACCAGAGAAGTCTCTTGTAGTAGGTAAGAAGAGTACAGGTGGACGTAACAACACTGGTAAGATGACAATGCGTTATATCGGTGGCGGTCACAAACAAAAGTACAGAATTATCGATTTCAAGAGAAACAAAGATGGCATTCCTGCGACAGTAAAGTCTATCGAGTATGATCCTAACCGTTCATCTCGTATCGCTTTGTTGTATTATGCGGACGGAGCAAAGAGCTATATCATCGCTCCGAACGGATTGGAAGTTGGCCAAACAGTGGTTTCAGGTAGCGACGCCGCTCCTGAGGTAGGTAATACTTTGCCTATGGCAAATATTCCCGTTGGTACTATTATTCACAATATTGAGCTTCGTCCTGGACAGGGTGCCAAAATGGTACGTTCCGCAGGTGCATTCGCTCAGCTGACTTCAAAGGAAGGCGCTTATGCGATTATTAAGATGCCTTCTGGTGAAACTAGAAAGATTCTTGCGGCTTGTAAGGCTACAATTGGCGCAGTTGGCAATTCAGACCATGCTCTTGAAAAATCAGGTAAGGCCGGTCGCTCTAGATGGTTAGGTCGTCGTCCTCGCAACCGTGGTGTTGTTATGAACCCGGTTGATCACCCAATGGGTGGTGGTGAAGGTCGTTCTTCCGGAGGTCATCCTAGATCCCGTAATGGCTTATATGCTAAGGGCTTGAAGACTAGAGCTCCTAAGAAGCATTCTTCAAAGTATATTATTGAAAGAAGAAAGAAATAATCTGATTAATTAAGTAAACTATGAGTCGTTCGCTAAAAAAAGGCCCGTATATTAATGTAAAGCTTGAGAAGAAAGTTCTGGCAATGAATGAGTCAGGAAAGAAAGCCGTAGTTAAGACATGGGCAAGAGCTTCAATGATTTCGCCTGATTTCGTAGGCCATACTATTGCAGTTCATAATGGAAATAAATTTATTCCTGTTTTCGTAACCGAGAATATGGTAGGCCACAAGTTGGGAGAGTTCTCACCGACACGTACTTTCCGCGGTCACGCCGGTAACAAGAAGAAATAATATCGGTAGTAACAGGAATTCAGGAATCTGAAAATAAAAAGAATCGAATAAAATGGGTGCTAGAAAAAGAATATCAGCTGAAGCAAGAAAAGAAGCCCAAAAGACCATGTATTTCGCGAAGTTGAACAATGTTCCTACCTCTCCTCGTAAGATGCGTTTGGTAGCAGACATGATTCGCGGTATGGAAGTATTCCGTGCGCTTGGTGTTTTGAAGTTTTCTAACAAGGAAGCTGCAGCAAGAGTAGAAAAATTGCTTCGTTCAGCAATCGCAAACTGGGAACAGAAAAATGAACGTAAAGCAGAAGCAGGAGAGTTATGCGTATCTTCAATCAGCGTTGATTGCGCTACTACGTTGAAGAGAATGCGTCCGGCTCCTCAAGGAAGAGGTTACAGAATTCGTAAACGCTCGAACCACGTAACTCTGTTTGTTGATACACTTAGTAAAAACGATAGTCAAAATTAATTTGTAGATGGGACAAAAGGTTAATCCGATTAGTAATCGTTTAGGAATTATCCGTGGTTGGGATTCCAATTGGTATGGCGGTAAGAATTACGGGGATACTTTGCTGGAAGATAGCAAAATCCGTAAATATTTGAATGCCCGTCTTGCAAAAGCTAGTGTATCTCGTATCGTTATTGAACGTACGCTTAAGTTGATCACGATCACTGTTTGTACGTCACGTCCGGGTATCATCATCGGTAAAGGTGGTCAGGAAGTTGATAAGTTGAAGGAAGAGTTGAAGAAGATCACTGATAAAGAAGTGCAGATCAACATCTTCGAGGTGAAGAGACCTGAATTGGACGCTGTTATCGTAGCAAACAACATCGCACGTCAGCTTGAAGGTAAAATCGCATATCGTCGTGCGGTAAAGATGGCTATCGCCTCTACCATGAGAATGGGCGCCGAAGGTATAAAGATTCAAATCTCTGGTCGTTTGAATGGCGCTGAAATGGCTCGTTCGGAAATGTATAAGGAAGGAAGAACTCCGTTGCACACTCTTAGAGCAGATATCGACTATGCTTTGGCTGAGGCCTTGACAAAAGTTGGTTTGCTGGGTGTTAAGGTTTGGATCTGCCGTGGTGAGGTTTATGGCAAGCGCGATCTTGCTCCTTCTTTCACTGCTGCCAAGGAGACAGGCCGTAGAAACGACAATGCCGGTGGCAACAGAGACAAGAACTTCAAGAGAAAAAGAGCTAATCGTTAAACGTTAGAATTTAAGTAGAGATGTTACAACCAAAGAAAACCAAGTTCAGAAGACAGCAGAAAGGTCGCATGAAGGGCGAAGCTCAACGTGGCAACCAGCTGGCCTTCGGTTCTTTTGGAATAAAGTCATTAGAGAATAAATGGATTACCGGTCGTCAGATCGAGGCTGCCCGTATCGCCGTTACACGTTATATGCAACGTCAGGGGCAGGTTTGGGTTCGTATCTTCCCGGATAAGCCAATCACGAAGAAGCCTGCAGAGGTTCGTATGGGTAAAGGTAAAGGTAATCCTGAGGGATTTGTTGCGCCTGTTACTCCGGGTCGTCTGATTTTCGAGATCGAAGGTGTTCCCTTTGATATCGCTAAGGAAGCGTTGCGCCTTGCCGCACAAAAACTTCCGGTTACAACCAAGTTTGTTGTGAGACGTGATTATGACATGCAAAATCAAAATGCGTAATTGTTATGAAGATTGCAGAAATTAGAGAACTAAGCACGAAAGAGTTGCTAGAGAGAGTAGATGCAGAGGTTGCGGCCTATGATCAGAAGAAGATTAACCATAGCATCTCGCCTATGGATAATCCTTCTCAGATTAAACAGCAACGCAGATTGATTGCGCGCATGAAAACAGAATTGCGCCAGAGAGAACTTAACAACAAATAATTGAGCCTGATGGAAACTAGAAATTTAAGAAAAGAAAGAACGGGCGTGGTAACGAGCAACAAGATGGATAAAAGCATCACGGTTGCCATTAAATGGAAGGAAAAACACCCCATTTATGGAAAGTTCGTTAATAAGACGAAGAAATATCATGCTCACGACGAAAATAACGAATGCAACATTGGCGATACCGTAAAGATTATGGAGACTCGTCCTTTGAGCAAGACTAAAAGATGGAGATTAGTTCAAATAATCGAAAGGGCTAAGTAAGATGATACAACAAGAATCAAGACTAGTAGTAGCAGATAACAGTGGAGCTAAGGAAGCTTTGTGTATCCGTGTTTTGGGCGGAACGAGAAAGCGTTATGCCACTGTAGGTGATGTGATCGTAGTAGCAATCAAAAGCGTAATCCCAGCTAGCGACGTTAAGAAGGGTGCTGTTTCTAAGGCTATCATCGTTCGTACTAAGAAAGAGATCCGCCGTCCGGATGGTTCTTATATCCGTTTCGATGATAACGCTTGCGTATTATTGAATGCCGGTGGCGATATCCGTGGTAGCCGTATCTTCGGTCCGGTTGCCAGAGAGCTTCGTGCAACAAACATGAAAATTGTATCACTTGCACCTGAAGTGCTTTAATCTCGTAAAATTTAAAGTAATGAGTAAATTACATATCAAAAAAGGCGATATAGTATTTGTTAATGCCGGCGAGGACAAAGGTAAGACAGGTCGTGTTTTACAGGTACTTGTAAAAGATAATCGTGCGATTGTCGAAGGTATTAATGTGGTATCAAAGCATACCAAGCCTAATGCGAAGAATCCTCAAGGAGGAATCGAAAAGAAGGAAGCTCCTATTCATCTTTCTAACCTTAACGTGGTTGACCCGAAATCTGGTAAAGCTACACGTATCGGCCGTAAGTTGAATGAGAAGGGTGCTTTAGTGCGTTATTCTAAAAAATCAGGGGAGGAAATTAAGTAATGAGCAATACTGCCAGTCTTAAGAAAGAATACCAAGACAGAATTGTTCCTGCCTTAACGAAGGAGTTCGGTTACAAATCCGTGATGCAGGTACCTGTTTTGAAGAAAATCGTGATTAATCAGGGATTAGGTATGGCTACGGCTGACAAGAAGATCATCGATATCGCTATCAGCGAGTTGTCTACGATCACCGGTCAAAAAGCTGTCGCTACCGTATCTAAAAAGGATATCTCTAACTTTAAGTTGCGTAAGAAGATGCCGATCGGTGTGATGGTGACATTACGTCGTGAGCAGATGTACGAGTTCTTGGAGAGACTTGTTCGTGTCGCTCTTCCTCGTATCCGCGACTTCAAGGGAATTGAGAGTAAGTTAGACGGAAGAGGCAATTATACACTCGGTATTCAGGAACAAATCATTTTTCCTGAAATAAATATCGATAATATTACCAAAATATTGGGAATGAATATTACCTTTGTGACCTCTGCGAAAACAGACGAAGAAGGTTATGCTCTTTTGAGAGAATTTGGATTGCCTTTTAAAAACGGAAAAAAAGACTAAGTAGTTATGGCTAAGGAATCAATGAAGGCCCGTGAGGTTAAAAGAGCAAAGCTTGTTGCTAAGTATGCCGCTAAAAGAGCTCAGCTTAAGGCAGAAGGTAACTATGAGGCTTTGCAGGCTTTACCTAAAAATGCTTCTCCTGTACGTTTGCACAACCGTTGCAAGATTACAGGACGTCCGAAAGGGTATGTACGCCAGTTCGGTATTTCTCGTATCCAATTGCGTGAAATGGCATCTAATGGTTTAATCCCGGGTGTAAAGAAAGCAAGTTGGTAAGAGTTTTTTTAGTTTAAATATTGTCCGGGTGGCCGGATCAATTTAATTAATTATTTATATGACAGATCCTATTGCAGATTATTTGACAAGATTGCGTAACGCAATCAAAGCGAAGCACAGAGTTGTTGAGGTGCCGGCGTCAAATTTAAAGAAAGAGATCACTAAGATCCTTTTCGACAAGGGCTACATTCTTAATTTTAAGTTTGTAGAGGATGGTCCTCAAGGTACGATCAAGATCGCCTTGAAGTATGACCTAGTAAACAAAGTTAATGCGATTAAGAAACTTGAGAGAGTTTCTACGCCCGGTTTGCGTAAGTACACTGGTTACAAAGAAATGCCGAGAGTATTGAATGGTTTAGGTATTGCTGTTCTTTCTACTTCTAAAGGTGTGATGACTGACAAAGAGGCCCGCGATCTGAAGATCGGTGGCGAGGTATTATGTTACGTTTATTAATTAGGAGGGAAGAAGAATGTCAAGAATAGGAAAATTACCAATTCATGTACCGGCTGGTGTTACAGTTACAATTAAGGATAATGTAGTAACAGTTAAAGGCCCTAAAGGTGAACTTGTACAGGAAGTGAATCCTGATATTAACGTTACTTTGGAAGACGGAGTTATCCATTTAACAAGACCTACTGATGATAAGAATCATCGTGCGTTACACGGTTTGTATCGTTCTTTGATCAACAACATGGTTGTTGGCTGCTCAGAGGGATATAAGAAGGAGCTTGAGTTAGTAGGTGTTGGTTACCGTGTTTCAAATACAGGTCAGTTATTGGATCTTTCTTTAGGTTATACTCACAATATCTATTTGCAGTTGCCGAAGGAAGTGAAAGTTGAGACGAAGTCTGAGAGAAATAAGAACCCTCTTATTATCCTTGAGTCGGCTGACAAACAATTATTAGGTCAGATTTGTGCGAAGATCCGTTCATTCAGAATGCCTGAACCGTATAAAGGTAAGGGTATTAAGTTCGTGGGTGAAGAGATTCGCAGAAAGTCTGGTAAGTCAGCAGGTAAGTAATCTACGTAAACTGAAATTATCATGACAACGAAGCTAGAAAGAAGATTAAAAATAAAAGCAGGCGTACGCGGCAAAATCTCAGGAACTACTGAGCGTCCGCGCCTGACTGTGTTTAGAAGCAACAAGCAAATCTACGCACAGGTGATAGATGATACTACAGGCAAGACTTTAGCCGCTGCTTCATCTTTGAAATTAGATGTTAAGGCTCCGAAAAAGGAGATCGCTGCTAAGGTTGGTGAATTAATCGCTAAAGGCGCTCAGGAAGCTGGCGTTCAGACAGTGGTTTTCGACCGTAATGGTTACCTGTATCACGGGAGAATTAAAGAATTAGCAGATGCTGCACGTAACGGCGGCCTTAAATTTTAATGAAGATGGCAAATAATAGAGTTAAATCGACCAACGACTTAGAGTTGAAGGACAGACTGGTTGCAATCAACCGTGTAACTAAGGTTACAAAAGGTGGACGTACATTCAGTTTTGCTGCTATCGTTGTAGTAGGAAACGAGGATGGTATCGTTGGCTGGGGATTAGGTAAAGCCGGTGAGGTAACGACAGCTATCGCTAAAGGTGTAGAAGCTGCTAAGAAGAACTTGATCAAGGTTCCGGTACACAAAGGTACGATCCCTCACGAACAATTAGCTAAATTCGGTGGTGCTCAAGTGCTGATTAGACCGGCATCTCACGGTACCGGTGTTAAGGCTGGTGGTGCTATGCGTGCCGTATTGGAGAGCGTAGGTATTACAGACGTTTTGGCAAAATCTAAAGGTTCTTCCAACCCTCATAACTTGGTGAAAGCTACTATCGCTGCGCTAGGTGAGTTGAGAAGCCCGTTCGATGTTGCTCAGAACAGAGGTGTTGCTGTTGAAAAAGTATTTAGAGGTTAATTAGGGGGGGATAAGTTTATGGCGACTATTAAAGTAAAGCAAGTTAAAAGTAGAATTAAATGCCCGAAAGACCAAAAGAGAACGCTTGACGCACTAGGGCTGAGAAAGATGAACCAGATTGTAGAGCATGAAGCTAATCCGGCGATCTTAGGTATGGTTGAGAAAGTGAAACATTTGGTTTCTGTAGAAAAGTAATAATTGGTTGAAAAAATAAATTATACGATATGAATTTATCAAATTTAAAACCGGCTGAAGGATCTACCAAGACCAGAAAAAGAATCGGACGTGGTCCGGGTTCAGGATTAGGCGGAACTTCAACAAGAGGTCATAAAGGTGCCAAGTCTAGATCTGGCTACAAGAACAAGATTGGTTTCGAAGGTGGTCAGATGCCTATTCAAAGACGTTTGCCTAAATTCGGTTTCAAGAATATTAACCGTGTAGAATATAAAGCTATTAATATCGATACTTTGCAACAAATGGCAGAGGCTAAGCAATTGACTAAGATTGGTATTAATGAATTGATGGAGGCTGGTTTCATCTCTTCTTCTCAAGTGGTTAAAATTCTTGGTAACGGTAGCTTGACTGCTAAGTTAGAGGTTGAGGCTCACGCTTTCTCTAAGAGCGCAGAGGCAGCTATCCAAGCCGCAGGTGGAACAGTCGTTAAACTCTAAGTCATGAGAGCTGTTGAAACAATCAAGAATATCTGGAAGATTGAGGATCTGAGAAATCGGATCCTCACCACTCTTTTATTGGTGGCTATATACCGTTTTGGTACGTATGTAGTGCTTCCGGGTATCGATCCCAAAGCGTTAACCGCTTTACAGGAGCAGACAAGAGGCGGATTGCTTGCACTGTTGGATATGTTCTCAGGTGGAGCCTTTTCTAACGCATCTATTTTTGCGTTGGGAATCATGCCATATATCTCCGCTTCAATTGTTATGCAGTTGTTAGCCATCGCAGTTCCTTCTTTCCAAAAATTGCAGAGAGAGGGTGAGAGTGGCCGTAGAAAAATCAATCAGTGGACTCGTTACTTGACGATAGCGATCTTGTTATTCCAAGGTCCTACTTACTTGGTGAATTTAAGCGTTCAGCTTAAGGCTGCCGGCGCTGCTTTACCGGGTGGTATTTGGTTCACGATCTCATCTACGATCATCTTGGCTGCGGGAAGTATGTTTATCTTATGGCTAGGTGAAAGAATTACAGATAAAGGTGTTGGAAATGGTATTTCATTTATCATTTTAGTTGGTATTATAGCCCGTCTGCCGCACTCTTTGTTCCAAGAATTCGTTTCTAGAACAAGTGAGAAAACCGGTGGTCTGGTTATGTTCTTATTTGAGATGTTGTTCCTTTTGCTTGTTATCGCTGGTGCGATCTTATTGGTACAAGGTACTCGTAAGGTCCCCGTGCAATATGCGAAAAGAATTATCGGTAATAAACAATATGGTGGCGCGCGTCAGTATATCCCTCTGAAGGTGAATGCCGCTAACGTAATGCCTATCATCTTCGCTCAGGCGATCATGTTTATTCCTATCTCAATTGTAGGTTTCTCTAGTACGGGAGAGCAGAGCGGTTTTTGGGCTGCTTTCATGGATAATACGGGATTTTGGTACAACTTCGTGTTTGCGGTGTTGATTATCCTGTTTACGTATTTCTATACGGCTATTACGATCAATCCGACCCAGATGTCAGATGATTTGAAGAGAAACAATGGTTTTATTCCGGGTGTGAAACCGGGTAAGAATACCAAAGACTATCTGGATACCATTATGGACCGTATTACTTTGCCGGGTGCTTTTTTCCTTGCGTTGGTTGCTATCATGCCCGCTTTCGCTAGAATTGCCGGTGTAAGTATGGAGTTCTCCCAATTCTTTGGTGGTACATCTTTGTTGATTTTGGTTGGTGTGGTGTTGGATACATTGCAGCAAGTTGAAAGTCATTTACTAATGCGTCATTATGACGGTTTGTTGAAGTCAGGAAGAATTAAAGGCCGTACAGGCTCTGTTGCCGCTTATTAATAGAATGATCTATTTAAAGACAGATGAAGAGATTGAGTTGATGCGTGAGGCTAATCAACTGGTAGGTAAGACACTTGGCGAGGTAGCTAAGCATATTGTCCCCGGAGTCTCCACACTTCAACTTGATAAGATTGCGGAAGAGTTCATTAGAGATAATGGTGCTGTTCCGGCTTTTTTGGGATATGGTGGTTTCCCTAATTCAATATGTGCCTCAGTGAATGATCAGGTGGTGCATGGTATTCCTTCTTCTAAGATGATCTTGAAAGAGGGTGACGTGATCTCTGTGGATTGTGGGACGATATTGAATGGTTTTGTCGGTGACTCCGCTTACACTTTCTGTGTAGGTGAGGTTGTGCCGGAAGTGAAGAAATTGTTGAAAGCGACGAAGGATTCACTTTATTTAGGTATCCAATGTGCTGTTGAAGGTCACCGTTTGGGTGATATCAGTAATGCGATTCAGACTTATTGCGAGTCTCAAGGTCACTCTGTCGTAAGAGAGCTGGTGGGACATGGTATAGGTCGGAAAATGCATGAGGAACCGGAAGTGCCTAATTATGGCAGACGTGGATGCGGACCGTTATTGCGTAACGGAATGTGTATCTGCATCGAGCCGATGATCAACATGGGAAGCAAGAACGTTGCATTTGAGAAAGACGGATGGACGGTTCGCACAAAGGACAGAAAGCCTTCTGCTCATTTCGAGCATTGTATCGCTATACGTCCGGATGGTCCCCAGATCTTATCTTCATTTAAGTTTTTAGAGGAAGTTCTAGGAGAAAACGCAATTTAATTGGATTTATATGGCTAAACAATCAGCAATAGAGAAAGATGGAGTAATTGTAGAAGCATTGTCAAACGCGATGTTTCGTGTAGAATTGGAGAACGGACATGAAATTACCGCTCATATCTCAGGAAAGATGCGTATGCATTACATTAAGATCCTTCCGGGGGATAAGGTAAGAGTAGAAATGTCTCCGTATGATCTATCGAAAGGTAGAATTGCTTTTAGATACAAATAAAATTAAACACGATATGAAAGTAAGAGCATCTTTAAAGAAGCGTACACCTGAGTGCAAGATAGTAAGAAGAAAGGGTCGCTTATACGTAATTAACAAGAAAAATCCTAAGTATAAACAACGTCAAGGATAATTTATTATTTTTGCAAAATAATCTAAGTAAGTAATATGGCTATAAGAATAGTTGGTGTAGACTTGCCACAAAATAAAAGAGGAGAAATCGCTTTGACTTATATCTATGGTATTGGTCGTAGCGCTGCAAAATCCGTATTAGATAAGGCTGGGGTTGATCGTGATATCAAAGTTAAGGATTGGACAGACGATCAAGCCGCAAAAGTTCGTGAAGTCATTGGCGCTGAGTACAAGGTTGAAGGTGACCTTCGTTCAGAAGTTCAGTTGAACATCAAGCGTCTGATGGATATTGGTTGCTACAGAGGAGTTCGTCATCGTCTTGGTTTGCCTTTGAGAGGCCAAAGCACGAAGAACAACGCTCGTACTCGTAAGGGTAAGAAGAAAACTGTTGCAAATAAGAAAAAAGCTACTAAATAATAAGAGTTAATATGGCAAAGAAAACAGTCGCAGCAAAGAAGAGAAACGTAAAAGTTGACGCTTACGGTCAAGCTCATATTCATTCTTCTTTTAACAACATTATTGTGTCTTTAGCGAATAGCGAAGGACAAGTAATCAGCTGGTCTTCCGCTGGTAAGATGGGATTCAGAAGCTCTAAGAAGAATACTCCTTATGCAGCTCAGATGGCAGCACAGGATTGCGCTAAAGTAGCTTATGATCTTGGTTTAAGAAAGGTGAAAGTATTCGTTAAGGGTCCGGGTAACGGTCGTGAGTCCGCTATCAGAACGATCCATGGCGCAGGTATCGAGGTAACAGAAATCGTTGATGTTACACCGCTTCCTCATAACGGGTGTCGTCCTCCGAAAAAGAGAAGAGTATAATTAATTATAGTTTCTTAAACATTGAATCCGGAATTGTGAATAGATTGCATATTGACCTTATCCTCTCTGTAATCGCGGCTGCACGGTTCCAGATTCAAACAGAACATTTAAAAAAATAAAAAAATGGCAAGATATACTGGACCAAGAACAAGAATTGCCCGTAAGTTTGGTGAGGCAATATTCGGTGCGGATAAAGTTCTTTCTAAGAAGAACTATCCTCCTGGACAACATGGTAACTCCAGAAAAAGAAAGACTTCTGAATACGGTATCCAGCTTCGTGAGAAGCAAAAAGCAAAATACACTTATGGCGTATTGGAGAAGCAATTTAGAAACTTATTCGAAAAAGCTTCACGCTCTAAAGGTATTACCGGTGAGGTGCTTCTTCAATTGTTAGAAGGCCGTCTTGACAATGTGGTTTATCGTTTGGGTATAGCCCCGACAAGAGCCGCAGCTCGTCAGTTGGTTTCTCATCGTCACATTACAGTAGACGGAAGTGTTGTAAACATTCCTTCTTACTCTGTAAAACCCGGTCAGGTTATTGGTGTTAGAGAAAAATCTAAATCCATGGAGGTTATTGCCGACGCATTGTCAGGTTTCAATCACAGCAAATATCCTTGGATTGAGTGGGATCAGTCCTCAATGAGCGGAAAATTACTGCATCTGCCGGAAAGAGCTGACATTCCTGAAAACATTAAAGAGCAGTTGATCGTAGAATTGTATTCTAAATAATAATTGATTTCCATGGCGATATTAGCATTTCAAAAACCCGATAAAGTATTAATGTTGGAAGCGGACAATTTCTTCGGAAAGTTTGAATTTCGTCCGTTGGAACCCGGCTATGGTATTACAATAGGTAATGCTTTACGTCGTATTCTCCTGTCGTCACTTGAAGGTTTTGCTATTACATCCATTAAGATCGACGGGGTTGACCATGAATTTGGTACAATCCCGGGTGTTATCGAGGATGTGACAAACATTATCTTGAATCTGAAGCAAGTTCGTTTCAAGCATATCGTAGACGACATCGAGAATGAAAAAGTGAGTATTACTGTTTCGGGTTCGGAAGTGTTCAAAGCCGGTGATATTGGTAAGCAACTGACTGGATTCGAGATATTGAATCCTGATTTGGTTATTTGCCGCTTGGATCCGACCGCAAGTTTCCAGATTGAATTGACTATTAATAAAGGTCGCGGTTATGTACCCGCAGATGAGAACAGAGACCCGAACGCAGATATACATGTGATCGCTATCGACTCTATCTTCACTCCGATACGTAACGTAAAATATTCAATCGAGAACTTCCGTGTTGAACAGAAGACGGACTACGAGAAGTTGGTTCTTGAAATAGCCACAGATGGTTCTATTCATCCGAAGGAAGCGTTGAAGGAAGCAGCGAAGATTCTGATTCATCATTTCATGTTGTTCTCAGATGAAAAGATTGCGATCGAGACAGCGGATACTGAAGGCAATGAAGAGTTCGATGAAGAAGTACTTCATATGCGTCAGTTGCTTAAGAGCAAGCTGGCTGATATGGACCTTTCCGTTCGTGCATTGAATTGCTTAAAGGCCGCAGATGTTGAAACACTAGGTGAGTTGGTTAAGTTCAATAAGAATGATTTGTTGAAATTCCGTAACTTCGGTAAAAAGTCGCTCACTGAACTTGATGAACTGCTTGAGAGCTTGAACCTTTCATTCGGTATGGATATCACAAAATATAAATTAGATAAAGAGTAAGTAAACGATGAGACATAATAAGAAATTCAATCATTTAGGTCGTACAAATACTCACCGTGACGCAATGCTTTCGAATATGGCTTGTTCTTTGATCAAGCATAAGAGAATCTTTACTACGACAGCAAAGGCAAAAGCGCTACGTAAGTATGTAGAACCACTTATCACGAAGTCTAAGGAGGATACAACTCACTCTAGACGTGTGGTATTTAGCAATTTGCAAGACAAATTTGCTGTAACAGAGTTGTTCAAGGAAATTGCTCAGAAGATCGGTGATCGTCCGGGTGGTTATACCAGAATTATCAAGACTGGTAACCGTTTAGGTGACAACGCAGCTATGTGCTTTATTGAGTTAGTAGACTATAACGAAAATATGTTGAAGGATACAGCCGCTAAGAAAGCTCCTAAAACAAGACGTTCTCGTAAAAAAGCAACAGCATCGGTTGCAGAAGCTCCTACAGCTGAAGCAGCTAGCGAGGAAAAAGCAGCTGAATAAGCAAGTTTTTTATAATCATATAAGAAAAGCGATTCGTACACACGGATCGCTTTTTTTGTTGAGGTATAGTGCAAATATAGCAGTGTAAAGAAATATGAAGTTTATAATTGTTTTTATTGTATGCTTTGAAGAGCCTCCTGCGCTACCTTATTAGAAGGATCGATCTCTAAGACCTTATTCCAGTATATTTTTGAATTGTCCAGATCTTTTTGAGGTAATAGAAATAGCCCAGATAACGATAGTATTCGGCTAGTTTCACTGCTTTTGAGAGATTCTCTAAAGATGGTTCATATTGCTGAGTCGCATTTAATAAGCGGTCTTGGTATAAATAATCTTGCCAAATGAACTTTCCATTAGGCGTGTTGAAAAATCCAGAGGTTTGTTGTATGCCATTATCATAATCTTTCGTCTCGAAAGCGTTGTACAAATTCAGACGTTGCGGTAAGAAATTATCCGGTTCAGTGGAAAGCCCTTTTGCGATGACTTCTCCATCCTCTTGATCAAAAGAGTATCCGGTATGGTGATTATCATCAATATGATCTTCACAAGAAGAGCACAGGCAAGCTTTATATTCCGGAGGGACAGATGCGGTATCCGCATAAATGAACTCCCCTTTGCCAAACAGCAGGAATAAATCTAGAAGAGTCAATAGTGGTAAGTACCTTTTTCATCTTAGTATGAGTATATTCTTTCATAAACAACAAAAGCTTTTTTTGAAAGGTTTAGGCAAATAGTAAAAATCATCTATTAAAAGATTGAAAAACTCGATAGGCTTCCGCAAACATTCCTTGCTTGGCTATTGTTATATTTGTGAAAAAGAAAAGTAAGACATCATTGAACAACTAATAAAACAAATATAGTAATATGGAAATTGTAAAAGTAGTAGGTAGAGAGATACTTGATTCACGTGGTAACCCGACAGTAGAAGTAGACGTACATTTGGCTTCCGGCGCATTCGGTCGTGCGGCTGTACCTTCTGGCGCCTCTACCGGTGAGAACGAGGCTATCGAGTTACGCGATGGCGATAAGAATCGCTACGGTGGCAAAGGCGTTCTCCGTGCCGTGGATAATGTAAATAAGGTAATCGCTCCCGCCATTTTAGGAATGAGCGCCTTGAATCAAAGAGAGATAGACCATAAGTTGCTGGATTTGGATGGTACAAAGACAAAATCAAATCTAGGAGCTAACGCTATGTTAGGTGTATCGCTTGCCGTAGCGAAGGCAGCGGCTAATTATCTGGATCTGCCTTTATATCGTTATATCGGTGGAACAAATACCTACGTGTTGCCGGTTCCTATGATGAACATTATCAATGGAGGTTCTCACTCCGACGCTCCGATCGCTTTTCAGGAATTCATGATTCGTCCGGTAGGTGCGAAGAGTTTCCGTGAGGGGCTTCGTATGGGCGCAGAGGTTTTCCATGCGTTGAAGAAAGTATTGCACGATCGTGGCTTGAGCACGGCTGTAGGTGATGAGGGCGGTTTCGCTCCGGCATTGGATGGTACGGAAGATGCCTTGAATTCTATTATGGCCGCTATCAAAGCCGCTGGATATGAGCCGGGCAAGGATGTGACGATAGCCATGGATTGCGCTGCTTCCGAGTTTTATCACGATGGTGTGTATGATTATACGAAATTCGAGGGTGAGAAAGGCGCTAAGCGTAACGCCCAGCAACAAGTCGCTTATCTGAGTGAGTTGGTGAACAAATACCCGATTGATTCTATCGAGGATGGTATGGACGAGAATGACTGGGCCGGTTGGCAAATGCTAACCTCCACGCTAGGCGGAAAATGCCAGTTGGTAGGTGATGACCTATTCGTTACAAACGTAGAGTTCTTGAAGAAAGGTATCGAGAAGGGTTGCGCGAACTCCATCTTGATCAAGGTAAACCAGATCGGTACATTGAGCGAGACATTAGACGCTATCGAGATGGCCCACCGTAATGGCTATACATCCGTGACTTCCCACCGTTCCGGTGAGACAGAGGATGCTACGATCGCCGATATCGCCGTAGCTACCAACAGCGGACAAATCAAGACCGGCTCCTTAAGCCGTTCCGATCGTATGGCGAAATACAACCAGTTGCTTCGTATCGAGGAGGAATTGGGTTCCTTGGCTGTTTATGGTTATAAGACTTATAAGAAGTAATTTTCATTATTTGCTTGAGAAATGGGGGAGTTCACCTATCAAGGTGGACTCCCTTTTTCTTTTTAGTGGAAAAAACGAAGCAAACCTACTAATCAATAGCCAGCCTGCTCCAAACATTTAATGATTATAAATCTATTGCCCTAAATAAGAGAGTGAATGTTGTATCTCTTCTCTAGAGACCGAGAAGTTCCTGTTCCCGGCCAATTTATTTAATACGAGTGTGCCTATGTTTTCTGCGCTTTCCTTATCCGGGAACGCAATTACCGTATCAATAGAGGGAATGGTGGGTTGGTAAATCAACACCTTTCCGTTCATCCTAATCTGGTACCCCCAGCCATCCCCCGATTGAAATGTTTGCAACTCCAGTTGCCGCCCGGGAGAAGACCCCATTTCTTCACCCCGGAAAAAAGATAAATAAAACAGTAATACCGGCAGTACCACTAGGCCCGGTACGAACCAAGCCCGTCCTTTCTTAGTATTCATCATCGTCATATTCATTCGGGTGAAATTCCCAAATATCATCAAATTGAGTGGTACCACTTTTGCCGGATACTACGAATCCTTTCTCGCCAGAGGAGAAAGATGCTGTCGCCGTACGGGCAGTTCCCTTGAATTTAGCTACGTTTTCCCATAGATCGGTGGCCGGATAATATTTCCAAGTGTCGCTACGTAGGCTTCCGCTCTCACCGCAAGTCAGATAAGCGGCTCCATCAATCACGAAAGCAACCCCGTTCGTACGTGTGATCGTATAATCATCGTCATAATCCTCGTCCGAGGAATCCGATATATCCCTAAGTTGGGTCCATGATTCCGTGCTGGGATCGAATTTCCAGAAATCGTCTACATATTCGCCGTTATTTTGTCCGCAACATACATAAGCGATTCCATTTATCACGAAGCTGGTAGCGCCCTGACGCTTTGTCCCGCCGATACTGATCGTTTGCGTCCAGCTATTTGCCACCGGATTAAAGGCATAAAAGTCTTTTAGGTAATTCCCGTCGTATCCGCATCCGATATACGCTTTACCGTTTACCCCGAAGGCCACGGCTCCATATCGGCCCGAGCCGGGGAAATCCGCTTTCTGTGCCCACGTATTGGTGGTCGGGTTAAATTCCCAGAAGTCGTTCAAGTAATTGGTACCGTCGTATCCGGTTCCCAGATATCCCTTTTCATCTACCGCCATAGCTACGGCCGAATTGCGGGCGGTTCCGGGAAAGTCCGCCTTTTGCGTCCAAGTATCTCGTTCCATATCATATTCCCAACAATCCGATAAACGATTTTTTCCGTCGTTTCCGCAAATCAGATATCCTTTGTTACCGATCGTGAAAGAGGAGGCGTAATTTCGCGCCAATCCGTCCATGTCAGAGACACGGTACCACTTACCGATCAAATCATCGTCATCGTCATCACTGCAAGCGCTGATGATGACAGGAAGAAAAGCGATCAAGAATACAAGAATCCTTTTGTGTATCATTCTAACTACGTATTTTGTTTTTACGGAAGCAAAAGAACGAGGGTTTTACGAGACCCACAAATTAAATCGGTAAACATACGGTTTTTATCGGTGAATAAGCCGGATTTATAGGTTAGGGCCTCGAATGGTTTTGAAATCGGTTTCATCTTCAGTATCGGGCCGTTTACAGAGGAAACCGGTGGGTTCATGGGTTTATCTTGCCGGGTTTTGCGCTAAATACGTTCTTTGCCATCGGATTGATAAAAGATTATTTGCTTATTAAATAAGAAGTATGGTTAGAACATTCTTTGCTTTGGGGTGCTTGATGCTCTGTCTGGGACTGTTTTCCTGTTATGACGAGAACGGTACGTATGGCAGCGATCTGGTGGACTCCGCTTTCCGTAACGTTCGTATAGATACCAGCACGGTCGTAGTGACCTCGGTATTGATCGACTCGTTGGAGACATCCGGTAAGAACGTCGCTTTGGTAGGCCGGTACAAACATTCATTATGGGGAGTCGTCTCGTCGCATAGCTTTATCGCTTATGAGAGACCGAGCTATGGGACTGATCCGGACGAGACGGTCGTACTGGACTCGCTAGTCCTGTCTCTCGCTTTCGATGGTCGCTTTGTAGGAGACACGACCCTCCAACAAACCCTCTCGATTTATCAGCTAACGGAGAAGATTGTCTTAAACGATAACGGGTACTTATATAATAATAGCAGTGTCTCTTACGCTCCCGAGGCTTTGGCGGTCTGCTCATTTAAACCGAAGCCGAAGGGCGGGGAGAAACTGGAAGTCCGTCTTCCCGATGCGCTAGGGCAAGACCTCTTGTCCCGTTTTCATGCGCAGGATCAAGCGGTGTCCGAGGATCGCTTTGAGGACTATTTCAAGGGGGTGGCGATCGTGCCGGACTTGGCGGGAAGCGAGTCTCTGCTGACTTTCACGGTAGCCGATTCCTCCGCCGCTTTAGTCCTGCATTATCATTTATCCGATGAGCTTTCCACGGAGAAGGAATTATGGTTCTTCCCGAATACGGATACCCAGTTCAATCATATTGACCATGACCGTAGTGGAACGGATATGGCAGGATATCCGATGAAAGGAGTGGAGATACCTTCGGCCGAGCTTGGTAACCGGGGCGTATTATTCGGAGGCTTGGGTTGGTATACCCGTCTGGAATTCCCGTATTTGAATAATCTGATGCAACAAGGCACGCAAGTGGAGATTGAGAGCGCTTTACTTAAGATTTATCCCGAGCAAGGCACTTATTCGGATTACAATACCTTGCCGGACAGCCTCTACCTATATATCGCCGATGAGAATAATGTGGTGACGGATGCCGTGACCGATTATCTCGGTTCCGAGGTTCAACGAGGTACGCTATCGGAAGACAATACGTTTAACGAGAACACCTATTATTATTTCGACGTGACTCAATTCATGCAAGAGGAGCTAGGTGCCTTTGGCATGTATAAGCATAATCTTCAGTTGGTTTTTAATAGTGATGATTACACCGGCACGTTCAAGAACTTGACGTTTAACGATCAGGGAGGACGTAACCCGGTCACCCTACAACTCATTTATAAGGTCTATGAAAGTTACTAGATACCTTCTTTACCCTTGCCTCTTGATGGCGGCAAGCGCATCCGCGCAGAATACGATGACTTCCTCGCCTTACTCGATGTTTGGACTGGGTGAGATGGCTTCCGGTTTATATGGTCAAAATACCTCGATGGCGGGTGTCACTGTCGGCATGCGGGAAGGGATGCTGATGAATATAGAGAATCCTGCCGGATTGACAGCGTTGGATAGTTGTAAGTTGTTCGCTGAGGCATCTGCCTTCGTGAAGAATGAACGATACCGCTCAGACGGGAGCTCTAGCAGCGCATTCACCGGGAATTTCTCCGCTTTCTCATTGGGAGGGCGTATCATGCGACGGTGGTATATGTCCGTCGGGGTAACTCCTTATAGTTTCGTTGGGTATTATTTTAAGTCCTCGCAAGAGTTGGAAGGATCTCCCGGAACCTTTGTAACCAGTACGTTTTCGGGGACAGGCGGGCTTTCCAAGGCTTTCCTTTCCCAGGGATTTTTATTGACCAAGCATCTATCAGTCGGTATGAATCTTAATTTTATCTTCGGAAATATGACACTGAATGAGATACAAAGTGCGATGACAGTGTCAAGGGAGATGTCCGGCCGCTCTTTTTACGCCGATTTCGGTTTACAATATCATCGTCCGATCGCCCGGGAAACCTTTCTAACGGTCGGCGCCATTTACGGTTATAAGCAACGGATCTCATTGAAAAATACGGTGACGGTGACGGGAAGCAGCACGGAAACCCCCTATAACCAGAAAAGGGTGGCACAATATCTACCTCAATATATAGGCATCGGTAGCTCATTGGCGCATAAAAAATGGACGTATGCGTTGGACTATCTATTCCGGCAATACGGGGTATTGAACTCGAGCGATAGCCGGGTAAAGTTCCGGGATTCGCATGAGCTACGCTTGGGCGTATGCTATATCCCGAATGGATTTAGCTCCAGCAGTTATTGGAAACGGATGTCTTATAAAGCGGGTGTTTCTGTTTCCACGCCTTACCTGCGGTTGAAAGGACAATCCGGCGGGGCGTATCGGGTAAGCGTTGGCTTGGGATTACCCGTCCTGAATGGCCGTATCAATACGGCGTTTTATTACGATCGTCTCCAATTGCAAGGGAATGCGTTGCGAAGAGATATCATGGGCTTTACGGTGACCTATACATTAAGCGAGAAGTTCTACCAAGTGAAGCTTTAGTTTTCTGCCTATGAAACTAAAGTTTCTTCACTAGGAAACAAAAGTTTTGTCACGGAGAAACAAAAGTTTCTTCCGCATGAAACTCTTGGTTACTCTTGGAGAGCCAGATTATTCATCAAGGCGGGCAGGTACGAATCGCTGATAGGGATCAGTTCCTCCCCGATACGTATCCGCTTGCGCTCGATATAATTAATGTGGGAGAGGGATACGATGTAAGAACGATGTACCCGGCAAAAACGATTCCTGTCCAGAAACTCCTCGAACCGCTTCAAGCTGACTTGCGTGAGCAGGGGCTTGCCATTGATACGGTGTACCTTTACATAATCGCCGTATCCCTCGAGGAAAAGGATCTCTTCCCGGCGAAGGCGAATGATCTTGCTGCCCTCCCGGACGAAGATGGGGCGTTCTGTTTGCTCCTTGCTCAGCACTTGGTGGACATCGGCCAAAGCCTTGTCCAGTTTCTCGAGATATCCCATGAGCGTGTTCAGGGTCGAGGCGTCTCCGTCGAAAGTGATACATTTCAGCATAGTGTTTTTACCTTTATTTGTTGTACCGCGAAATAACAGGAAAGTTCGGTAAAGAAAGGTTAAGCGCCGATTAGTGGTATAATCGGGTCGGTGAATCGCCTTACGGGAGGGGGTGAAAAGACATTATTCCTCTTCCCTCAGAATCCATTTCTTGAAGATCGGGGTCTTGGTCTTGCTGATGATGATACGTTCGGGAACCGGCAAGGTGAGGTTGACGGACAGGCGGCTCCCGAACCAAAGATCTATATCCTTGATGGCGTTGCGTGAAATGATGAATTGACGGTTGGCCCGGAAGAAAAGCCTCTCGTCCAGTTGCTCTCCCAACGCGTCGAGGGTACGGTCTACGGGATGTTGCTTCCCGTCGGAGGTATAGGCGGTAACCTTCTCGTTGGCCGTATAGAAATAAAGGATCTCCTCAACCGCCAACGGATAGAATTTATCGGCCAGCATGATCAACAGGCTCTTGATCGTGTGGCGACTCTGGATCGTACGGTTCGTTTGCCGGATATGCGCCAGCCTTTCCTCGGTATCGAACAGCCGTAATTTATTCAAGGCCCTTTCCAGCGAGGCCAGCGTGACAGGCTTCAGTAGATAATCGATACTGCTTACTTGAAAAGCCTGTAACGCATACTCATCGTAGGCGGTCGTGAAGACTACTGGGGCATCTATCTCCACCTGCTCGAATATCTTGAACGCCGATCCGTCCGCTAAATGGATATCCATGAAGATGATATCCGGATGAGGCGATGTCCGGAAGAAATCCACGCTCTCCTCGATACTCTCCAACTCGGCGATCACTTCGATCTGAGTAACCGTATTTTGCGCCAAGATCGCCTTTAGGCTATTAACGGCGGTAGTCTCATCTTCTATAATAACTGCTTTCATGAGTGAATGGGTTTATTAAGTAAAGGAAGCGTGACCTTGAAATATTCCTTGCGGTTGGAGATCTGGATGTCCTTTCCGGTAAGCATCCGGTAGCGCCCCCATAGGTTCTTCAATCCGATACCGCTACCTTTGCTATCTTCCGACTTAGGATGTATTTTATTGGATATGATTAGTTTGTCCTCATGGGTGGTATAGATATCGATCTGTAGTGGGTATTGCTTGCTGATAACGTTGTGCTTTACGGCGTTCTCGATCAGGGGGAGTACGCTCAATATCGGCAGATACCAAAGCAAGTAAGGGGTATCCGCTTGGATGGAGAAGAATAGCTTTCCCTCGTAGCGCACGCTTAGCAGATAGGTGTACGCCTTTACGAATTGAAGTTCTTCCGCTAGCGTAACCAGCTCTTTCTTGTTGCTTTGCAAGATATACCGGAAGACGTTGGATAGCTCATCCAGATAAGCCAGCGTCTGTTGTTTCTCTCCGCTCTGTATCAAGGCGTTCAATCCATTTAAGGAGTTGAAGAAGAAATGCGGGTTGATTTGTCCCATCAAGGCGTTATAGGAATTCTGTAACTTCTCGGTCTTCAATTGCTCATATTCCAGTTTCATTTGCTGCTTGCTGCCCAGTAGCCGGATCAGTATGGAGCTTAGCATGACCGTGAGGAAGACGAAAAGATGCTCCGTCATGAAAGAGTTAGGGACCGTGAAAGGATTGGGCGGTACCGGTATGTCCCGATGCTCGGCAGGCCTGATGGTTTGCGTAGCCATCCTGTCCCGGTTGATGCGGATCATGATATCCCGGGTAGCTGGCTGAGGTCCGTCTTCTCCCAGCCATTCTACAACAATGGCCGTGTACAAAACCGGCGACAGATGAAACATGCCGTAGGCGATGCTGATACAAGTTACGCAAACCACCAATACCCTTTTATACTCTTTCCTGCGGAAAAGCTTGTCCCCGAACTTATACATCAAGCTGTTGACAATAAATAAGATGAAGGAGAACACGAAGAACCAGATTAGCAAATAATACATGGTGCGATCCGGAGGCTGGATACCCATGCTCGGGTTTCCGGTCTCGAACTCATATTTACGCATCAGAAGGGCGAAGTTCACGAAAATACTAAGCAAGACGGATATCGTGAAGCCGATCAATAAGTCATTTCTTTTTAATTGTAACATAGATAAACCCTTTGTCTGCTTACAAAGATAGGGCTTCCTTATCCGAGCGGGAAAAGGAATCGACGAAACGGATAAAAATATCGGTGAATCGCCCGGGCTTCCGAAAATAATGTACCTTTGCCGGAAATTAGGATCTCTGTCGCTATGACGAAATGGTTTGCCTACATATTGCTGGCCAGTGTCTGCCTGTTGCTTTCCTGTGGCGGTAAATCCGTACGGGAGAAATTTGCGGAAGCGGACCGGTTGGTAAACGAGAATAACTTAGATAGCGCCGCTTGGCTGCTGGAGGAGCAAATAACGCTTTCCGCTCTTTCGGATAGCGATAAGGCAGAGTATGGACGGAGGCTCGCTTGGCTTCATCTCTTGCAGGGGCGCAGCTTGGTGAACGACTCGCTCATCGACTACTCCGTGGATTATTATAAGGAGCATGCCTCGGAGCCTTTACTTTCCGCTTATTTCGTAAAGGCTATTTACATGGGTGATTCCCGGAAGGGGTTGGAACAAAGACGTGCCTTGTACCGAGAGGCGATAGATTCCGCTTATTCCCGTTCGGATTCGACCTACCTTGTACGTTTTTATGACCGATTGACTTCCTTGAGTTTTGGTGAGGGGTTGTATCGGGAAACGATCGCAGAGTCGAAGGAATGGGAAGCCTCGCCAAAAGCTGGATTTAAGGAGATGGCCTATTATATGGCCGGGTTGAGTTATAGCCGCTTGCGAATGAGGGACTCGGCGGATTATTATCTTCGTTTGGCCGCGGACTCGGCCTTGGCTAAGAATATCGAATGGTATGCCCATCATTTTGCCCGTAATTACGCGGATTTCTTGTATGACTTTAATCCCAAGGCTTCTATCAGATATCTGCGTTTGCTGAAGGAACGTTATCCGGAACGAGAAATCTTGGGATCCTATGTTATGCCTTGGATCAATCTAGGGGAGCTGGATTCTGCCCGGAAGTATATCGAGAAGAATACGTTAGACTTGGAGCGTAGTCACAGCGATGATATAGCCTCGCATGCGCTTAATTATGCCTATCAATTTATATTGGGCGTAAAGGAAAATAAGCCGGTCGATATTTCCCGATTAGGGCAATATTGCGATTCTTTGTATACCGTGAAATCCCAAACGGAGAAGGCTGAGCGGGAACGATTAGTCGATCAAAATCGTTTACGCCGAGAAAATCTTCGCTTGGAAATGAGCCGGCAGCGTACGTTCTCTATCTTAGTGATCGTTTCCTTGCTTTCCATATTGGTAGCTGGTGGAGTTTCCTTATATATCCGTAACCGGAGGAACCGTTTGATTGATATGGAGGAGCGTTTGGAAGCCTTGCGTCAGCTCTTGAACGAGTCCAAGCAATCCGTAGCGGAGGAGGAGAAACCCGATAGTGCCTTTTTCCGTAAGGTCTTGTTGCAGCAATTGGGTGTTATCCGCTTGATGGCGACTACTCCCACGCAACAAAATAAGGAATTGCTCCAGCAAATGACTCGTATCACGAATGAGGATGTCCCGGTAGATATGCTTTTGGTATGGGATGACCTGTATCCGATTATCGATGCGGTCTATGATAATTTCCATACGCATCTGGTCCGATTGTCTGATGGGCGTTTGCTGGAAAAAGAGATCCAGCTTTGTTGCTTGCTATGCGCCGGCTTCTCTACCAAGGAAATCAGTGTGGTTACCCAGCAAAGCGTCCGTACGATCTATCAGCGCAAGACGGACATCCGCCATAAGCTGGATATGGATGAGAAAGAGGATATCATCGGCAATATAAGTGCTCAAACGGCAAATATAAACTTTTCTCTCTAAGTCGTTCGCTAATGCTTTGTAAATCAGTATATGATCGTAATGCCTTGCACTTTAGTTTCTTGCCTGTATAAATCGATTTTAGCTGTTTACCTCCTTACATTTGTCTCGAATCAAATTTGAATTTTATGAGAAGACAAGTATTATTTGTGGGATTGATTTGCGTTGCCTTTTTGGTAAACGCGCAAGAGGAGAAAACGATCGATTTGGATGAGGTTACCATTCAAGCCTCTTCGATTATAAGGAAGAAAGACCGTCAACTTATATTCCCCTCCAAAGACCAAGTGCGGCGCTCGATGGATGGCTTGGATTTGACAAGGCGGATGTCTTTACCTCGCCTATGGGTAGATCCGAATACGAAAAGTATCTCTATGGCGAATGGAAACGTTCAGTTGCGTATAAATGGCGTGTTGGCTTCTTCCTTAGAAGTCGCCGCCCTCTCGCCGGAGGATATCAAACGGGTGGAATATCACGATAACCCCGGTTTGCGATATGGGGAAGGAATCGATATCGTCTTGGATTATATAACGATCAAGCGGACTTCCGGAGGAAATCTCGGCGTGGATTTAAGCCATCAATTAAACACGTTTTGGATGGCAGATTATATATATGGTAAGTATAACCGGGGACGTTCGGAATTCTCTTTATCCAGCTTTGCGAACGGACACCGGTATAAAGAGGCATGGCAAGACCGGACGGAAATCTTTCATACTCCAGACGGTACCTTCCAGCGAACACAGGAAGGAATCCCCGGGAGGGATTATGAGATGTATTGGACTACGACGGCGAATTATAACTACACGAAGGATGATGATTATTTCTTGAACGCTAAGTTGAACTTTTATTATTACGACTATCCGCATAACTATAGCGACGCCCTTTTAAGAAATAGCGAGAGTATGGCTACGACCCATCTTATCGATAATAATAAATCCTTGAATACCCGTCCCTCGCTCGACTTGTATTATTTCCGGAAATTACCCCGTAAACAATCATTGGCCGTCAATGTCGTGGGAACTTATTCGAATACCGATAGCCGTCATACCTACCGGGAAGAACTGGAAAGTATTCCTTTGACAGATATTTATACGAAAGTAGATGGAAAGCGCTATTCGGTAATCGGAGAGGGTATCTACGAGAAAGAGCTGGAGACCGGCCGAATTTCCGCTGGTTTGAAACATACGCAAGCCTATACGGATAACGTGTATTCCGGCTCCGGTGATTATACGACCCATATGACAGAGTCCGAGTCGTATATGTATGCGCAATACGTAGGAACTTGGAAGAAGTTGGTTTATAATGTGGGTTTGGGTGCCTCCCGTAATTATCTATCGCAAGAAAATGTGGACTCCTACAATCGGTGGTACTTCCGCCCGCAGGTGACGCTTACTTATACTATCAATGAGGTATTATCCGCCCGTTACCGGTATAACCTGCGCAATGTAAACCCATCCTTGTCTGAGTTGAGTAACGTGGAGCAATGGATTGATTCCTTACAGGTTCGTAGAGGTAATCCGGGTCTATCCCCTTTCTTATATCATAACAACGCCGTGGAATTTCATGTGAATACGGCAAAGGTCAAGGCCGGCTTTACTTTCTCTTACCAATACCAGCCCCGCATGGTCATGGAAGAGACCCTGTATGACGCTAGCCGGGGACTTTTTATCCGCACCTACGATAACCAACGGAGTTTCCATCGCTTTACGCCGGAACTCTATTTGAATTATTCACCCTTCGGCGATTATCTGCGCATGAATATCTCCGGAGGCTTGAACCATTTCCAATCGAATGGAAATAGCTATTCGCATACATATACGGATCCCTTCTATGTGATCTCTTTGAATAGCGATGTGAAGAACTTTAATTTTAATCTGTTGATTTATAAGAGAAGCTATAGCTTTTCGGGTGAGACCAGTCGTGAGGCCGATCGTTTTAATAGGTTGGGTATCGGTTATAGGATCGGGAAGGTTCAGTTAAGCGCTTCTTTCTCTACCCAATTTACCTCATCCGCCCGTTACCGGAGTAAGAACCTTTCAGCGATCGCTCCCTATGTGACCGATCAGCGTTTTGGTGATATTTATCCGGGCTTCGAGATCGGATTCTCTTACCACTTAGATTTCGGTCGCAAATACAAATCCGTGGATCGTAAGTTGTATAATTCAGATAATGAATCGGGTATATTGAATAGTCGGAAGTAAGTTACATCTATATTGTCGATTACGTGTTCGCGGCTTTCAGTATGCAATATATTATAATTGGGTAGGATATAGTTCTCTATCATTCCTACCCGTTTCATGCGTGCGAACACCTCTTGGTAAGGCTGCCCCAATTTGCGTGCGGTTCCTTCTATACAAAAGGAAGCGAACGCTAGCTCTATTTCTGTTTGCGATAGTTCGATTTGTTTATCCATTTTTCCATGTCGCTTAGGTGGATTTGCTTCAAATGTACGTAAAAAGCGGCTCATGCGATAAAATCCGTGGATGAAATTATCTATAAATGGGAATTCCGTAGAGGTAGTACTTACTTTACCGATGAAGTATATCTCCTGTGGAACTTGAAGTATATCTCTTATAGGGAAGGGAGTGGTATCTCGTGAAAATGACTTTTGATGAACCCTTGTTTTAGAGCATATCCAAATTATCTGTCAGCGATATTCATTCATGAATCGTGGGCGACTTGGATATATGATTTCTTTCAATGCCCATTCTAAGGTTCTTATAATGCCCATCGTAAGCTCCTTTGAATGGGCATTGTTAGATGCTTACGATAGGCATTGTAAGAAACGATAAACAAAAAGCCATCCGGCATTCCGCTGGATGGCTTTTCGTATGGCAATAGAATCGGAGAGATTAGACTCTCTTTTCTTTGATTCTTGCTTTCTTACCGGTAAGGGCACGCAAGTAGTACAATTTAGCACGACGTACTTTACCGACTTTGTTAACCGTGATGCTTTCGATAAACGGAGATTCGATCGGGAAAATTCTCTCTACACCTACGTTCTCAGACATCTTACGAACTGTGAAACGTTTTTTGTCGCCGTGACCGGAGATACGGATAACAACACCGCGATACTGCTGGATACGCTCTTTGTTACCCTCTTTGATACGGTAAGCTACCGTGATCGTATCACCACTCTTGAATGAAGGAAGTTCCTTCTTCGTAGCGAACGCTTCTTCTGCAATCTTAATTAAATCCATTGTTTATAGCTTTTTAATTGTAATTTATAATGAAACGCAATTTAACGGGCTACATTTCCCGACAGAGATTACGTAAAGCGGGTGCAAAGTAACGAAATAAATATTTGATTCGCAATAGATAGATGCTTTTTTGCTCGCTATTTGATTAAATCTTTTATGTCTACCAAGGATTCAAACCATTGACATCCACCAGCGATTCCCGTTCCTCCTTCCACATTGCTGTAGATTCGGACAGGCTCGGCCAGACCTACATTCGTAAGTCCGCCCATGATACCTTCATTCTTGATGTTTTGTAAAGATAGCAGATATTGGTAATAGGGTTCGGACAGGGAATATAAACGAATATGGCGTTTGGTATAATATTTAGTATCGGACCTAAGTTGTTCTTTTACTTGCAACGTGTATTCCTTCCCGTCGAACAGCTCGTCGGAAAATACCCGTCCCCGCCAATTTACCATCGAGGAGCCGAAAACCTCATCCAAGATACCTTGTTGCTGCGTGAATACGGGATCTACGGAGAAGTCCAACAGGACACCAAGATGGTCGTCATCTCCCCATATCTGTAGAGAATAGTAATTTGATTTACCCGGGGTATCTTGGAAAGTGATTTGATAGATAAGCACATCGTTTTCTTCTATGTAGGAGATATTCCCATCTCCATCGACAAGGGTACCGCCGTTGTCGGTAGCTTCTTTACGGGGAATTATGCGCAGGCCTTTGATTTCGGTCTTGGAAGGAATCTTATCTTCCGCCGAGGCTGTTCCATATTCCGGGGTGGAAGCTACAATCTTTACGGTTTGTCCGGGCTGTGGAACCGTATTCGATATATAAAGCGTATCTGTTACCCATCCACCTCGATCCTCTCCGAGCCAACGAGAAGATTTCCAATAGGAATATTCTTTCCAAGGCATCTCCTCCTTGAAGATCCCGTCTATGTATAATTCCACCTTGGCGTTTCGAATCGTCACGTCCGGCTTGCTCTCTGAGTGAAACCATGTGCGGGATATGCTGGCCATTACGACTGTATCCGGCGAGAAGGCCGAGTTGATCACCATTTTCGGTGTAGTACGATATTCCTCTAGGTCAAACTTCCTGTAGCAGGAGGTTAGGAGCAGGCTGGATAATAAGATTGATAAATAGAATATAGGTTTCATGTTCTTTAGAATTTATAAGTATATGATATAGACGGAATGATCGGTAAGAGCGATAACGTCTCGAAATAATGGCTGTAGTTTATCCAAGACCGCTTATGGATAGTTATCGGGTTCATCTGGCAATAAGCGTTATATACGCTGATATTCCAGATACCGAGATGGCCGTTCTTTTTAGGTCGATAAATATTAATCCCCAGATCTAAGCGGTGGTAAGCGGGGAGACGTACGTTATTACGCTCCGTGAAATAGTCCAAGCCTCCTTCCGGTAAGAGCGGAGGGACAGGAGTGAGGCCCAAATCCTCGTAATTCTCGAATGCCACCGTAACCCGGTTTCCGGTCATGAAAGTCCAGCTTCCTGTTAGTTCCAATTTCTCGTTGATCTTCCAGTTTGCGACGATATTCAGCTTATGGCGGTTATCGTATTTCGCGGGGAAACGTTTGCCATTATTAATCTCGTCGAACTGCCGGTCGCTCCACATTAGTCCGTATCCGATCCATCCTGTTATACGCCCCGTCTCTTTCCGGGCGATAAACTCCGCTCCATAGGCCCACCCCTTACCGGCGGCCAGTTTCTCCTCCCAACCGACGAACGAGGGTAAGAAGTTGTAACCATCTTTATAATCCAGTAAGTGATTCATCCATTTGTAATAACCTTCCACCGAGAAGGAATAGTTCTTGTGCAGATTGTAATAAGCGCCAACGGATACTTGATCACTCACCAATGGTTTTAATTTCTTGCTGACCGGCATCCACATATCGGTAGGGAGACTCATATAACTTTCGCTAATCTGATGTACGTATTGATTCATCCGGGCGTATGAGGCCTTAAGGCTTAGATCCCTCGTGAGCAGGAAGCGTACGGATAAACGAGGGTCTAAGGAGACATATGTCTTCTTTTGTATATTGTACATGTTCAGGCGTAATCCGGCGTTAGCCCGGACAATGGGAGATATCGCCCAGTCATCTTCGGCGAAAACAGCCAACTCATTCGCTGAAAGGCGCTCGTCTCCGGTAGTTCGTTTGGTCGGAGACAAATTCTCGGAGGTCTTTTCCTCGATATATTCCGGGCTGAAACGATGGTAAAGATAGTCGGTACCATAACGGATATGATGTGCCAAGGTAGGAATATAGTCGAAGTTCGCATGGACTCCGAAATCATTGATACCGTTTCGGGTTGAGGTCTCGATAAACCGTGAAGAATAATCTTTGTCACCCTCGGTTCCGTAGTATTGTGAAGTCTCTTGTTTTAGTTTGGATTGATAATGGGAATAAGCCAAGGTGACGGTACCGAACATCTTGTTGTTAAACACATACGACCAGCCGGAAGACAATGCGATGTTACCCCAGCGCATCTTTCCAAAGTCCTTGTTCTCGAAAGGGGTTATATTATCACCTACGGAGAACTCAGAACTTCCTCCTTTTAGGAAATCCTGTCCGAAATAGAAATTAACGTAAGCTTGGCTCCGGTCATTGATATGGTGGTTCACTTTTAGGTTCAGATCGGTAAAAGCATAGCGTGCGCTGAATTTCTCCCCCTTCTTTTTCTGAATTTTATTGTAGATCGCCAAACCCGGTGCGGATAAGGCATCCAGCCAAGAGCGACGGAAGGAGGCGTTGAACGAAGTCCGGTCTTTAATGATCGGCCCTTCGAAATTTAAGTTACCGGAGGTCAATCCTAGCATAGCGCTACCATGGTACTCTTTCATATTGCCATCTTTAGTATGCACATCCACTACGCTGGAAAGCCTTCCCCCATAGCGGGCGGGGAAAGCGGATTTATAAAAATCCACATCTTTCAAAGCCTCGGCGTTGAAAGCGGAGAAAAGTCCTCCGAGATGATTGACCTGATACAGTTGGATTCCGTCTATCATATACAGGTTCTCGTCTCCATTCCCCCCACGGACATACATCCCGGCTAATCCTTCCGTTCCGGCTGATACGCCGGGTTGGGTTTGCAGGGCTTTGATCACATCAGCCTCACCGAATAAGGTCGGGATGGTCTTGATCATCTTCCGGGTTATTTTAATCGTTCCCATCTGAGGGGCTTGTATCGGGTTTTGTGTGTCATTACTACCGGTAACGACAACTTCGGCCAATGCCTCACCGCTTTCCAGCAGAATTTCCATCACGGTATCCCGTTCGAGCGGTTGGAATGTATGTGAGAAACGTCCGTATCCGATGTAGGAAGTCTCCAGACGGACTACCCCGACCGGTAAGGTTAGACTGAAGAAACCGTGGTTATTGGTAGCTGTGCCCCTTTGTGTGCGAGAGTCATAAACGGAGGCCCCGATTAGATATTCTGTAGTCGCTTTATCCCGTACGAATCCGCTGATGGTTACTGAGCGGGGGAGTTTCTTCAAGATGATGTGGGTACCGTTTATCTGATAAGACAGAGGGAGCTTTTGGAATAGCCGGGTAAGGCATTCCGATATGGATTGGTTATCAGATTTGAATGTAATCCGGGAAATACCTTTGAGAATAGAAGGATCGTAGGAGAATGTCATGCCTGTTTGATGCTCTATTTTTTTCATGATTTCTTGGATCGGTTCTTGTTTAGCCTCGATACTGAGAGTCGGCGCCTGTCCCCAAGCGCTTGATTGAAAGCCGAAGATAATCAAGATTATGAGTAGTATTAGCTTCATGAAGTACTTCCTTTTTTATTACGAGACAGGAAAGATAGTAAAAACCCCTATCACAATTCACGTTACTATTGCGATATTTTCTTATTTTTGGAGAGTAATAATGATAATGTTGTGATGAGACAGATTGGTATCTTGCTTTTGTGTTGTATTTCCCTTTTATCGAGTGGGGCGCAAACAGTCCCGAACCTTTATCGTGCGGTGGATCAGGAAAAGATGAATCATTGGGTTGATTCCGTGTTTGACGCTATGAGTTATGATGAACGGATCGGGCAGTTATTTATGGTTATAGCGAATCCTAAATCCGATAACCGGAATATGCAACGGCTTATGCGTTACGTGAACGATATCAAGATCGGGGGCATCTTATTCCATAAAGGGGATCCGGTGACGCAGGCGGAGGTGACCAATCGTTTGCAAAAGGCTTCCCGGATTCCGATGTTGGTCTCTTTGGATGGGGAGTGGGGACTTTCCATGCGATTAAGTGGAACCACCCGTTTCCCGAAAAACATGATGCTAGGCGCTATCGAGGACAATGCCTTGATCGAGGAATATGGAAAAGAGGTGGGACGGCAGTGCCGGGAAATGGGAATTCATATAAATTTCGCTCCGGATATGGACGTGAATAGCAATGTGGATAATCCCGTGATCGGCCTGCGTTCGTTTGGCGAGAATCCGGAGGCTGTGTCGGAGAAAGGTATTGCTTACGCAAGAGGATTGGAAAATACGGGCATCTTGTCTGTCTCCAAACATTTCCCCGGACATGGAGATACTTCCGAGGACTCGCACGAGACATTACCCGTCGTGCGCCATAACCGGGCCCGCTTGGATAGCGTGGAACTTCTTCCTTTTAAACGTTATATATATGATGGGTTCGGCGGGATAATGACGGGACATCTTTACGTTCCAGCTTTGGATAAAAGTCATAAGCCGGCTTCTTTCTCCAAGGCGGTAGTGACGGATCTATTACAGAAAGAACTCGGTTTTCAAGGTCTGTGCTTTACGGATGCTTTAGCGATGAAAGGGGCTTCCACAAAGAAAACGGATAATCCTTCGGTGAAGGCTTTGCTTGCGGGGAATGATATCTTGCTCGCTCCGGCCGCTCCAATCAATGATTTTACGGCCGTGAAAGAGGCTATTGAAGAAGGGGTATTGGATCTGGAAGCGATCGAGGCCAAGTGCTTGAAAATATTAAGGTACAAATATATCGCTGGATTGAATGCCTATAAGCCGGTCGAAACAAAAGGCTTATCGAAACGTTTGAACTCTCCGCATGCGGCATGGATGGCGGCGAAGTTGAATTCGGAGGCTATTACTGTTTTGAAGAATGAGGATACGATCTTACCTCTTAAACAGTTGAATAAGAAAAAGATCGCGGCGCTCTCGATTGGAGACGGGGTTGGTAATGAGTTCCAGAAAATGCTGGGCGAATATGATTCGATCGCTTGCTTTAGTATCGGACGGCGTTCTACGGCTACCCAAGTCCAACAGGTTTATAATAAATTGCAAAAATACGACGTGATCATTTGTGGCATACATACGATTCGCATTCCCGAGAGTTTAGCGTTGAGGCAGTTGGCTGCGAAGAAAGAGTTGGTCTATGCTTTCTTTACCTTACCATATGCTTGTAAGGAATATAAGAAGTCGATCGAGAAGGCGAAGGCGGTCGTGTTGGCTTACGAGGGTACTCCCTTAGCGCAGGAATATGCGGCCCAAGTGATATTCGGTGGTATTGCGGCGAAAGGGAAACTTCCGGTTTCAATTCCGGGATTGTATTATGCGGGTACTGGTATTTTTACGGAAAAGACTCGTTTGGGGTATCACCAGCCAGAAGAGGTGGGAGCGAATCCGGACCGTTTGGATGTAATTGAGTCGATCGTTAAAGAGGGATTGGATGAGAAGGCTTATCCCGGATGCCAAGTGTTGGTTGCGAAGGACGGCATGATTATCTATAATAAATCGTTTGGTTATTTTGATTACGAAAGTAGGCAGCCGGTCACGGAGGCGTCAGTTTATGACTTGGCTTCGGCATCGAAGGCGGCGGGGACTTTATTGGCAGTCATGAAAGCGTATGATGAGAAGAAATTCACCTTGAACAATAAGATCTCCGATTTTATACCGGAGTTGAAAGAGTCTAATAAAAAGGATTTATCGATAAAAGAGTTACTATATCATCAATCGGGAGTGACTCCAACTATTAATTTCTATCTGGATGCTATTGATAAGGATAGTTATAAAGGCAGTTTATATAGTTCGGCGAAGAACGCCACGCACCCGGTTCGTTTTGACGCTAAAACGTATGTCCGGAATGATTTTAAATATCTTCCGGATATAGTATCAGATACACGGAAACCCGGATTTACGACTGAGGTAGCCCGTAATTTCTATGTGAGTGATTCCTTTAAAGATACGATCCTTCAAGATATCAAGAAATCCCGTTTGGGTACGAGAGGTAGGTACGTATATAGTTGCGTGAATTTCATTATGCTGAAAATGATGGTGGAAAATCTGATGAGATCTCCGATGGACCAGCTTCTCCGGGATGATTTCTACAGCGGGTTAGGGGCTTGGCATACCACTTATAATCCGTTGAAGCGAATGGATACCTTGCAAATTGTACCTACGGAACAAGATGGATTTGTCCGCCGCCAATTGCTTCGCGGATATGTACATGATGAGGCAGCCGCTTTTCAAGGGGGTGTTTCTGGAAACGCCGGATTATTTTCGAATGCGAATGATTTGGCGAAGGTGCTCCAATTGATGCTAAACCAAGGGACTTATGGCGGCGAGCGCTATCTTTCTTTGGAAACCAGCCGTTTGTTTACACAAAGCAAGAGCCCGACTTGCCGTAGAGGGTTAGGCTTTGATAAGCCGGTGATTGGTAATCCGAAAGCCTCGCCTTGTGGGGCTTTGGCTCCCGCCTCGGTCTATGGACATACAGGATTTACGGGTACTTGTTTTTGGGTAGATCCGGATAACCAGCTTATTTATATATTTTTGAGTAACCGGGTGAATCCTAGCCGGGCAAATAATAAACTGGGATCGCTTGATATACGTACTCGCATACAGGATGCGATCTATAAGGCGATTGATAGGAAAAGCCAAAAAGATTCGTAATTTTGTGACAGTTTTAACAGATAGGTATTAATTAAAAAGCAGGTATATGTTATACGGACACGGTGATGATTTTTATAACGCAAAGAACGAGGTAAAGATAAACTTTAGCTCGAATGTGTGGCACGGAGCTAATTTAGATAAACTGAAGGAACATTTGATCGAGCATTTTGATAAGCTGACTCGTTATCCGGAGCCGGATGCCGCTACCTTGAAAAGATTGTTGGCCCGCCGGTATGAGATCAAGGAGGAGAATATCGTAGTGACGAATGGTTCGATCACGGCTTTTTATTTGTTAGCGCAAGCTTGGCGAGGCGCGAAATCCATGATCGCTATTCCTTCTTTCTCTGAATATGAGGATGCTTGCCGTTTGCATGAGCATGAGATCTCCTTCTTCCCGACATCGGACGATTTATCAGAGCTATCCTTGGAGGGACAGGACTTCTGTTGGATTTGTAATCCGAATAATCCGGATGGGAAGTTGATCCACCGTACGGAGCTTCTCCGTTTGATCTCGGCGAATCCGCAGACTACCTTCATTATTGATCAGGCATACGTGGCTTTCACGACGGAAGACATGCTAAAGCCGAGTGACGTGAAAACGCATAAGAACTTAATCCTTGTACAGTCTATCTCGAAGGCTTATAATATCCCCGGCTTGCGTATCGGCTATCTGGTCGCTTCTCCGGAGATCACGGAGAAAGTGAACAAGTATATCATACCTTGGTCGGTAAATGCTATCGCTATCGAGGCAAGTAAATATATCTTGATCCATCCGGCGCAATTTACGTTGCCGATCCGTAAATGGCAGCGTGAGACCGCGGATTTTATTTATCAATTAAGTAAATTGGATGGCTTGGAGGTAATCCCGACCTCTACGACTTTCTTCCTTGTCCGTTTGAAGAAGGGCACGGCTGCTGATTTAAAGCAATTCCTTTTAGATAATTACGGAATCTTGATCCGTGACGCTTCGAATTTCCGGGGCTTGGATGAGACTTATCTACGGCTCTCTACCCAGAAGTCTGATGAGAACCAGATCTTACTTGAAGGGGTGAAGGTTTGGTTGGAGCAACAATGAATTGAACACGAGAAACTTCCGGAGGTATGTGGGTATTTCCGGAAGTTTTTGTTAAAATAGCCAACCAATGAACAGGGGTAAGTAGTCTTTCAACTCTGTCTTTAATATTTCAATTGCCTTATTTTTATATCTTTCTACTGTCCGTATGGATATTTGCATATCCTCTGCGATCTCGCCGTAACTCTTATTCTCAAAGCGATTCTTCTCAAATACATATCGATAGTTTTCGGGTAATTTAGCAAGTGCCTCTCGAAGTAGGGTTTGTAATTCTTCCCAAGTATAAAGTTCCTCGCCACTATCCGCATAGATAGGGATTTGCTCTTGAGGAAGTTTGTCTACATATTCTTCATGATTGCGTTGCAGATAGTTGAGACAGTGGTTTTTGGTAGCTGTGATGAGATAATTGCGTGCGGAAGTTCTTATTACGATGCGTTTACGATTTTCCCAAATGGAGGAAAAAACTTCCTGTACGATATCTTCTCTCGTTTCCCGATCAGGGATAAAACGTTTGGTATATATGCAAAGAGCAGGATAATATAGCTCAAATAAACGTTGGAAGGAGAGCTTATTGTCCTCGGTCGTGATTTGCCGTAAAAGGAAATCGGTATCAGTCTTTGTTGGATTTCTTTCCATAATGGGACAAATGTATATATTTTTAGAATATATTCCCCTTTGTTTCACAAGCTAAAATCCTTGCTTTTTGTGCAATTGGTGAGGAGGGCCCACACATATATACGTGTTGGGCAATACCTGCTTAGGTGATTTCCTTGCTTTATTGTGGGGTACAAGAGGAAGAAAAATATAAAAAAAGTCGTTTTGCTGTCGTGTTTTTGTTTTGACTGTGTCTATATAGAAAAAGACAATCATATATGCGAGAAAGCGGAGACGAAAAAAGTACATTACGGCAGATTGAGAAGATTAAAGCTCTGTCTGAGGATATGCTAGAATACCAAGCGATAGATGTGCATAAGGCTTGGCAAAGCATGGAACGTCGTGCTAAGCGGAAAGCCTCTATGAGGATGTTTTCGTTGTTTTTTACCCGTGCCGCAGCTATTCTTGTAGTACCGTTGCTCATATCCTCGTTATTTTTTTCTTATTTATATTATACCACAGGTAGGAATGTTAAGACGGGGGCATCTGTGGTTTTTGCGGAGATTAGTTCCATGCCTGGTACAATTACCCGTTTGGTGTTACCTGATCAATCTGTTGTTTGGTTGAATGCCGGCAGCCGCTTGGTTTATCCATCGGTCTTTGATGAGAAAGAACGTAAAGTTCAGCTCTTTGGTGAGGGCTATTTTGAAGTTGAAGCCGATCCGGAACATCCTTTTAGTGTGTCTACCTCTGAGGGATTGCGGGTAATAGCGTATGGAACGAAGTTCAATGTGAATGCCTATGACGATGAACCTTTTATCGAGGCTGTGCTGGAAAAAGGAAAGATCGATGTTATCCGGAACGATGAACGGATCCGCTTGGAACCGAACAAACAGGTCGTGCTTAATAAGGAAAGCGGTGTGTTCCGTGTTTCTGCTGTCAATTTGGATGAGAAGATGGATTGGAGAAAGGGGCGGATGGTATTTCGAAATACTCCTTTAGAGAAGGTACTAAAGCGACTGGAAAAACGATATAATGTGGAGATCGTACTGCATAAGAACTCGAATGCGGAGTATAAATACCGTGCGACTTTCACAAATGAGACCTTGGAGCAAATATTGGATTATCTAAAACAGACTGCCCCTATTGAATGGTCTGCCCGACAACTTTCCTCTCATTCGGATTCCACGTTTGTCCGGCAGAGGATAGATGTTTATCAACGATAAAAAATCATTTCAAAATAAATTTTGTGTAATCACTAAATCTACATGCTTATGAGTGCATTTCATTTACGTAAGAGGAATCTTACTCGGTATTTACCTCAATCGAATCGTATCTTAAATCTTGGTACGGCATTTACATTCTTGACTGCCTTCCAGTTATATGCAGGTACCTCTTATTCACAGACAACAACACTTTCCTTGTCGTTGAAAAACGCTACGTTGGAGCAAGCGATCGATCGGATAGAGGAGGAAACGGGTTATTCATTCTTGTATGCGGATCATGTTTTGGATGTGAGTCGTATTGTCAATTTAGAGGCCAATAATAAGGATATTAATTTGGTTTTATCCCGGGTTTTCGATAATATGAATGTCGATTATAAGATTGTAGATAAGCAGATTATCTTATCTCGTAAATTAGAGTCTATTCCTTTGGCACAGCAACAAGGACGCATGGTACAAGGAGTCGTGTTGGATTCGAACCAAGAACCAGTAATCGGCGCTAATGTATTGGTGAAGGGAACGACTGTCGGTACGATTACAGATATTGAGGGGCGTTTCACGTTGGAAGTTCCGAATAATGCTGTATTGGTTGTTTCTTATATTGGTTATTTATCTACAGAGCTGGTACCCGGTTCAAAGACGGATTTGACCATTTCGTTGAAAGAGGACTCACAAAACTTGGACGAGATTGTGGTCGTAGGTTATGGTGTATCGCGTAAAAAAGATCTTACGGGTGCGGTTTCGGTCTTGAAGATCGATGACTTGAAAGATACACCGGTTTCTAGCGTAGATCAAATGATGTAGGGTAAGCTCTCCGGAGTGAACGTGATGCCGGATAATATGCCGGGTGGAGGAGTTGCGGTGCGTATTCGCGGTTTCAGTACGATCCGTAACAATGATCCGCTTTATATCATTGATGGTATTCCTGTGGATGGTGGTATTAATTTTTTGAATCCAAACGATATCGAGTCTATGCAGGTATTGAAAGATGCTTCCTCAGCCTCTATCTATGGAGCACGTGCGGCTAATGGTGTCGTTATTATCAATACAAAAAGAGGGAAAGAGGGTGAGTTTAATGTCAATTTAGATGCTTACTTTGGTGTACAAAAAGCAGCGAAGCAATTGAGGATGTTGAATGCGCAACAGTTTGGTGATATGTTGTGGCAGGCTATGAAAAATGATGGAAAAACTCCTTCGCATGATGTCTACGGAAATGGTGATCAGGCAGTTGTTCCTGAATATTTGGATAGTAATCATTTAATTCCTTCCGATGATGTGGATTGGGTCGATGAGATTTTACGTGCGGCCGTGGTACAGTCTTATAACCTCTCTTTTACGAAAGCAGATAAAAAATCTAATCAATTATTCTCGTTAGGATACTATGATCAGCAGGGACTGGTTAAGTTTAGTGATTTCAAGCGTGTGAGCGGTCGTTTTAATTCCGAGTATAAATTGTTTGATGATCATCTCCGTATAGGAGAAAATATCTCTCTTTCTCATTCTTGGGGAACAAGTGTCTCTAACAATGCCGCCTTGGGAGGAACTTTGTATGAGGCTTATAAATTCCAGTCTATCACGCCTGTGAAGAATCTGGAAGATGAGTATGCCGGAAATGTATTCTCGGATATACCGAATCCCATGGGTAAATTGTATAGGAACAAGGATAATCAGGATAAGAAGAGTCGTTTGGTAGGTAATTTGTATGCCGAGTTACATTTGTTTGATGGGCTTATGTTTAAGACCTCTTTTGGTGTTGATTACAATAATCTGTATAGACGTTCTTTCAGTCCAAAATATGATGAGTTGAATGCCTCGGAGAAATTAAGTAGTTTATCCAACCGAAATGCTTGGAATTTTAACTGGGTATTCACGAATACCTTGACTTATAATAAGACATTTGGCGACCATACGATCAATGCCTTATTAGGTATGGAGTCTTTGAGAAATAGATATGAGTATTTTACAGCTTCAAGAGACGGTTTTCCGTCAGACGATCCTAACTTCCGTTTTTTAGATGCGGGAGATGTAGGAACCCAGAAGAACTCGGGTGCTGCTACGGAGTATAGTATGGTCTCTTATTTCGGTAAGCTCGATTATAATTATCATGATCGGTATTTGGTGGCGTTTACTTTGCGTCGGGATGGTTCATCTCGTTTAGGTAATAACAAATGGGGTAATTTCCCTGCGGCATCAGTTGGATGGCGCATTAGTAATGAGCCGTTTTTTGATGTTGAGGCAATTAGTAATTTGAAAGTACGCGTTGGTTGGGGACAGAATGGAAACTCGGATGTTCCGTCGTATGCGACGATTGACTCATATAAGAGTAATTCTACGAACTCGAATTACCCGATTGATGGAAATCAAAGTGGTGTAGATCTAGGATTGGTGCAGACTCGAAACGGAAACGTTAATTTGAAATGGGAGACAACCACACAAACGAATGTCGGTGTGGATTTGGGTTTTTTGAATGGTGACTTGAATTTGACTTTGGACTATTTTAATAAAGATACCAAGGACTTATTGTGGCGTAGAGCCTTACCTGCCTCGATCGGGGGAACAAATATGACTGTTTGGGATAATGTAGGTAAGATGAACAACAAAGGTTTTGAGATGGAGATAAATTATCAAAAGCAAATCAATCAGGATTTTGGTTTCTCTGTCGCATATAACTTCTCTGTTATCAAGAATAAAATGACCGAACTGAATGGGGTGGATTATATAGGTCTTTCCAGTAGTGAACTTCACGGACGTAATTTCGATCAAGAGACTTCTCGTTCAGCGGTAGGACAACCGATCGGATCCTTCTTCGTGTATGAGGCTGATGGTCTGTTCCAAAGCGATGCGGAGATCCAAAACTATAAGAATGATAGAGGTGAGTTATTACAACCGAATGCGAAACCGGGTGATATTCGCTTCAAGGATTTGAATGGAGATGGCGTTATCAATAGTGATGACCGCGATTTCAAGGGAAATCCGTTGCCTGATTGTAGCATGGGGTTGACGTTGGGTTTCAATTATAAAAACTTTGATGTTAGTGCCTTCTTCCAAGGTGTATTTGGTAATGAGGTCTATAATTTGACGAATTATTTGGGTGAGTTTTATAACCAGGCTCAATATAATAAAAATTCTACGATCTTGGATGCTTGGCGTCCGGATAATACGGATACGGATATACCTCGTGTCACATTGGATGATCCGAATAATAATATTCGTCCTTCTACCTATTATATCCATAATGCCTCTTTTGTCCGTTTAAAGAACTTAAAGGTGGGGTATACACTACCGGATAAAGTGGCATCTAAGTTGAAGTTGAAACGTACGTATATTTATTTGCAAGGACAGAACTTGTTTACCATAACGGGATATGAAGGTATTGATCCGGAGGTTGGTTTGCAGAGTTATTCTTCTGAGAACCGTAGTTTGGATATGGGGGTGGATCGTGGAGTGTATCCATTACCAAGAACATTTACTTTAGGGGTTAACGTTAGTTTTTAACATAAAAAGAGATATATACAATGAAAAAGATATTTTATTTTGCGGCATCAGTGTTGATGATGTGTTCTTGTGCGGACTCATTCCTTTCTGAGGAGCCTGTGGGTGAGTTCTTGCCCGGACAGGTAGAGAGTGAGGAAAATATAGAGGGTATCGTGACCGGTGCATATGCTGTGTTGGATGGGTATTATGCCTCTGATGCGATTAATTCCGGTTGCTCAAACTGGCAGTTCGGGGATGTTGTCTCTGACGATGCGTATAAAGGTGGCGGCGGTACCGGTGACCAGAACCAAATCCATTTGATGGAGATCTTTAATGCGAATCCCACAGGGATTGACTTTGAAGCTCGATGGGCTGCTCTTTATGAGGGAATAAAACGTTGTAACCAAGCGATTCGTTTATTGAATGGTAGTGAGGTTAAAAACAAGGAACAGCGTTTAGCTGAGATGCGCTTTTTGAGGGGGCATTATTATTTCAACTTAAAAATCATTTATAATCAGATTCCTTGGATCGATGAAACGTTGGTGGATCCAAATGAATACAATAAGAAATCGAATATCGAGTTTTCATCCGATCAATTGTGGGAGAAGATTTTAGAAGAGTTCTCTGCTGCTTATAAAGTATTGCCGGAGAGCCAAGCGGATTATGGCCGGCCTACTAAAATGGCAGCTAGAGCTTATATGGCAAAGGTTTATTTATATCAGTCCAAGTGGAAAGAATGTTTGGAAGCTTGTGATGAGGTGATTCAATCTGGAAAATATGAGCTATTCCCTGATTTCCGGAATGTGTTCTTGCCTGAAAATGATAATTGCTCGGAGATTATCTTTGCGATCCAGCTGTCCATTAATGATGGTTCTCCCAATAATGAGAACGGAAGTTATGGCGATCGCTTGTTGCCTCCGGGAGGTCCTTATCCTGTATATGGCTTTTTGCGGCCGACTCAAAATTTGGTAAATGCTTATAAAACGGATGTTAAAGGCTTGCCTTATAATGATGGTAAAGATGTGTCAGAGAATGACTATGTAGATGTTCGTTTGGATCATACATTAGCTAGACCAAATATACCGTTTATGGATGTACAATTGTATGATTGGACTCCTAGAGAGGCTAGTGTGTATGGCCCGTATAGCCCGAAGAAGCGTTTGGTTTCATTGAATTCTACTTATTATTCGCCGATATGGCCTTATGTGAATGCTTTGAATTTCTATGTGATTCGTTATGCGGATTTGTTATTGTGGAGAGCTGAGGCTGCTATTGAGACAGGTGATTTAGAGACTGGGCGTAAGTATATCAATATGATTAGAGAGCGTGCGAAAAATACTCAGCATGTCAAGACAATGGATCAATCACAAGATGCTGCTAATTATAAGGTAGGGGTTTATGATGAGCCTTTTAAATCAAAAAATGAAGCCGTGCAAGCGTTACGTATGGAGAGACGTTTGGAGATGGCGCATGAGGGAATTCGTTTCTTTGATTTGGTGCGTTGGGGTGTCGCGGATGAAGTTATCAACGCTTATATCGCCAAAGAGAAAGTGTTCCGTTCCCACTTGCAAAATGCTCATTTCGTAAAAGGTAAGCATGAGTATTTCCCGATACCTCAGTCTATGATTGATATTTGTGGTACGGAAGTAATGAAACAGAATCCGGGTTATTGATAAATTAAATGAAAGAAAAGGCGGTGTGTCAAATAGTTTAATATCCATTTGATGCACCGCTTTTTCACGATGTAATAAAAAATATGAAGCAGCTAGGAGTTATTTTATATCTATTGTGTTTGACTACCTGTTATGAGTTATGGGCAACCCCTCATAATGTCGCTTATCAAGCTAAAGTTTCCTGTTCGTCTGCCTTGAGCCAAGAGCAGGAAGGTAAGTATGTGATAGATCAGGTGATTCGTATTTCCGGAAAGGGAGAATGGGTAGCCAAGACAAAATTGGATGCGCGTGGTCGGGTGTATCCGTATCCTTGGATACAATTAGATTGGGATCATGCGATTTATACGAATAAGGTTATTTTATACGATCGGGTGGATGAGCGAAGCCATTGTGCTGCGGGTACCTTGTTCTTTAGTGACGGTAGTTCGGTAACGGTTAATTTGATTCCCAATGATGGAGCGCCAAGGGTGGTTGAATTTGATACTCGGAAGACGGAATGGATTCGTTTTCAAATGACGGATGGAGAAGGACAAGATTTAGGGCTGTCTGAGATAGAGGTGTATCCTGCTCCTGAGTCTTATCCGGATTATATCTCTTGGGTGAATCCTTATGTCGAGACCGCTAAAGGTCGATATTTTTTCTTTGTGACCGGAAGTTTGCCTTTCGGTATGATAAGTTCCGCTCCATTAACCCGCAATATCAATCAAGGAGGAGGAGGTTATAATTATAATTCTACTAAGGTTTTAGGCTTCCCTCAAATTCATAATTGGATGATTTCAGGATTGTCTTTGATGCCGGTGAAAGATGAGGTAGATGTTTGCAGAGGAGATAAGGTTTGGCGTTCTTCTTTTTCTCATGATGATGAGATTGTCCAACCTGGTTATCACCGTTTGTTCTTGGATACTTATAAAATATGGGTAGAACAGACGGTTACGGATAGGGTAGGACTTTATCGTTTTACGTATACGCAAGATGGTTTGGCGAAGGTCTTGGTAAATCTGGGAGGTCATATAGCTACTTCTACTTTGTTGAACGCTCATGTGACAAAGGTGAATGATACAGAGATCTCCGGATATTTTGATACGGCTGGTCGTGTATGGGGAGGTGTCGATGTGGCTAAAGTTTATTTTGTTGTTCAATTTGATAAACCTATGGATGCTTTGAACGGTTGGGTTGGAGATAGAAAGGAAACGGATATCAATAGTTTGATAGGTTCTCCAGAATTAATTACCGTGCCTAAGTCTTCTTTTAAACAATCTCCTTCTTCTGGCGTAGAAGCTTGTTTTGGATCTTTTAAGGCTGGTGATGAGCTATTGTTGAAGACCGCTATCTCTTATGTGAGTGAGGAAAATGCCCGTGAGAATATAGAGCGGGAATGTAAACATTGGGATTTTGATCAAGTTAAGAGTGCGTCCGAGCGTATTTGGAATGAGTGGTTGGGAAAAATTGATGTGCAAGGTGGTTCTTTTCAGCAAAAGACCAAGTTTTATACCGATTTGTGGCACGTATTGTTGGGGCGTCATAAGATAGATGATAGCAATGGCGAGTATCCGGATTATTTGTCCGGAGGAGAACGTATTGGAAAACAAACAAGGATACATACGATTGCTCCTAAATTCCAAGTACGGACTTTGCCTAAAGATAAAACAGGAAAATCAAGGTTTCATATGTATAATTCAGATGCTCTATGGTTGACACAGTGGAATTTAAACACGTTGTGGGGACTGGCGTATCCTTCTGTTTTAGACGAGTTTTCCGCTTCTTTTATCGAATATGACAAGAATGGAGGTCTATTACCTCGTGGGCCGTCCATAGGGTCTTATACTTATATTATGACGGGCTGTCCGGCTACCTCCTTGATTACTTCCGCTTATCAGCGGGGGGTGTTTCATAAATGGTTGCCCAAGGAGGGATATGCGGCTATGAAAAGGAATCATGAGAAAGGTGGTATGCTTGCCTTTGATATGGATAAAGAGTTGGAGTTCTATATTAAACATGGATATTGCCCAGAAGAGGCTGGCTTGACTATTCAATGGGCCTTTGAGGATTGGGCTTTGGGAGAAATGGCGAAAGCTATGGGAAAACTCAAGGATTATAATTATTATAGAAATCGTTCCTTGGGCTGGCCTGCGTCTTGGCATCCGGATTTGAGGTTGATGATGCCTAGAAAAGAAACAGGAGAGTGGGTCCATTTGGATCCTTTGTCCGAGCGTGGGTTTGTACAAGCCAATGCTTGGCAGGCTACTTTTGGATTATCTCATGACATTGAAACATTGGCTCGTTTGATGGGAGGTAATGACAGCTTAGCTACTCAATTGAATTATGTGTTTGAGATGTCGAAAAATGCAAGATTCCTGTCTAGTTATGTTAGTTATGCCAATCAACCCGGTTGCTCGAATGCGCACGTTTTCTCACATGTAGGAAAGCCTTGGCTGACTCAATATTGGGTGCGTCAGGTCGCTAAACAGACCTATGGTGATATTACGCCAGAGCGAGGCTACGGCGAAAATGATGAAGATCAAGGACAGATGGCTGGAATAAGTGCACTGATGGCTATGGGATTATTCAGTTTGGATGGAGGCTCTGCCTATAATCCGATGTATGATATTACAAGCCCTGTTTTCAATGAGATTACGATTCGATTGGATTCTCGGTATTATAAAGGGAACGAGTTTAAGATTAAAGTACATGATAACTCCCCAGAGAATTGTTATATCCAGAAAGCTTCTTTGAACGGAGAGATGTATCATAAATATCAATTGCCGCATACCGTATTTGAGCAAGGTGGCCTTTTGGAATTATGGCTTGGCGATAAACCAAACAAGGAATGGGGAACTCAATAACGATTTGGGCATATCTCTCAATTTGTGTGATGATTCAAAAAAAGGATGTGCGTAACAATGAGGCACATCCTTTTTCATTTCCTTTTAAATCTAAGTAGCGTGTATTATTCTACTCGTTTGTTGATTACGATATGACCAAAATAGCCAAGGAGAACCAATCCCAGACCTGTAAGTAGAATACTATTTGTCATACCTCCGGTGAAAAACGGTACAGCCAAAACTGCCGCACCAATAATGAGTACGATCACTCCTAGATTTTTAATTAACTCATTCATGGTTATAGATATTTTATAATTATTTTCTTTTCTACCGCAAATAAAGCAATAATAACCCGATCGTGAAAATATTTTCGGAGAAAAATAATGAAACGATTGAAATTAGCTTCTATATTTGTGTTATAATATAGTTACGTATGGGAAGAATACTTTACATAGTTTATTTGTGGCTGTTTTTTGTACCTGTATTTCTGGTACTGACTATACTTACGGCTGTGACGGTTATCATCGGTTGTCTATTGGGGGGAGAGAAAATCTTCGCTTATTATCCGGGTATGATCTGGTCTCGATTGACTTGCTATCTGGCGCTTTGTCCGGTGACGGTAAAAGGGCGTGAGCATATAGACCGGAAACAATCGTATGTTTTCGTAGCTAATCATCAAGGCGCGTTTGATATTTTCTTGATATATGGTTTCTTAGGCGTTCCCATTAAGTGGGTGATGAAGGCGGGTATCGCTAAGATTCCGTTTGTCGGGGCTGCTTGCCGTGCCGCCGGTTTTATCTTTGTCGATAATTCTACGCCGAAGGCCGCCGCTCGTAGTGTTTTGGAGGCGGAGCGTTGTCTTCGAAACGGGGCTTCCGTGGTTGTTTTTCCGGAAGGTTCGCGTACGTATGACGGGAAAATGATCCGTTTCAAGAAAGGGGCTTATCAAATGGCTCTGGATCAGCATTTGCCTATTATTCCGATCACCTTAAACGGGCCGTTTGATGTCTTGCCGATCGGGTCGTTGAATGTCCATCGTCATCGGATGGAGATGGTGATCCATCCGGCGGTTTCTACCGAGAATATAGACACTTCCCACAAAGGAATGCAAGCGTTCGCTGATCAGACTCAAGAAATCATAGCATCTGCCTTGTGGGAAGAATATAAATAATTTAGGTTATTATTTCCAGCTTTTCAAGATGCCACGTTTCGCTACTTTCAGGCTGAATCCGAAGTTATCGCCGAACATGGAACCGGCATCAGCTGCCAAAGACCCTGTAAATTCCCATCCCGATAAACGGGGATGTTGATAAGAGATATCTAAAAGTCCGGAAGCTCCTCTTTTCTTGCTAAGGAAAGGGGTGGCATGTCTACCCCAACTATTCATCACGGTGACTAATACCCGATAAGATACTTGTGAGGAGATAGAGCCTTCCGCACCGAAATGCCAGTCACGAACACGGTTGTTCTTGAATCCTAATGAACCGTTCTCGTTATACTCCGGACTTGGGATCAGAGGAGAACCTATCGCCCGGTTAAAATAAGAGGCTCCGGTAGTGTATTCTCCGTTGTTATAATAATCATCACCACCGCCACCTACGCCGGGATGTAGGTCGTGATCAAAATCGATGAAGTGGAACTGTCCGCTTTGGTCTCTTGTAACCAGATACTCCACGACCACCTTACGCAACCACGGGAATTTTGGTAAATCCAATTGCCCTCCCCATAATCCGTCGGTATTGTTTACGAATATCATACCGGATTTATCCTCGAAGAAATGTTGGTAATAGGCGGATACTTGCCAGTTAGGTTGTGTAAAAGCCAATTTGAAATCGTAAGAGCCATAATGATTACCCAGTACGTTGATTTGATCGGAGACTGTTGCGTCGCCACCCCCTTCGCTGCCGCAAATAACCCGGATAAGGTCCTTGATGGATTGAGGCTGCTTTCCGATCTTAGGATTGGTTGAGGTTCCTCCCCATTGTGCCCAATGCTGTACTCCGATTACACCGGATAACGGGAAGTCATTGCGTGTATCCTTAATCTGTACAAATAATGATTTATGATGCCATAAAACGTTATCTACATAAGTCTGCTTATTGTTTGTGAAGTTAGCCAGATAATCCTTGTCGAAAGAACGACCGACGGCAAAGTCTCCTTTGACTTGCATCCAGCCTTTCGTTAAAGGAACGACGGTAAATTCCGGAATGCTGATGTTCACTTCCGGTATCGGGCGGGCATTGGCGGATTGCACGATATCGCCCGAGCTAAGCCAACGATCCCAAAGTGAATTATAGCGTTCCTTGCTTCCTACACTCAATAGCAAGCATTTGTAACCTAACTCGGCATATATTTGTTGGATAAAGAAATTGCGATGACGAGGAACTGCGGCCACTACGTCTAATCCGGCTCCCCAGCGAAAACCTTTGCCAAAAGTTTGATTATGGAATACTCCCGCATTCAAATATCCGTTATTCGCTTCCAAAGGAACAATTCCGTATCGATTGCTAACCATCCAGAAAGGGGTATTGTCGCCACTAGCTACCGATCCGAATATTTCGGCCTTGTAGGTAGTCGCTTCCGGAGTTGTCTCTTCTTCTTGAGCGAAACTAGCCGTTGCCATCCCCAGACAAGTCAGACCTATAAAAATTGATCGCACTGATTTCATGTATATATAAATGTTTTGTCTGGGCGCAAAGGTAAGGATTTATATGTTTGGTGCAACCATTATTGTTTCTTTAACCACTCGAATATAGTTTGATAGGCATCGTTCCGATAGGGCTTTTGAGATAGGATCAGATCGTGGATGCCGTTTGGAATGGTATCTCTCGTGACTTTGTCTCCTAGTTTCTCCCCGTATTTTTGAATGTCTTGAACATCCAAGACGATGTCGGAGGTCATGTATTCCTCATGCCATGTCTCTGTTTCCGGAAAAGATTTGTTGGAAGACATCACTAGTATCGGACAATCCAGTTTTAACCCTTTTTGTACCGTCTGTTGCGCTTCTTGTATGGCTTTGATCCATCCGGCTTTTTTCGGATGCCCGAATATCATTTTCCAGTTCGTATCAAATTCCCATTCTCCTTTATACTGCTTAAGCAGGCTATAAGCGTAATTCGGATCACCCAAACCTTGTACGGTAAGATTCGGAAATAGCCTCCCGACAAACGCAACGGTTGGCAGTACGACTTTCTCCATTAACCATCCGAAATTCCAATCTAGAAAAGGGCTGTTCAGAATAAGCCCGTCTACCGGTAACTCTCCTTTTTTACTATTCAAATAATAAGGTGTGATCAATCCGCCTGTAGAATGCGCCATTAATAATATCCGCTCGTTGCCTTCAGACCGGATGGTGGCCAAAGCGGTATCGATATCAGCGAAATACTCTTTTAGGCTCTTGCAAAAGAACGGGTTTTGATTGGGTAATATCGAACGTCCGTATTTCCGCAAGTCCATCGCATAGAAATTATATCCGTGAGCGTTTACGCTATCCCCTAATTGTTTCTGGAAAAAATAGTCATTATAGCCATGGATATACAGCACGGCCTGTTTTACGCTATCCAGTTGAGGTTTCTTGACCAGTGTGCAAACTACCTTCCCCTCATAATCATCCGGCATCTGGAAGGTACGGCGTAAATAACCATCTCCCAATACATCGGGTACGTATTGGGCATATACCTCGCATAAAATGAAACAGAGGAATATAATAAGATTTATTTTTCGAGACATAAATATATTGTTTCTATTTTATAACTGTATTTGCAAAGATAGGGTTTATCAATCAATGGTAATTAACCAAGATCATAAAATAAAAAATGACAGATAAGCATGAAAAACGATAGGATAAACGTGAATATTGCAACTTATACGTAAAAAGCACTATTTATGGTAAGCCGTTAATTTTTTATCTTAACAATAAATATTTTACTTTGTTGGAAAATGGAAGCGTGTATGGAACCGGAAATAACAGTAATAATCATAGATGATGACCTTGGATCGATCCAGAAATTGCAAAACGATCTATTGGCCTTCTCGGAGGTAAGGATATTAGATACAGCGACAACGGCGGAATTAGGCAAGAGGCATATCCTTAAGTATCAACCGGATTTGGTGTTTTTGGATGTGGAACTTCCGGACATGTCTGGCTTTGATTTGCTGGATGATATACGGGATGATATTCTTCCGAACTTGAGAGTCGTTTTCTATACGGTATACGATAAATATATATTGGATGCCCTACGTGCCTCTGCGTTTGATTATTTGTTAAAACCTTATTTAATTGATGAGTTAGCGGCACTCATCGAACGTTTTCATACGACAGAACCTGCGGATGTTGCCTGCATGGAGAGATCCTTGCGGAAAATATTGAATCGGGATAGTCGATTTGCGATCCAAACCGTTTCGGGTCTTTTGCTAGTCCGTTGTGAGGAGATATTCCTGTTTCAGTTCTTGGGAGATCAGCGTTGCTGGCAGATTGTCTTGACTTCCCGTACTACTCATAAACTAAAAATGGGCACGACAGCGAAAGATTTGTTGTCTATCAATAATACGTTTGTTCAAATAAGCCAAGATTGCATTGTGAACTTGACTTATTTGATGTTCATCGAGAATAAGACCTTACGATGCGAGTTCTATCCCCCCTTCCAAGAGGAGGAGAGGATCGCCTCGCATCGCTATTTTAAACAACTGAGAGAACGGCTGGATATTATTTGATGGTTCCTCTTCTTTTCTCCCTAATTTTATCTGTTTTGCAGGGTGTAATAGGCTTCTGAAGTGAATAACTAACGGCTTGGGAAGTGAATAACTAATCACTTGAGAAGCCTTTTGCAAGCGATTAAGTATGTTGTCTAAATAATTCATTTTCACCGCATAAGGAATTTACATTTCAAGTCGTAAATTATTTACTTCAGTAACGGATAGTGCCTACTAAGATTTGCTTATTTTCTGACATTTACATACAAGAGAGTCAATATATTCTAGCCATCCAATCCGCGAAAAAGTAGTCATATACCCTATAAAAGCCATCTTCCTGTGTTATCAAATCATTTTTCAACAGAGGTTTGACCGCAGATTGTACAGAACTGGCTGAGGGTAGCTTGTATTTTTTGATAAATGCTGATGACGTGAGACCTTCTGCTCTGCCCTCTTTGGCGATAGCTTGTAAAACAAGTTTTTGTTTGGGAGCAAGATTGGCAAGTAGATCCTTGTAACTACTTTCTTGTGTTAGAATCACATTCTTGCGGGCTATTTCTATCTTATCCATACTACAACGCTCACCCTCTTCGGTCAATGCGAAAAGTTCGTTCATTATCATTTGCACAAACCAAGTATAGCCATCGAACATCCGATAAACTTCTTCTATTACGGATTTGTCGATAAGCTTTCCCCTTTGCTCAAAAAGCCGGTTGGCGAACTCCACATAGATATGAATGGGTATTGGCTTAAGTCCTATACTAATAGCGCTTTGATAAAAAGGCTTGGAAGAGGAATTAAACATATTACTCATCAAATGGCGTTTACTGCCGGAGAAGATAAACATAGTCTGCTTGCATTGTTGAATCTTGGTTCGCAACAACGCTTCTACATTTTTCTCCTCATAGCCGCCAATTTGTTGGAACTCATCGATCGCCACGATACATGGTTTATCTGCGGTCTCTAGATAAGCGAAGATCTCATCAAGTGTTGTTTGTGGTGCTTGAATGTCTCCTAGCCCAATATCAAAACAAGGTTCTCCGGTTACCATATCCAGTTTAAAACCCGCACGCAATGAGGTTATGATTTGAAAGAACCGTTCCGTCCAAACCGTTTTCTTTGGCTTCAATTCGTCATAGATGGCTTTTCCTAATAGATATACGAACTCTGTTAATGAAGTAGTGGCATAAATATCCACAAAGAACGCATGATAATTTTTTTCTATCGATTCTTGATGAAAAAGATGTTGGATCAATCCGGTCTTACCCAAACGGCGTGGAGAAATCAATGCGACATTACGTCCGTTCTCAATCTGTTTAATCAAGAAGCTTGTCTCTCCCTCACGGTCACAAAAATATTTGTCTGATACATATCTACCCACGACAAAAGGATTCATCATTGCGATTGTCTCCATAATATAAATACATTTTATTGCAAATATAATAATTATATCCATAATAAAGAAAGGAAACGGTATGTTTCACTTGCACGTGTGGGAGTCCGTATTAAATAATTTGATATAGAGTGATTTAATTCGATTATTTATATATCTTCGCATTGTAGAAACCGCCGTTTCGGAAACAGCGGTTTCGGAACTGTGTATTATTGCCATGCGTAAAGATTAATCTTTAGTATCGAAAGAATGGAAAAACAATCATTTATCGCTCTAGTAAAGCGTTATTATCCTTGGATCTGCAGTATGGAGAAGGCTGCTTTTCGTATACATGATGATGTGAATCAGAAATATGATCATGTGTTGCCTTATGGATTTCATCTGAAAATGACGGTATCGTATGTCTCTCGCTACGGATATCTGGTAGCTGAGACCGAGGCGGATATACTGATTTTGTATGCCTCTGCTTTTCTGCATGATACGATAGAAGATGCACGGATGACCTATAATGATGTCGTGAAATTCCTGAAAGAGTTCAAGGGGGGAGGCTTTGTCTTGCCAGAAGGCGTGAGACAGCACTTGGAAGACCAAGTTCCGGAAATCGTATACGCCTTAACGAATGAAAAAGGACGAAACCGGGGAGAACGGGCGAATGACCTGTATTATCAAGGAATACGGCAGACTAAATTCGCTTCTTTTATAAAAATGTGTGATCGGCTGGCGAATATCCAATATACGATGATGTTTGTTTTTGCGAACCGGATGTTGGATGTTTACCGTAAAGAGTATCCGGAATTTATCCGATCGATCAGTGAAGGTGCGGTTACACAGGTGCCGGATGCCATGAAGGAGGAAGCGGAACGTCTGTTAAATAGCGAATCGTATATTATATAGTCTCCTCGAATGTCTTTTTTTCAGAAATCCATACGGAGCGATGAAGATCTGCTCACCTCATTGAGGCAGGGGAGCGAGGATGCGTTTACTGTTATTTATGAGCGGTATCATAAATTATTGTATGTGTTGGCCTATAAATATTTGAAAAGTACATATTCTTCGGAAGATGCCGTACAGCAAGTTTTTCTGAAATTGTGGGAGGCACGTTCCCTACTGATGGTGAACGTGAATTTAAGGAACTATCTCTATACAATGCTAAAGAATCACGTATTAAATGAGATCCGGAATAATAATAGCGCCGTAGAGAAAAATTATGAGATCGTACAATCAGCGCCGGAATATGAGGATGAACTGCTTATAAAGATAGAGGAACAAGATATGATGTCTCATTTTTACCAAGCGATCGATCATTTGCCGGAGCAGAAACGCCAAGTCTGTCTGTATAAGCTGAAAGGGAATCTATCTAATCAAGAAATCGCCGATAAGATGAATATCTCGGTCCCCACGGTAAAAACACATTATGCGCAAGCGATAAAAATACTGCGGGCACATTTCGAGAGACTATTTTTATTTCTTTTATATTTGTGGAACTCATCCTATTGATGGCTTTGCGTGTCAATTGATAAAAGAAAATGAATATGAAAATACCCGATCTATCGATCATAGAGAAAACGCTAAATAATGAGGCTACTTCCGAGGAGTCTTGTGAGGTTGTTCGTTGGTTTAAGACCCCGGAAGGACAGGCATGGCTTGCTGAGCGTATCGATCAGGATGAGAAAACGATTCATATGGGGGAGGAAGAGGCATGGATCGACCATCCGATACCCTCAGCCGTAATGTATCAGAATATTATGCGGCAACTCCGCCGACAAAAAATACGCCGTTTTATAGCGTATGCGGCTGCGGTCTTTATACCGATCGCTTTAATTATAGGACTTTTCATACGCATAAACTCACAAGTGGATTTGTTGGCGGATGATGGCTATGACGAGGTGTACGTACCTAATGGGGAACGCATGCAAGTGCTTTTTCAAGATGGGAGTAAGGTCCATTTGAATTCGGGAAGCCGTATTCGTTATCCGAAAAAATTCGGTCTCTCCGAACGTAAGGTTTATTTGGAAGGAGAGGCTTGGTTCGAGGTCGCCAAGAACAAGAATCGGCCTTTTATCGTGGATCTTTCTTATATGGATATAAAAGTGTTGGGTACTACCTTTGATGTGAAAGCCTATCCGGAGGAAGAAGCTATATTCGTCGCTTTAGAGACAGGATCTATCGAGTTGAAATCAAGATCCTTCAAATCTTATCAATTACGCCCGGGAGAAAAAGCGGTTTATAACAAGGCTTCCGGACGTTGTGAGGTACTCCGTTCCCACGATGTCAAGATGTATTCGGCATGGAGACGTAATGTGCTCGTATTTAAGAGCGCCCCTTTATCGGACGTAATGAAAACATTGGCTCGAACTTATGATATATCCTTTGACGTGAAGGATTCTGCCGCTTTGCGATATACGTATACGATAACGACCGATAGCGTCAATTTGACCACGGTATTAAAAGAATTGGAAAAAATCACGCCTGTACTATTCGAGGAAAAAGGGGGCAAGATAGAAGTCCGGATGAAAAAATAAAAAAATTAGCTATAACGACTCATCCTTTTAGATTTGTCGTGTGTCTATTTGATAGGAGAGCAGGAAACAGAGTGTTAACCTTAAAATAGATATGCGTATGGATTCCTCATAAATAGATAACATAAGAACAGCCGAAAAGCTCCTACCCTTTTCGGCTGCCGATCGTATTAAAAATAAATTTCTAATACCAACTATTAAAATCAATACAAATATATGAAAGAAAAGCAAGAAAGCCCTCGGCGTAGGTGCCTTTTAATATTAATTGAGAAAATACCGAATGCCATGAAGTTAACCTTTCTATTTTTAGTCATATCCTTGCTGAGTTTCACGGCTACCGCCTCGGCTCAGCGGGTTTCTATTGTGCTGGACAATGCGAAAGTGGAGAAAGTTTTAGCTACCATCACCCACCAAACCGGGTTGAGTGTTGCGTATAGCAAACAAATCGTAGATTTGAATCGGAGAGTGAGCGTTAATTTTACGAATGCAGAATTGACAAATGTATTGGATAAAATAACGGAGGGCACGTCATTAAGTTATGAAGTTAAAAATGGAAAGATCTACTTATTTGAAAAACCTATAGCGAATGCGGTCACCCAGCAAGCCAAAAAAATAACGGGTGTTGTTGTCGATTCAAAAGGGGAACCTATCATTGGAGCGAATGTTGTGGAGAAAGGTACTCAAAATGGTACGATAACAGACTTTGATGGTAAATTTATTTTGGAGGTATCGGATAACGCGACACTTCAATTTTCTTATATCGGCTTTATGCCAACAACTGTCGCTATTGCGGGACAGACTTCATTGAATGTACGTTTAAAGGAGGATACACAGGCTTTGGAAGAGGTTGTGGTTGTTGGTTATGGAACCCAGAAGAAGGTGAATTTGACAGGTTCTGTTTCTTCAGTCAAATTTGATGAGGAATTGGCGAACCGTCCGATCACTGATGCTTCTCAAGCACTTTCCGGAAAGGTTTCCGGCGTGTGGATCAGCCAGAATTCGGGTAAGCCGGGAGATGATGGAGCGCAATTGAGAATTCGTGGCTGGGGTACATTGAATAATTCGGACCCGTTGGTGATTATTGACGGAGTAGAAGGGGTATTCAGCCAAGTAAATCCGAGTGACATCGAAAGTATCACAGTCTTGAAGGATGCGGCTAGTGCGGCTATTTACGGATCAAAGGCCGCTAACGGTGTCGTTTTGGTTACGACGAAGATGGGAAAGAATAATGAGAAAACCCAAGTAGAGTTGAACTCTTACGTCGGAATGCAGCAGATCGGACGTCATTTTGATTTAGTGACGAATAGCGCCGAGCATATGACTATGGCGAATCAAGCTTTGGTGAATGGGGGAGAGAACCCTCTTTTCTCGGAAACATTGATCTCTAATTTCGCTAATGGAACAGATACTTATAAATACCCGAATACGGATTGGTATGACTCTCTTTATCGGAATGCTTTAATAACAGGGCATAATTTATCCATTCGCGGTGGATCGGAGAAACTATCTTCCTTCTTGTCTTTGAACTATTTGAGTCAGGAAGGTATTTTGATGAACTCTAAGGCGGAGCGGTTCGGTATCCGGGCAAATGTGGAGTATAAAGTGAATTCATGGTTGAGAGTTGGCGCTCGTTTGAATTATACTCGTAGGAATTCCCAAGAGCCTTTTGATTTGTTCCGTGTATTCGAACAGCAACAAGGTGCGGCTCCTTTCATCGCTCCATATACCCGGGATGGCCGTTTCGGTTCGGTAGAAGCGATTAAGGATGATGGTACTTTATTGTATACGACTTATCAGCCGGTTATAGACGCTTCGAACGGGGCGACTAAAACATCCAAGGATTATATGGCTGTAAATGCTTTCGCTACCGTAGATTTTACGAAAGACTTGAACTTACAAGTAACATGGGCCTCTAATGGCAATTGGAAAATGGTTGATAAATATAATGAGACCCTTTATGGATATACGGATTCTGGCATAGAGACGATACCGAAAAATTACAATCGTGATGGTATTGTGTTGAGTAGAGAGCAAGTATCGACTATGCGTAATAATTTCCAAGCGACATTAAACTATAGCAAGCGATTTGCGGATAAGCATTATGTTGCCGCTATCCTTGGTACCCAATTGGAGAATTACAGTATAAAGAACGTATTTGCCCGAAGAACCAACCCACCCAAAGAAGGATTAACCCAAGTGGATGCGGGAACGGAAGGTATCAAGGGAGAGGGAAATTTTGAAGGTCTACGCATGGCATCTTATTTTGGTCGATTGAATTATGCCTTTGCGGATAAATATTTATTTGAGATGAATCTCCGTGCCGATGCCTCCTCTCGTTTTAAACGGGGAAATCGCTGGGGTGTTTTTCCGGGCTTCTCTGCAGGATGGCGTTTGAGTGAAGAGGCGTTTATTAAGAACCTGAATCTGTTTTCTAATTTGAAACTACGTGCGTCGTGGGGACAATTAGGCAATCAAACCATTGAAGGATATTGGCCTTATTTAACAGTGATCTCCCAAAATTATGACTTGAGTTATAATTATGGAGGCTCATTGGCTCCGGGTGCTGCCGTAACCGCTTTGGTGGATGAGGATATTACTTGGGAAACTACCTCTTCCTTGGATATTGGCGTGGATTTGGGCTTCTTAGGTAATAAGTTGAATATAGAAGCTGATTACTTCAATAAAAAAACAACCGATATTATCGTTCAATTGCCAATACCAAACGTATTAGGGGATAAGACCGCACCGTTTGAGAATGTGGGCGAGATGAAAAATAATGGTTTTGAGTTAGTCGTGAATTATGATAATCTTGAGACGAGCAGAGATCGCCTTGGATTTAACGTAGGACTAAACTTTACGTATATCGATAATAAAGTAACGAAATTTCAAGGTGGAAACTCTCCGGACCAGCTTTATTTGATTCGTGAGGGATATCCGTATAAGGCTTTGTATGGCTATAAAGCGGTTGGCATCTATCAATCGGACGAAGAAGCCGCTCAACATATGCATAGCAATGGGCTTAAGCCGGAAATGGGAAATCTGAAATACGAGGATGTTAATAATGATGGAAAATTAGACTATCAAGATAAACAAGTACTTGGTAATACGATTCCTAAAATTACGTATGGACTTACTGCCGGCTTACGCTATAAAGGGTTTGACTTAAATATCTTATTCCAAGGTTTGGGACAGGCGAATGCGTTTACGAAGAGCGGCATGACCCGTATGCAATACGAATGGCTGACTATTTCTGATAAATGGCGGGATGCGTGGAGCCCAGAGAATCCGGACTCAAATATACCGATGCTTCGGTTTGACTCTTCATGGGACACGTATGACTCCTCATTTTGGGTACATCGTATCGATTTCTTGAAATTGAAGAACTTACAATTAGGTTATGCGTTCCCTGAATGGATTACCTCAAAGCTAAAAATGCAACGGTTGTATGTATATGCGAATGCCCAGAACCTGTTTACGATTATGTGGAAAAAAGGGTATGAAGGATATGATCCGGAAAGAAATACGTTTGATTCGGGTACCAATTATTACCCGACTCCGAGAATATTTACATTTGGTATAAATCTTAATTTCTAAAAGTATGAAACAGTTATTAGCATATTGCTTATCAATTATACTATGTGTCTCTTTCACGGGATGTATGGAGAATTATTTGGATTTGTATCCTGAGGATAAGATTACTTCGGCGAGTTTCCCGGAAAATGAATCGGATATCAAACTCCTTTTAAATGGTGTCTATGCTCAATTGAGGGAAAAAGAGGTTTATAATCAAGGCTTGTTTGGCTTTGGCATAACGGATGGAGCTACCCCTAACGCATTTAACTGGGGAACGGATGAGGTTTTTAATAAGTTGGGTGCCGGGCGATTGAGCTCTAGTGACGGAGGAGTCGTAACGTATCGTTGGAAAAGATGTTATGAGATAATCTCCCGGGCAAACTATTTGTTGGCCTGTATGGATTTAGTGGATTTATCGGAAGAAGCGAAAGCCAAATATTCAGGTGAGACTCATTTTCTACGGGGACTGGCTTATTCCGTGCTAGCGGAAACCTATGGTGGGGTACCTATTATATTGACGAACATTTCCACGGAAGAAGCTCGTAGCTTGAAGCGGGCGAGTTTGGAGGAGACTTGGCAACAGGCGTTGGATGATTATGAGGTTGCGATCACCAATTTGGGAGTGGATGCTCCCGAGCCGGGGCGTGCTACCAAGGGGGCGGCTTTAGGTATGAAAATGCGAGCCTACTTATACCAAGGTAAATACAAGGAGGTTCTGGCTTGTGTCGAGCAAATTGATGCGTTGAAGAAATATGGTCTATTCCATAGTTATGAGGGCTTGTTTGATCCGGCTAATGAGAACAATAAGGAAGTATTGTTTGATATCCAATATATTGAAGGCGAGAATTCGCAAGGTTCCTATATTGACCAGTATTGCGGAACGGGTACCGGAAGTTGGACCCGTGGAAGCCGTTATGTCCCTACGGATGATTTGGTAGCGGCTTATGAGACGATCGACGGCTCTCCTGTAGATCCCGAGAATCCTTATGAGAACCGGGATCCTCGTTTAGGTTTCACGGCTGTACTTCCGGGTTCTTATTTCTTGGGCTATCGTTTCCCTAATTACCTGTATCCGGGAGGTGCGTTTAATCATGCCGGTAATCGGTTGAAACATTTAAGTACCCGTAAATATCGGATTCAGGATGAGTCAAAGCTTCCTCCTTCCGGGCAGTCTTATATCAATGATATCATACTGAGATATGCGGATGTCTTATTGTCAAAAGCGGAGGCGATTATTGAGACGAATGGAAATGTGGCGGATGCGATCGCTATCCTTAACCGGATCCGTACGGAAAGGGATGACGTTAAGATCTCTTTGCTGCCGACATCTATGAGTCGTGAGGAGGCTCGTGAGAAAGTGAGACATGAGAGACGGATTGAGTTAGCATTAGAAGGACGTTATTGGTCAGATGTAAAACGTTGGAAAATCGGTAAGGAACTTTACCCTATGATTATTAAGGATCATGAGGGTAGCGTGATCGAGACGAAGTTCCCAAATGGCTATTTGGAATATTACGATTTATTACCGATTCCTGATAGCGAGCGCTCTTTGAATCCGAATTTGGATCAGAACCCGGGTTGGTAATGTTCAACTAAAAGAAGGATGAAATGAAATTTATATCTAAACTAATATCTGTATTAGCTTTTTCCGGAGCGGCCGTGGCTACTCAAGCGGCGGAAAGGCCAAATGTGATAATCGTATTTATCGATGATTTCGGATATGGGGATTTAGGTTGTTACGGGAGTACGAAGCATCGTACTCCCCATATCGACCAGATGGCTAAAGAGGGAATACGACTGACCGATTTTTATGTGGGTTCGAGCGTGAGCACACCTTCCAGATCGGCTTTATTGACAGGGTGTTATCCAAGGCGAGTCTCCATGCATGTAAATGCGGACCCTACACCTTTGATGTCCAAAGGGAGGCAAGTGCTATTTCCAGCTTCGCATAAAGGCTTGAATCCCGGTGAGATAACGATCGCCGAGTTGATGAAGGAGCAGGGGTATGCGACGGCTTGTATCGGGAAATGGCATCTAGGGGATCAATTGCCATTTCTTCCTACCCGGCAGGGTTTCGACTATTATTATGGTATTCCTTATAGTAACGATATGGATCGTCCGTATTGTCCGTTACCCTTGATGGAACAGGAGGAGGTAATAGTGGCTCCAGTCGGTCATGATTCCTTGACGATTCGTTATACCAATAAGACTGTGGAGTTTATAAAGTCTCATAAGGAATCTCCGTTCTTTATTTACTTGTGCCATAATATGACTCATAATCCGTTAGCGGCTTCTCCCGCTTTCAAGGGAAAGTCTCAGAACGGACTCTATGGAGATGCGACCGAGGAATTGGATTGGTCGATGGGAGTCTTGCTTGAGACTTTAAAGGAGGAAGGATTGGATCAAAATACCTTGGTTATCTTTACTTCCGATAATGGTGCGGATGAACACTTCGGCGGTACGAACCGTCCGTTGAGAGGCCAAAAGGGTACGACGTATGAAGGTGGGTTCAGGGTGCCTTGTATAATGAGATGGCCCGCTAAAATACCGGCGGGACAGGAGACTGATAATCTGGTGACTTCGATGGATTTCTTACCGACATTGGCGCATTATTGCGGTTATGCGGTTCCTTCCGACCGGGTGATAGATGGGCATAATGTGTCTGGAATCTTGGAGGGAGAATCGATGGCATCGCCCACGGAGACTTTCTATTATTACCAGAAACAACAATTACAAGCGGTACGTTGGGGAAACTGGAAGTATCATTTACCTTTGAAGGAACGTATCAAAGGCCCTCACTTCCCGGATACGGAAGTCGGTGAAGCTCGTTTATATAATTTGGCGAATGATTTGTCGGAAACAACCAATGTCATCGATAAACATCCCGAAGTAGTAACGAAGATGAATCAATGGATCGAACAGGTTCGTAGTGATATGGGAGATTGGGGATGTGAAGGCCGGAACCAGCGTCCTGCCGGTATCATAGATGAACCTTTTCCCCGTTTACTTAAATAAAAAGATACGTATATGAAAACACTGAAATCATTGTCTGTTTTAACAGCGGCGGTATTATCGAACAGCTTGAGCTTGAACGCTGCCTCGGATGCGGCCAATAAGCCTAATTTTGTAATCATATTCTGTGACGATATGGGATATGGGGATTTGAGTTGCTATGGGAATCCCACGATCCGCACACCGAATATAGACCGTATGGCTTGTGAAGGAATGAAGCTGACCCAGTTTTATGTGGGGGCCGGAGTTTCTACGCCAAGTCGGGCCGCGTTAATGACCGGACGTTTGCCGGTTCGAAATGGATTATATGGAGATCGGGTAGCCGTACTTTTCCCTAACTCAAAGGCTGGGTTAGGACAAGATGAGGTCACGATCGCCAAGGTTTTACAACAAAGTGGGTATGCGACCGGCTGTGTAGGCAAATGGCATTTAGGAGCGTTCTCTCCCTATTTACCGACGGATCATGGTTTTGATACCTATTTCGGCATACCTTATTCCAATGATATGAGCCCCGTTCAGAATAAAGGCGCGCATGCCCGGAATTTTCCTCCGACTCCATTGATAGTGGATGGTAAGCAAATCGAATCGGAACCGGATCAGGGAGAATTAACCCGTCGCTATACGGAGAAAGCGGTATCGTTCATCAAGGATCATTCAAAGGAACCTTTCTTCCTTTATTTCGCTCATACCTTCCCGCATATCCCATTGTATACGAATGCCCGTTTTGCGGGAACGAGCAAACGAGGCCTGTACGGAGATGTGGTTGAGGAAATAGACTGGAGCGTTGGGGAGGTGTTGAAGGCTCTGCGTGAAAATGGCTTGGACGAGAATACGTTTGTTATTTTTACCAGCGATAACGGCCCTTGGCTGACGGAGCATGAGAATGGTGGTTCCGCAGGTCCGTTGAAGGATGGCAAGGGTACTTGGTGGGAAGGTGGCTTCCGGGTACCGGCCATTTGTTGGATGCCGGGAAAAATCAATCCGGCGATCAACGATGAGATTATGACCTCGATGGATTTATATCCGACTTTCCTCTCGATGGCGGGTATCGAGCAACCGAAAGATCTTGTATTGGATGGCGTGAATCAAACCGGATTATTGTTTGAGGAAAAGCATTCCGCCCGTGATGAGGTTTATTATTGGTGGGGAAGCGAGTTGATGGCGATCCGTAAAGGGGAGTGGAAGTATTATTTTAAGACGATCAAGGACCAATATCTGCGAACCTGTAAGATCGAGACTCCGGCAGAACCCTTGTTGTATAACGTGGAGACAGATATCTCGGAGAGGTTCAATCAGGCGGAGAAGCATCCGGAGATCGTGAAATTACTGATCGAGGCCGGTGAGAAACATAAGAAAGGAATGAAGATCAAACCTCCCGTATGTGATATGATGTAATGGGAAATTAAAAACAACAGATAGATGAATAAATATATACTGACAGCGGCTTGCGGATTGGCTTTTTCCGCAGCTTCCGCACAAACAAAGGCTTTGCCGGATAGCCCGAATATCCTGCTGATTTTGGTGGATGATTTGGGATATGGTGATTTGTCCTGTCAAGGAGCCGCCAAGGACATTCAAACTCCACATATCGATAAATTATTAAATGAAGGAGTTCGTTTCACGAATTTCCATGCGAACTGTCCGGTCTCCTCTCCTAGTAGAGCTTCCTTATTAACCGGTCGTTATCCGGATATGGTAGGCGTACCGGGAGTCATTCGTACGCATAAAGAGGATAGCTGGGGGTATCTGTCGGAGGATGCCGTATTATTACCCCAGATGTTGAAGAAAAGAGGCTATCATAATGCGATGGTTGGAAAATGGAATCTAGGATTGGAGTCTCCGAATACCCCTACGGAAAGGGGCTTCGATTTCTACCGGGGATTTTTAGGGGATATGATGGATGATTATTATACCCATCGTCGTTTCGGAAATAATTATATGCGTGAGAACTTGAAAGAGATCGATCCACAAGGACATGCTACAGAGATTTTCTCTGATTGGGCGATCCGTTACCTGTCGGATATGAAGCAAAAGCAAGAGCCTTTCTTCTTGTATCTAGCTTATAATGCCCCACATACCCCGATACAACCTCCTCAGGAATGGCTGGAAAAGGTGAAAAAGCGTGAACCGTCACTTCCTGAGAAGCGTGCTAAGATTGTCGCCTTGATTGAGCATTTGGATTATAACGTCGGACGTGTGTATGAGGCCTTGGAACAGAATGGCCAGTTGGAGAATACGATCATTATATTTACCTCTGATAATGGAGGGCAGGACGATGCGGGTGCGAATAACGGCCCGTTCAGAGGCGCAAAGCAGGATATGTATGAGGGAGGGATCCGGGTAGCCGGAGGTATTTATTGGAAGAACCAGATCCGTCCGGCGGTACGTGATAATTTCGTCATGCTTTCGGATATGTTCCCGACCTTATGCGATCTGACAGCCGTGCCTGTATCGCATGAGATCGACGGTATCAGTATCTTGCCTCTTTTACGGGGTGAGGAACAAGATACCGGAGATCGAATGGTGCATTGGGTACGAAGGGAAGGTAATTCCCGATATGGTGGTAAAGCCTATTACGCATCTCGCTATAAAGATTATAAGATCTTACAAAACACACCTTGGGAACCTATCCAATTCTTCAATCTGAAAGAAGACCCTAAAGAGCAAAACCCGATCGCAGAGCGTTCTTCCGCTGCCTATAAAAACTTGTTCAATGGCTTGATGGAGCATATCCGCCAGACGGGTATGATCCCTTGGCAAAGTAAGCGATATAAGTAACCTTTTCGTATTATTTCAATGAACACGTGTATAATGTATTTTGCGTTATACACGTGTTTTTCTATAAAATCTCTTCTAGCTAATCTGAAAATCGAATGTTTTTGTGTATGTTTGCGTCAAATCTGCGGGAGTTATTTCTACATGATCTATATGAAAATATCCGATGAGGGGCTTTGGGAACTGTGTCTGAAGGGAGATATGAGAGCTTTCCGTGAGCTGTATTGCCGATTTTACGCCTTATTGCGCAATTATGGTATCAAGCTACTTCCTGACAAGAGCTTGGTGGAAGATTGCGTACAGGATATTTTTATCAAATTGATTCAAAACCACGAGACTTTATCTCCAACTGTAAATGTCAAAGGTTACTTACTCAAGACTTTAAGGCATAAGTTGTATGATACGATCGAGAAAAACAGGAAGATGGAGGACATCTCTCTTTATGAGGATACTTTCCAAACAGATGAATTATTTTCTCGTATCTCACTGGATACGACGGAAGCGGACGAACGGGTTAAACTCTTAATGAAGGCTTTGACAAAACTTTCCCCCCACCAGAGAGAGATTATTTATCTTTATTATGTAAATGGATTGGGACACGATGAGATTGCGGAGATCTTAGGTATAAATTATCAATCGAGTAAAAATTTATTATCCAGAACGCTTAGTAAGTTAAGAAGGTGGTTTTCCCTGGACGCTTTAATAATGGGGGGCATCCATTATGTTTTATTCCCTATGCTTACATAAGCGAAAATATCTACCATATCTACAACTATGTCTTATATGCCCTATAAATAAGTATATTACATGGTGGTTGTAGATATAAAAATATCTACAATTATCACTCTTGACCTACCATGTTTTAAGGTGAATGGCAAGAAAGCAATTTATCACTTAGGCTTGTGAGTAGGGAATGGAGTCTTTAAGAGTTGTTTCCCTTAGGGAAAACAAAAGTTTCGTACTGAAGAAACTTTTGTTTTACTATAGGTAAACTAAGGTTTAGTGTACGGAAAACTTTTGTTTGATACTAAGAAAAACTGTAAATATCATATTATTAGTGATTTATGTATATTGGAAGGATACCGGGTGTCGATATATAGCGAGTGTGGAAGATCGTGCTTTTCAAAACACAAGAATATGAAAAATTGTGTTTTTTTCCGCAAAAGTGAGTACCAAAATCAAATTGATCCGTAATAAGAATAAAAATGTAACCTGTGAATAAGAAACGAGACATATTTGAAAAAGATTTATTCCGGCAAGCTGGAGAGGATTTATGGCGTAAAGTCCGAGAAGTGGAACAATTGGATTCCAAGTTCGCTTTATCCTCATGGCAGAAGGTCGAGGAACGTTTGAAAGCTCCCCGTAAAACCTTTGTTTTACGCATACGCTATCTAGCTTCTTCTGTGGCGGCGGCGGTCGTGTTACTCCTTGCCATAGGATGTTATTTCTGGATGGTGGGGGATGATAAATCCTCCTTGCCATTGGCTTTGTTGGAAGAAAAGAGCATAGACTCTTTGCCGGACGATGAGATTGTGCTGGTGGAAAATGGAAGCTGGGTACAGCTTAAAAATGGGGCTACAATTACGCATGATAATATAGGTAAACCAAGTGTAAAAGACTCTCAGATAAAGAAGAAAGTATTAGCTACTAAGACTGGAAATTTGAATCAAATCATAGTACCGAAGGGCAAGCGGGCAAATATTATATTTTCAGATGGTACCCAGATATATGTAAATGCCGATACCCGTGTGATTTATCCGGCCGTGTTTGCTAAAGATAAACGAGAGATCTTAGTTACGGGAGAAGCCTATTTGGATGTTACCCCAGATTCTTCCCGCCCTTTTATCGTAAAGACAAATGCGTTTAATGTAAAGGTACTCGGTACCCAATTTAATGTTTGCGTCTATGGAGATGAGCCGAAGGCTTCCGTTGTATTAGTCGAAGGCCGGGTGGAGGTAGAGAATGATAAGCATGTTAAAGAGGTGCTAGCTCCTAACCAGATGATAGAGTTGGGAAATAAAGGGGTATCTATTAAGGAAGTGGATGTGTTTGAGTATATCTGTTGGAAAGATAATCTGATGCAAGTGAACGATCGTAAGGTTGGGGATGTCTTAAATAAATTAGCCCGATACTATGGGCGTACGATTGTGTTTGATAAAGAGATCGCGGAAATACCTCTTTCCGGTAAACTTGATTTGCGAGGAAGTTTGGAAGATGTTGTTGAGATTATTTGTCAATCTCTATTCTTGCGACAAGAGACGGATAAAGAGAATAATATAATCATATTAAAATAGATTGCCTATGTAACAGAACTATTTGGTGAAAAGACTTTGTGTTAAAAAGAAAAATTGACAAAAAGAACCGGAAGATACCGTCATATCCACCGGTTCAAAGACTTCGTTTAATCAATTAATTATGTATTAAAGAAAAAACATTACAAATGTATGAAAAAAAAAGATGATTTCTGTAGAGAATCGAATCATTTTCTCAAAAGTGTTTGTTTAGCCTTATGCTTGATCAGTTCTGGAGGCTCTGCGGTGTACGCCGCTACCTTGCAGACGGAACAAACCACGTTGACAGTCCGTATGAATAATTGTACCATAAAGGATGTATTTGACCACATTGAGAAAAATAGTGAGTTTGTTTTTGTTTATCATGGCGCTAATATCGACTTGCATCGCAGGGTAAATTTGGACGTACGGGATAAGTCCGTTGAGGTTATATTGGAAAGGTTATTTAAAGGAACGGATGTTGAATATATTATCAACAACCGACAAATTATCGTACGAAGGAACGAGAAAAAAGAAAACTCGTCCCTTTCTATTCAGCAAGCTAAAAAAATCACGGTCACTGGTATTGTGAAAGATACTCATGGGGAACCTCTCATTGGTGTAAATGTACTGGTGAAGGGGGGTAGAACGGGTACGATTACGGATATGGACGGACATTTTTTATTAAATGAGGTAAGTCCGAATGCGATGGTCTCTATTTCTTATATAGGGTATAAGACAGAAGAAATAGCCTTGAATAATCGTTCTAGCCTAACGATTACACTGACAGAGGATAGTGAACAACTGGATGAGGTTGTCGTTGTTGGCTATGGTACTCAGAAGAAAGTGAATTTGACAGGATCTGTTTCTTCCGTGAAGTTTGATGAGGAATTGGCAAACCGGCCTATAACGGATGCCTCACAAGCCCTTTCTGGTAAAGTGTCGGGTGTATGGATCAGTCAAAATTCGGGAAAGCCGGGGGATGATGGCGCTCAGTTAAGAATCCGGGGTTGGGGTACGCTGAATAACTCGGATCCGTTGGTAATTATTGATGGAGTAGAAGGCGTTTTTAGTCAGATCAATCCAAGCGATATTGAGAGTATCACCGTGTTGAAGGATGCGGCTAGCGCAGCTATCTATGGATCGAAAGCAGCGAATGGAGTCGTTTTGGTAACGACGAAGATGGGTAAAAATAATGAGAAGACGCATGTGGAATTGAACTCATATGTAGGTGTACAACAGTTGGGGCGGAGATTTGATCTGGTGACAAATAGTGCGGAGTTAATGACCATGGCAAACCAAGCCTTGGCTAATGGTGGCGAGAGTCCTTTATATCCCGAGTCCTTGATCTCTGATTTCAAGAATGGCACGGATCCTTATAAATACCCGAATACGGATTGGTACGAACACGTTTATCGGAATGCTCTAATTACAGGCCATAATTTATCAATTCGAGGTGGTTCGGAAAAATTATCTTCTTTTTTGTCCTTAAATTATTTGAAGCAAGAGGGTATTATTACGAATACAGATGCGGAGAGATTCGGTATGCGGGCTAATCTGGAATATAAGGTTAATTCGTGGTTGAAAGTTGGCGCTCGTTTAAATTATATACGCCGGAATTCTCAAGAACCGTTTGATTTATCGCGTGTATTCTTTATACAATCGGGAGCAGCCCCTTTTATCGCTCCTTATACGAGAGATGGACGTTTTGGTTCGGTTGAGGCGATTGCGCAGGATGGAACTTTATTGTATGATAACAGGAACCCGTTAATTGATGCTTCCAATGGCGCTACCAAAACGACTTTGGATTATATGTCGTTAAATGCGTTCGCTACTGTTGACTTTACGAAGGACTTGAATTTGCAAGTCACTTGGGCCTCTAATGGCAATTGGAAAATGGTCGATAAATATAATGAGACCCTTTATGGATACACGGATTCCGGTATAGAGACAATGACTATAAATTATAACCGGGATGGCTTGGAGATGAGTAGAGAGCAAATATCTACTATGCGTAATAACTTTCATGCGACCTTGAACTATAGCAAGAAGTTTGTGGAAAAACATTCGGTCGCGGGAATCTTGGGTGCTCAATTAGAAAATTATAATATTAAGAACGTATATGCACGTAGGACGGATCCAGCTAAAGACGGATTAACCCAAGTGGATGCGGGAACGAATGGCATTCAGGGCAAGGGTAATATGCAAGGATTACGTATGGCTTCTTACTTCGGTCGTCTAAATTATGCTTTCGCTGATAAATATTTATTCGAGATGAATCTTCGTGCGGATGCCTCCTCCCGTTTCAAACGAGGTAATCGATGGGGTGTTTTTCCCGGTTTCTCAGCTGGTTGGCGGTTGAGTGAGGAAAGCTTCATTAAGAATGTGAATATTTTTTCTAACATGAAATTGCGAGCTTCTTGGGGACAATTGGGTAACCAGATGATCGAGGGGTATTGGCCTTATTTAACTGTTATCAATCAGAATTATAATTTAAGTTATAATTATGGAGGTTCCTTGGCTCCGGGTGCGGCTGTAACAGCCTTGGTTGATGAGGATATTACTTGGGAAACAACTTCTTCTCTAGATATTGGTCTGGATCTGGGCTTCTTAAACAATAAATTAAGCATTGAAGCGGACTATTTCAATAAAAAGGGTTCTTCGTCAAATTTGGTGGTAATCTCTTTTTTATTTCAACTGTCTTCTTCTTTCTTAATCCTATTAAAAGTTGTAGATATGTTTGCTTTTTAGTAACTTTAAAGACACCACATCATTAAGAGTTACAATGCAACAAGTCATATCTACAACGTACAAATATACATCAAAAAAAGAAAATGCTCCTACAAATAGGGGATTATTCCATGATTTCAGATTCAGTCTTGGCTACGATAATCTGCAACAAGATGGTATCTCTGAAGCTGTTGGCTCATTGACGGTCTTTCTACATACGGCTGGCAAAGGGGCTTCCTGTCCTTATTGCGGACATTTCAGTCACCGATTGCACAGTTACTACTCCCGTCATATTGAGGATCTTGAAGTTTACGGTCATACTTTGGAGTTAGTCATCAAGGTTGGCAAATATTATTGTGACAATGTTTCTTGTCCACAAAAAATATTCTGCGAACCGTTGTCTTTTCTGGCTCGTCGGTATGGTAGACGGAGCTATCTTGTTGAGGAACGCATCAGATCGATAAGTTTGGAACTTACTTCCCGAAAGGCCTCTTCTCTTTTGCAACTGTTCCATATAACAGCCAGTAGTTCTTCCTGCTTACGCATCCTACAACAGTGCGGACAACACAATCCTATGCATAATAAAAGTATTTATGTAGGTATTGATGATTTTGCCTATAAAAAAGGTAAGGATTATATGAGTGTGGTCGTAGACCAGATGACACACATACCTATTGCTTTGTTAGAGGATAGAAACGGAGAAGCACTTGATAACTGGCTCATCCGGAATCCTCAAATACAATATATAACGAGAGACCGTGGAAGATGTTTCACAGAGGCTATAAACAGAATAATTCCTGGTGTTACACAAATCTGCGACCGATTCCATCTAATCAAGAATATGACGGACACGATGATACCGGAAATAGAGAAAATAATCCGTCAGACCAAGAAAAAGCTCAAATACGAATATCCTGACAGAGACACGGCTTCTTCGTTAATTCTTCAGGACATATTTAACATGGGAGATGTCCGACACAGAGAAAAATTGAAGATATACAGGGAAAGCTTGAACTTAAAAATGCAGGGGATGACCATTGAGCAGACAGCCGCACATTTGGGTAAGAAAAGTCGCTACATTTATAAGATTATTCACAACAGAAGAATAGGGGCATACTTGAATGAGCAACAGAAGACAGCTCTTAAATATGTATCCGAACTGGCTACAATCATTAGTGCGGGCTGTATTACTCGAAAAATATTGGCACAAAAAATGGGGAGTAAAATCAGTGGCGCACTTATTGGAAGGATAACATCCAGCTTGCGAAAAAGGTATCAACAAAAGAGGAAGGAAGTCAAGGAGCATAATGAGAGCATTGAAAACAGAAGTAAAATACAGAGAGTTTCACAGAATCAGATACGCAAATACATTCTAAAGGGAGAATCGGATAATCCTAAACTAGCGGAACTGTATAAGTCCTCACCGCAGATTAAAGAACTTTTAAGCGTGTGTCAGAATTTCAGAGATATGATTAATGGGAACACTTATGATAAGGATATTAGAAAGTGGATTGAAAAAGCGAAGGCAACACGGAATATGGCACTGACGAACTTTGCATATGGTATTGAAAAAGACTGGGAGGCAGTACAGGCAGCTATTGATATCCCCTTCAGTAACGGATTACTGGAGGGGACAGTGAATAAAATTAAAGCGGTAAAAAGACAGATGTACAATAGGGCAGGAGTTAAACTACTGAGAGCGAAGATTATTTATTCACAATAGAAGAAGTACCACCAAATTTGACGAAGAACCATAAAAAGACTACCGATATTATTGTTCAATTACCAATCTCCAATATCTTAGGTGATAAGACAGCGCCTTTCGAGAATGTTGGGGAGATGAAAAATAACGGTTTTGAATTGGTTGCGAATTATGATAATTTGGAAGCCAGTAGGGATCGATTGGGATTTAATGTAGGATTTAATTTTACTTACATAAATAATGAAGTAACAAAGTTCCAAGGTGGTAATTCTCCGGATCAACTGTATTTGATCCGTGAGGGATATCCTTACAAAGCGTTGTATGGTTATAAAGCGATTGGCATTTACCAATCGGATGAAGAAGCGGTAGAGCATATGCATAATAATGGCTATAAGCCTGCCATGGGTAATTTGAAGTATGAGGATGTAAATAATGATGGAAAATTGGACTATCAAGATAAGCAAGTATTAGGAAATACGATTCCGAAGATCACTTATGGTATTTCTGCAGGGCTGCGTTATAAGGGATTTGATCTGAGCCTCTTGTTTCAGGGTTTAGGAAAGGCGAATGTCTTTACTCAAAATGAAATGACTCGCTTAGGATATGAGTATATGCGAATCGCGGGCTTTTGGAGAGACGCATGGACACCGGAGAATTCAGGTTCTAGTATCCCTATGCTTCGATATGACTCTACTTGGGATCGATACGACTCCTCATTTTGGGTACATCGGATTGACTTCTTGAAATTGAAGAACTTACAATTGGGTTATGCATTTCCGGAAAGGATTACGTCAAAGTTGAAAATGCAACGGCTTTATGTATACGCTAATGCTCAGAATTTATTTACGGTTATGTGGAAAAAAGGCTATGAGGGATACGATCCGGAAAGAAATACGTTTGATGCGGGAGGTTCTCCGTATCCGACACCGAGAATATTCACATTGGGTTTAAATCTTAATTTCTAAAGCTATGAAACGTTTAATAATATATTGTTTGTCGTTTTTGTTATTGATCTCTTTTGGTGGTTGTATGGAGAATTATCTGGATTTGTATCCGGAGGATAAAATCACGGCCGCTAACTTTCCGGAAAAAGAATCGGATATTAAGTTACTGTTAGATGGAACGTATGCTTGTCTAAGGGAGACCGCTGTCATAGATCAAGGTTTGTTTGGGTTTGGAATGACAGATTGTGCGACTCCCAATGCATATAATTGGGGAACTGTCGAGGTTTTCAATAAATTGGGAGCCGGACGTTTGAGCTCTAGTGATGGCGGTGTCGTTACTTTTCGTTGGAAAAGATGTTATGAAATGATCTCTAGGGCTAATTATTTATTGGCTTGTTTAGAAAAAATAGAATTAGCGGGGGAGGCGAAAAAGTTGTATGTTGGCGAGGCTCATTTCTTGAGGGGATTGGCTTATTCGGTACTTGCGGAAACTTATGGGGGTGTTCCTGTCGTACTTTCAGAAATCTCAACATCGGAGGCTCGTAACCTAAAGCGTTCCAGTCGAGAAGATACATGGCAACAGGCGTTGGATGATTATGATGTCGCCATCGCTAATTTAGGTGCGGATGCTCCGGAGAAAGGACGTGCTACGAAAGGCGCTGCCTTGGGTATGAAAATGCGTGCGTATTTATATCAAGGTAAGTATAAGGCGGTTTTGGAATGTGTAGATCAGATTGATGCTCTGAAGAAATATGGCTTGTTTCATAGTTATGCGACATTGTTCGATCCGGCTAATGAAGGAAATAAGGAGGTTCTATTTGATATCCAATATATAGAGGGTGAAAATTCACAGGGTACTTTTCTGGATCAATACTGCGGAACGGGAACCGGTAGTTGGACACGTGGTAGTCGCTATGTTCCTACAGATGATTTGGTGGCGGCTTATGAGACCGTGGATGGGAGCCCTATTGATCCGGAAAATCCTTATGAGAACCGTGATCCTCGTTTAGCGTTCACGGTTGTGCTTCCGGGCTCTTATATTTTAGGACATCGTTTCCCTAGTTATTTGTATCCGGGGGGAGCTTTTAATCATGCGGGTAATCGATTGAAACATTTGAGTACTCGTAAGTACCGGATTCAGAACGAGGCGGATTTACCTCCCGCCGGCCAGTCTTATATCAACGATATTATCTTGCGATATGCGGATGTGCTATTGTCGAAAGCGGAAGCGATTATTGAATCTGGTGGAAATGTTTCGGAGGCGATCGCTATATTAAACCGGATCCGTACGGAACGAGATGACGTGAAAATTTCCCCATTGCCTTTGTCCTTATCTCGGGATGAGGCCCGTGAGAAACTAAGGCATGAAAGAAGAATAGAATTGGCGTTGGAAGGTCGTTATTGGTCGGATGTGAAGCGTTGGAAAATAGGAAAGGAGCTTTATCCGATGATTATAAAGGATCATGAAGGAAGCGTGATTGAGACAAAATTCCCGAACGGCTATTTGGAATACTATGATTTATTACCTATTCCTGATAGTGAGCGCTCTTTGAATCCAAATTTAGAGCAAAATCCGGGTTGGTGATTTAGAGAATATATTTATTAGAATTTAGATTCATATAAAATGAATTATAAAGAGATCTTTGTTGCGGTTAATAGTGCCGCATTGATGTTGTCAACCGTAAGTTGTGGCGCAAAAGAGGAAGCTGTTCCTAAGCCGAATATCATAATTTTATTAGCGGATGATTTGGGATATAATGATGTCTCTTGTTATCGAAATGAGAATTTTCCGCAGCAGTCGGATAGCTTTCCTACTTCCCAAACTCCGAATTTGGACTTATTGGCCCGGCAAGGTATTCGCTTTACGAATTTTTATTGTGGTGCGGCTGTTAGCTCTCCATCTCGTGCGGCTCTAATGACCGGTCGGAATTGTACTCGTACAGGGGTTTATAATTATCTGGAGCAAAACTCACCGATGCATTTGAGAGATAGTGAGGTTACTATAGCAGAAGTACTGAAACAAGCAGATTATGCGACGGGGCATTTTGGAAAGTGGCATTTAAGTTCGGGACGTCCGGATCAACCTTATCCCAATGATCAAGGTTTTGATTATAGTTTTTATGCCTTGAATAATTCAGTCCCGTCTCATCATAATCCCACGAACTTTTTCCGGAATGGAGAACCGCAAGGTGAGATCGAAGGTTATTCCTGTGATATTGTGGTAACGGAAGCACTCCAATGGCTAGACAAGAATAAACAGGAACCTTTCTTCTTAAATGTTTGGTTCAATGAGCCTCATTTTCCAATGGCGGCCCCGGAGGAGTTGAAGAAAAGGCATGCTATTAATCCTGAGTATTATGGGTGTATCGAAAATATGGATATAGCGATTGGTAAATTAATGAATTATCTAAAAGAACAGAATCTGGAAGATAATACGATTGTCATATTTGCTTCTGATAATGGTTCTCAGTGGGATTATTCTAATTTGCCATTTCGGGGAGAGAAACATTTTAATTATGAGGGAGGATTGCGAGTTCCATGTATTGTTAGATGGAATAAACATGTACCAACCGGTGTGATTAGTGAGTTTAACGGTTGTTTCACGGATATATTACCAACGTTAGCGTCTTTAGCGGATGCTCCGGTTCCTACAGATCGTGTTATTGATGGTATGGATATTTCTCCGGTGTTTTTGGGGAAAGCTGAAACGTTGGAAAGAGAAAACCCTTTGTTCTTTTTCCGGTATATTCATGATCCTATTTGTATGATACGTGAAGGCGACTGGTGTCTACTGGGATACGATGAGCCTCTACCATGGGCTTTTAGTTTGGATGAATTAGCGCTTGGTAAAGTGAAGCCTTGGTATTTGACAAAAGAACATATGGAGTTCGCCAAGAAGGTGTTTCCAAAATATTTTGAGTTATATAATTTGAGAGATGATCGTGAGGAACGAATAGATGTGGCAGATAAACATCCTGAAATTGTAGCGAGACTGAAATCAAAGATGTTGAAACTTAAGCAGGAAGTTGTAGCTGAAGGTGGAGATTGGTTTGCGGAAGACGTGGATGAAAGATGACAAAGTTGCTTGCGTGTCAAATGATATGAGAAAATAAGTCCTAATAACTTGTTTAAAATTCATAGTTATGATTTTCTTGAGACATAGTTATGTTTTGAGTATTTCATAACTATGTTTTTCCGGGTCATTTCAAAGGAAAAAAGTGCTCTTTTTTTGTTATTTCTATAAAGATATTTACCTTTGTCTCTATGTTAAGGATAATAACACATATTGAACGCTTATTGCTGACGCATGATTGTGTGATCTTGCCGAAGTTTGGTGGTTTCGTGCTGCAAATCTTGCCGGCGACGTATGAGGAAGAGGAATATTCATTCCGGCCGATGCGTAAAGAGGTTATGTTCAATGTAACGCTACAGCATACAGACGGCTTGCTTTCCGAGTCGTATATGCAGACGTATGGCGTTGATTACCGGAAAGCTCAATTGATGCTGGAAGAGGATATCGAGGCTTTGAATGTTTCTTTGGAACAAGACAAGCGGATAACATTGGGGCGAATCGGGACTTTCTCTATAGGAGAGGAAGGGCAGACCATTTTTACGCCGGGCGATTCTGGGGTATTTAATGCGGATTCGTATGGTTTATCATCGTTTCATTTTCCGGTTTTGCGATCGTTGGAGGAAGAGCGGGAAGAGGTTGCCTTACTTACGGGTAAGAAAAAGAAAGATGTGTTCTATATCCCGGTTAGTCGTAAGTTGATCCGGGTTGTTGCGGCGTCAGCTGCTGCTGTCGCATTATTCTTTGTGGTTTCGACTCCGGTGAAAGAAGTAAACCTGTCCGCTTATACAGCTAGTTTTGTTCCTACGGAGATGATAAATTATAGGTTTGAGGAACCGATTTCTCAGCTGGAGGAAATTCAAGTATCCCAAGAGGACGAGATGGTAGCGGAGGTAACTCCCAAAATAGAAGCGACTAAGGAGACAGAGATTGCCAAAGCGGCTTCTGCTCCTGAGGTAAAGAAAGAGCTTGTTGCTCCCGCTCCGAAAGTGAAATCCGTGGCACCGAAGAAGATGTATCATATCGTGATAGCGAGTTTCCCGACAGAGGAGCAGGCGAATGAGTATATATCCGGTGTAGACCGTGCGCAATGTAAAAATGTAAGCAAGGTGGTTCGTGATGGTAAATATCGTATTTATGCGGATAAGTTTAATAACCGGGCGGATGCCGAGAGCTACATGGCGACACTTCGAAAAATAGAAAAGTATAAAGATGCTTGGCTGTTCATTAGCCGTTAATAAAAAAGCCTGATCGAAAGATCAGGCTTTTTTTATGACTTGTCGTCGTTTTGTGGCCGGGGCAGTCTTTTCTTCTTCAACCGTCCTGCCTTTCGTAAGGCTTGGTCCAGAATGTACTGGATTTGGCCATTGGTGCTGCGAAATTCGTCCGCAGCCCAAGCTTCGATAGCTTCCATCATATCAGCGTCCACCCGCAGGATGAAGCTTTTGACAGTATTATCTTTTTTGGCCATATACTAGTATTAATATTAAATTCTTACATTAATGATGTAGAGTCCCGGTATTTACGACAGGTTGCGCTGCCTCGTCAGCACAAAGGACAACCAACAGATTACTGACCATTGCGGCCTTTCGTTCCTCATCCAGTTCCACAACATTGTCTTTATCCAGTTTGTTCAAGGCGAGTTGAACCATGCTAACCGCTCCTTCCACGATCCGTTCTCTGGCGGCGATAATTGCTTCCGCTTGCTGGCGGCGTAACATGACTCCGGCGATCTCGGAAGCATACGCTAAGTAATTGATACGGGCTTCCAATACCTCAATACCTGCTATCGCCAGACGGCTGTTTAATTCCTCCTCCAGCTTTTGAGCGACCTCCCCGTCATCGGACCGTAAGGTCACGGGATCTTTGCTCTCGTTATAATCATAGGCATACATGCCAGCGATCTTACGGATGGCGGCATCACTTTGTATCTGCACGAAATTCTCATAATTCTGCATTCGTTGGGATAATTCAGAGGATTCTCCCATTGATATGAATGATTTATTCGAAGAGATACTAATAGACGAAGAATCGATGTCGAACATCGCTCTATAAGTATCCTTGACTTTCCATACCATCACGGCCCCGATCATAACCGGATTGCCGACCTTATCGTTTACCTTGATAGGAGGGACATCTAAATTACGGGCACGTAACGTGATTTTCTTTTTGCTGTAAAGCGGGTTGACCCAGAAAAATCCATTATCAGTAATTGTCCCTTTATATTTTCCGAAAAAGAGCATTACTCGGGCATTATTGGGCTCGATTTCCATGAGTCCCAATAAACAAACCGCTAACAGGCAGAGTCCGACGATGCCGGTGATTACGCTCCAAGTCTCATTTATGCCTGCGATTAAATAGCTGCTAAGACCCGATAGAGCCAGTATGAGAAAAAGGGCAAGAAACCCAGAGATTCTCAGTCCGTTGAATGTCTTTTCAGTTGCTTTCATGATGATTTATATTTGATATTAATTTGATATCACAAAATAAGTGATTTTTATGGAGACTGCCAAATCTTTTGAGGGATATTATTAGAGTGATCTGTAAATATTTTCATAGCTTTGTCTCATCTAAAAATTACATGCTTGGACTTTCAGTTAGACACGAACAATAAGGAGTTTCAGGATGCCTTGCAACTGATCACTCACACTCGCCAGTCCGTTTTCCTTACAGGGAAAGCCGGGACAGGCAAGTCTACCTTTTTGAAGTATATCTGTAATCATACGAGGAAAAAGTATGTGGTGCTGGCTCCTACCGGAATCGCAGCCATAAATGCAGGTGGCGTTACCTTGCATTCTTTTTTCAAGCTTCCTTTCCGGCCGATGTTGCCGGATGATCCGGATTTAAGTTTGTCGCATGGTCGTATCTTTGAGTTTTTCAAGTATCCGAAGGAGAAACGGAAGATTATAGCGGAGGTCGATTTGATTATCATTGATGAGATATCGATGGTGAGGGCGGATATTATTGATTGTGTAGATCGTATCTTGAGAGTTTACTCCGGCAATATGCGATTACCTTTCGGTGGAAAGCAGTTATTGTTTGTAGGAGATGTCTTCCAGTTGGAGCCGGTTGTTCCGTCGGATCAAAAAGAGATCTTAAGTTTGTTCTATGCGAGCCCTTTCTTTTTCTCGGCTCGTGTGTTCAAGGATATCAATTTAGTACCGATCGAGTTGCAAAAGGTGTATCGCCAGACCGATCCTGTTTTTATCAATGTATTGGATCGGATTCGTAATAATGCCGCTAGAAAACAGGAGTTGGATACGTTGAACGGTCGTTATTTTCCGTCTTTCGAACCGCAAAATGAGGATATGTATATTACGCTGGCCACTCGCCGGGATCAGGTTGATTTTATCAATGAGAAGAAGTTGGCCGAACTTCCCGGAGAAGAATATGTCTCCGTGGGAAAGATCGAGGGGGATTTTCCGGAATCCTCATTACCTACCCAGCTGAATTTATCCATCAAGGAACAGGCGCAGGTTATTTTTATCGATAATGATTATGAGCGTCGTTGGGTAAACGGAACGATTGGTATGGTATCGGGTATCGATGAGAATGGAAATGTTTATGTCTTGCTGGAGAGCGGTGTGGAACATTTGGTGGAACCTACCTCATGGCGAAATTATAAATACAAATATAACGAGAAAGAGAGACGGATCGAGGAGGAGATTGTCGGTACGTTCGAACAATTGCCGATTCGTTTGGCTTGGGCGATCACGGTGCATAAGAGTCAAGGCTTGACTTTTAGCCGGGTGGTAGTTGATTTGACCGGGGGTGTATTCGTCGGGGGACAAACCTATGTGGCGTTGAGCCGTTGTACCTCATTGGAGGGATTGGTGCTAAAAAGCAAGATCTCTTCCCGGGATATCTTTATCCGGAAAGAGATCGTGGAATTCAGCCAAATATTCAACAACCAAGCGTTAATAGAGAAAAGCCTCAAGGAAAGTGAGGCGGAACTACAATATGGTCGGGCGGCTCAGGGATTTCGGCTAGGTAATATGCAAGAGGCGGTCGAGGCTTTTGCCGCCGCTGTATCTAAACGGAATGAATTGGATAATCCGATGGTACAACGGCTGCTTCGTTTGAAATTGCAAGCGTTGAATAGTCAAAAGGCACAGATTAAGGCTTTGCGGGAAGAGTTGCATTCGCTTCGTGAGACCCAGAAAGAGTATGCGCATGAATATTACTTGATGGGCAACGAGTGCATAACGAAGGCCCATGACGCGAATGCCGCTATCCGTTGTTTTGATAAGGCCTTGAATTTGAATCCGAATTATGTGGAAGCTTGGGTACGCAAAGGGGTTACTTTATTGGATATAGGTGAGGACTATGACGCTCAGGTTTGTTTAAACAAGGCGGTAAAATTAAGCCCGAAGTCTTTTAAGGCTCGCTATAACCGTGGAAAATGCCTATTGAAACTCAAATATTACGATGAAGCTATTCTGGATTTCCAGCAGGCGATAAGCATCAAACCTAAACATGCGGCTTCCCACGAATATCTAGCGGAAGGGTTCCGGGCGATAGGAGAGGACGAATTAGCCCAGCAGCATCAAGATATTGCGGATGCCTTGCGAGGGGGAGAGGATATATGATGAAATAGAAAAGGCGAGAAAATTTATTTCCCGCCTTTTTTATGGAGTTATATCTCTTGATTAATTAAAGATGTAACGGATACCAACCTGCATTTTCCAGCATTCAGTATAGATACGGTTATAAGAATAAGTCTCAGTCGGATATTCACCATTGATCTTATACATGGAGAAAATTGGAGTCTTGTTATCATCCATGCCTTCATATTTCAAGATACGGCAACCGTTGGAAGAAGATGCGTTCTTCATTACACCCCATTTCGAGTTGATCATATTACCGATATTCATGAAATCAAGGCTCAATTGGAAATGATGTTCGGTTTTACCTGCCTTGAATGAGAAATCTTCCGTGATACGAAGGTCGAAACGATGTACCCAAGGTGCACGTGCGGCATAAGCCTCAGCGTATTCTCCCTTGTGATTCTTTAAATAAGAATCTTGGTCTACGAAGTTCCAGAAAGCGGTTCTATCTGCTTCATTCTTGAATTTGATTTCACTGTCATCTTTCGGGATATACATCATATCATTATTGATACCGTCGCCATTCATATCATTCGTATAAGCGAAGCTATATCCGGAAGCGGAATAACCGGAATAGAACAGATTTAAGCTTGTTTTTCTGAGCAGACCTTTATGGCGGAAGGGTAGATTATAATTGATCGCTGCGATTACCTTGTCGGGCACTACATACCGTGAACGTTGTACGGTTGCGAAATTTGGTCCGTCTATCGTTAACATTCCCTGCCATGTAGATACAGGGTCGCTACCCGGAAGACCGGAAATTTCTTTGGATTCCGTGTGCGTATAAGCCAACATCATGTTCAAATCCTCTACGGGTTGAGCGTTAACCGTAACATTGGCGGTATAACCATGTCCTTTGGATGTGTTAGTTAATACAACCGCATTCTTACCGGATACATACGTATAATCAGATGGATAAATCAAACGGTTATCCGCTCCGTTAAAATGTTCCCAATTTGACGGGTCCTTGATGTTGATATTCTCAAGGGTTACGGCATTGATGTTCTTGTTATAGATGAACTCGCCGGTTACGGATAATGGGAAGGAAGTAGGGAGCTGATAATCTACAGCCAAGGAGGTTTTCCATATTTGTGGCATCTTGAAGTTGTCCTTTACGCCAGAGATCTTAGAACCGGCAACCGGATTCTCTATCGTGGTAGGAAGGCCGAATTTCTTGATCGCATCGTCTACATTCGTAATCATGCCGCCAGCCAATTGATCCAGACGGGAATCATGACTTACCGCAATTCCATTCTCATATTTTGTACCGAATACTACGGCATTTTGTACCATATTCGAGTTTGTCGGCATATTCGTAAAGAATACCAAGGGTAAACGTCCGGTAAATATACCTGTACCACCACGTACTTTTAAGGAATTATCCTTGAACACATCCCAAACGAAACCTACACGAGGGGATATTTGCATTCTAGACTTAGGCCATTTGCCGGTGTCGATATGTTTGCCTCCGAAATCAAGATCGTAGATTGCGTCGTTTCTTTGAAGATCACTATTGTCGAAAATTAAATCATCGAAACGTATGCCATAAGTTAACTTCACGTTCGGACGAATGTTCCACTCATCCTGTGCGTAGAATCCGATCTGGTTAAAAGTAACCTGAGCTTTCGGGTCGGAAACACCGTTGTAACCGTATGTCCATGCGAACGTTTCAGGAGCGGCACCGTTCAAGAAATCATCTAAGCTGCTGTAACGATAATATCCCGTACCGTTGCGCATATAAGCATTGCTAGCAAGTTGGTGCTCGAAACTGATACCAGCTGTGATCTTATGGTCGCCGGCAAAGTAAGTGAAGTTATCGATAACACTTGTGATCTTGTTCTTCACGCCGTTGTTGTAAGTAAATAATTCATATCCGGCACTCATATAAGGCTCCATGATTTGGTTACCTTCCGCATCTTTACCTGCCAAGATATCAATGAAGGGAAAAGGGGAAGAGTTGGTTCCGCGCATATCCTCGATATCCGTATAAGTGAAAAGTAACTGATTGGAAATCTTATCAGAGAAGCGACTGTTCAAATCAGCGGATACGGAAGACACTTTATTGTCTTGGGAATACATGCTGTTGGCAAAAGACATGGATTGGTAACCTACACGGCTTGTATTATACAGACGAGAGCCGGAACCACCATCCATAGAGTTAGCGTTGGGAGCGTTCCATGCGGTATTCTTTGTATAGTTGTACCGTACGCTCAATTTATGGCCATTCGTGATATTCCAGTCGATACGACCTAACAATTTCAAATTCTTTTCGTCTGCGGGGAAGTTCGTGGCTGATCCTGTATCATAACCATATTTATCTCTTAAGAAATCGGATACCTTTTGCATGTCGGAGAGTGTAGTGCGAGATATGTAGTTATTCTCGTCCGGTTGCTCTCCTTCGGTACGAGCTCTCCATTTGATCACTTGTTGCGGTTGTTTTTCCACCTCTACATTGGCGAAGAAGAATAATTTATTCTTGATGATCGGACCGCCGAACGTAGCTCCGTAAATCGTTTTGGATTCCTTAGCACGTGCGCCCAAGTCTTCTCCATCGATTGAGTTTCCTCGCATATTCTGGTTCTGGAAGTAAGTGTAAGCGGAACCTTTGAATGTGTTTGTACCGGATTTGGTGATAGCGTTGATACCGCCACCAATGAAGTTTGTCTGGCGGACATCGAACGGGGCGATTACCACTTGTACTTCCTCGATAGCGTCCATAGAGATCGGGTTACCGCCTCCGGGAAGATTATCCGAAAGGCCGAAGTTGTTATTAAAGTTCGCTCCATCTACCGTAAAGTTCGTGGAACGGCCATCGCCACCGGCAAAACTCATGTCGGAGGCATAAGGAGAAAGGCGTGCGATATCGGAGATACTACGGTTAATGGTGGGTAAAGAGGTGATCTGTGACGAGGAGATATTGGTTGTCGCACCCGTCTTTTCCGTATTGAACTTCGTTTTCGCCGCTGTGATTACGATCTCGTCCAAGGTCTCAGAAGATTCTTTCAACTTAACATTCAAGTTGTAGTTCTCTCCCAATTGCAGGGTAATGCCGGAATAAACGGCAGATTGATAACCAACGTAAGAGATCGTAACTTTGTATGGACCTCCTGTACGCATACCTTGTAAGGAAAAGCGTCCGTCAACGTTTGTGATCGTACCATAATTTGTCCCAGAAGGTTCGTGAACCGCCAAAACGGTCGCACCAATAACGGGTTCATCTTGAAACATAACTGTTCCACTCATACTGGCTGTTGTTACCTGTGCTTGTGTCGGGATGACAAACAAGAAACTCAGTACAGCTAAAAGGAATAGCGTCTGTAAATGTCTGCTCATAATTTAAAATAGTTAATGTAATAAAAACTTTCGCAAAGTTATGGGTTATTTTTTAATATCATTGTATGTTTCTTATTTAATACTTGTTTCATATTCATGAAGTTGCTGTGACGGGGCGGAATTGAGTAATGTCCTTATTCGGAGATGGATGGCTTGTATTGGCAAAACAAGAGGGTTCTTTATGAAATTTTTAATTTGATGATTCTTAACTAACATTCCCTGTTGGGCGGTGATTTAAAAGAATTATAGACGCTTTTCCTGCATATTGTTGGATTATGGATGTGATTGGTTGAAAATAATAATCTGGAGATCTGTGTGAGGAATGTTAATGCTATGAATATTATATATAGTTTGTGACAAAAAGAGATATCTAATCCCTATCTTTGCGGCGATATACAAAAATGTTATAATTATTTTAAATATAAATACTTCTTGTATGAGGAAAACTTATCTACTTTTAACGTTACTTTTGTTGTGCGTGGGAATATCCATACATGCTCAGGTGACGACGGCGAGTATGAGTGGTAAAGTCACGGATACATCATCGGAAGCGATGATCGGAGTGAATATCAAGGCTACGCATACGCCAACGGGTACCGAATACTACACGATTACCCAGCCGAATGGTTCTTATTCTTTTAACAACCTTCGTATCGGAGGCCCTTATGTGGTAGAGTTCTCTTATATTGGATACAATACGGAGAGCCGGACAGGAATAAACTTGGTTTTGGGTGAGGATCTGAAACTGAATGTAGTAATGCGGGAAGATACCCAAGCTCTCGACGAGGTAGTCGTGGTTGCGGATAAGAACCCCATTATTTCAGGAAGCCGTACAGGTGCGCAGGAAATCATTACTCGTGAGAAGATGGATAAGCTGCCTACGATTAACCGTTCTTTGGATGATTTCGTGAAATTAACCCCGATGAGTAGCGGTAAGAATTTTGGCGGTGTCTCTTACCGTTTTAATAATGTAACGGTGGACGGTGCCTCCTTTAATAACTCGTTTGGTCTGGCTTCTGCTCTTGGAGCTTCCGGTACGGAACCGATTTCTTTGGAGGCGCTCGAGCAGGTACAGGTGATGATCGCTCCTTTTGATGTTCGAAATGGAGGATTCACGGGTGCGGGTATTAACTCCGTAACGAAATCCGGTTCGAATGAGTTTCATGCTTCTGTATATATGTACACGAAGAGTCCGTCTATGATGGGATATCGTGTGAAGGATGAGACGATTGGTGTTTCAGAGTTCTCTAATCACCAATACGGTATCAGTTTATCCGGTCCGATCATTAAGAATAAGTTATTCTTCTTCATCAATGGTGAGATGGATCGTCAGGAGGAACCGATTTCTTATACGACCGCTAATTCTGCGGCGGATGCGACAGTCTTGCAGGGTTTATCTGATTTCTTAGGTGATGAGCTTGGGTATAATCCGGGTAAATTCGACGTGAATAAGACAAATACTCAAGCGGATCGAATCACGGCTCGTTTAGACTGGAATATCAACTCAAATAATGTGTTGAGCTTAAAATATTATTATTTGAAATCGTTTAATACGAATAACCCTTCTACTTCCGGTGCGCCGAATAACGGACGTGGACCGAATGCGTTCGCTATTCCGTTCTCTTCTTCTTTCTACCGGACGAATAATAACTTCAATATTTGGATGGCCGACTTGAATACGACCATTAATGACCGTATGTCTAATTATTTGAAGATCGGTTATTCCCGTTTGCGTGATTATCGCGATATGGATGGTGGTTACTTCCCGCAAGTGGATATCTTGGATGGTGATAACAATGCTTATACGACTTTCGGAACCGAGGCAAACTCCTATAATAACCAGTTGAACAGTGATATCTGGCAGATACAGGATAACTTCTTGATGAATTTTGGCAAACATCAGATTACGGTTGGAACGCAAAGTGACTATCGCGCCTTTAAGAATGGTTTCGCTCAAAACTATCCGGGTTCTTGGGTATTTAACTCTGTCGATGATTTTAAGTTCAACGTATTGGCTACAAAACAATACATGGCCGCTCATAACGGAAGTGTACAAGGATTTGATATCCGTGAGTTTAATCCGAAAGATTTTGGATTTGGTTCCAATGTGACAGGTATTACGAATTCTTCTTCTACGGGGTACCAGTACTATGCGCAAAGATATTCGATGACGGATGATTTTCCATTCGCCGAGATAAATGTATTCCAGTTAGGTTTGTATGCCCAAGATAAGTGGACGGTAAGTGATAAATTGAACTTGACGTTAGGTTTACGTATTGATGTTCCGTTCTTTATGACTGATTTGCAGTCGAATGATAAAGTCGCCGCCGAGACCTATCGGGATGGCATCAAGATCGATGTTTCTAAATATCCGAACGCCAAACCTCAGTTCTCTCCTCGATTCGGTTTTAACTACAAACCGTTTGACGATGAGAATGGAAGTTTGCAGATCCGTGGTGGTACGGGACTCTTCACGGGTACTCCTCCTTATGTATGGATCAGTAATCAAGCCGGCAACAATGGCGTTTTGTTTGGTGACTTGAATGTCCGGGCGGTAAAGGACAAGAATGACAATATCATTAGCGATGGCAGACCTTCGCTAGGTTTTACCGGAAATATGGATACTTATAAACCGGCTGAAGGTAGCGCTACCCGTTCGGATATAGCGATTACGGATCCGGACTTTAAATATCCGAGCTTATGGAAAAGTAATATCGCTGCCGATTATAAGTTTGGTGATGGCTGGGTAGCTACCATAGAGTTGCTGTACTCAAAAGACATTAACGCTATTTATCATGACAATATCGGATTGTATCGGACCGAGCAATTTGTAAATGACGGTGGAGCGGGTAACGCACGTCCATATTATAATGGCTATTATAGCGATAGGGAAGGAAATCAAAAGGCCGCGAATCATGTCGTGATGCTGCGTAATACCAGCAAAGGACATTCGCTTTATACGACCTTCCAGTTGCAGAAAAACTTTGTTGATGGAATCCTGAAGGGATTGTATTTGAATGGATCTTACTCTTTCGGGCAGTCTAGAGGTGTAACAGACGGAACATCGTCTGTGGCGACTTCCGCTTGGAAGTACCGTGCGGCCTTGGATGGAAATGCGGAAGAAGTAGGTTATACGGCAGGTTCTTTTGATGGTCGTTTGTTATTGTCCGCTTCTTATACGGCTAACTGGAGTAAATATGCGGCAACAAGTTTTGGTTTGATCTATCAGCGTTATCGTCCGTTCCGTTATTCTTATTGTTATAATGGTGACGCGAATGGCGATTCTCAGTTCTCCAATGACTTGATGTATATCCCTGCGAATTTTGACGAGGTAAAAGATCATTTGTTACCGGGCGATTTCGATAGCCAAGAAGATGCATGGAAAGCGATGAATGCCTTTATCGAGCAAGATCCTTATTTGAGCAAACATAGAGGTGAGTATGCCGAACGTAACGGTGCTGTCGCTCCATTTGCGAATCAATTGGATTTGAGCGTTTCTCATGATATAAAGATTTACCAGAAGAATGGTCGCTCACATACCTTGCGCTTTAGTTTCAATATCGCCAACTTCTTGAATTTGTTGAATCGTAACTGGGGTGTGGTACAAACAACCGTTTTGGGTAATCAGCAATATCAGTTCTTGACGATCCCGAAAGGACAAGGCCCGAGTGCGGCGAACAACTATACGTTGAAGTATACGATGGCGAAAGATTTGGATGAGACCTTCAAGGATAATTTGAACGATGTGTCTCGTTGGCAGATGCAATTCGGTATCAAGTATATCTTCTAAAAGAAAAATCTTTCATTAGATAAAATTTAATAATTAGAAGAGGTTCACTATCTTTGTGGACCTCTTTTTTAATTTAATGATATGTGGAATAATCGTATTGAGTTCTTACTCGTTAGTTTCTTTTGTATTTGTTCATTGGCTTTTACCGGTTGCCAAACGAAAAAACGATCGGATCGTTATGTCGTAGTTTTATCAATGGACGGTTTCCGCTCTGATTATCCCTCACGTGCTCATACTCCGACGTTGGATTCTTTGGCGAATGTAGGGGTTCGCTCCACGTTTCGCCCATGTTATCCCAGCGTGACTTTCCCGAATCATTATAGCATGGCTACCGGATTGCATCCGGATCACCATGGTTTGGTAAATAATTTCTTTTATGACGTGGAGCTTGATAGTTCATACCGGATGGGAAACCTGGATCCGCGATTTTATGGTGGAGAACCTATTTGGAATACGGCGGAACGCCAAGGGGTTCGTACCGCTTCCTTCTATTGGGTTGGTAGCGAGGTGCCTTTGGCGAGTGGCCAGCCTTCAATATGGAAGCCGTTTGATAAATCGGTTTCTTTTTCAGATCGTGCTGATTCCGTGATCTCTTGGCTGAAGTTGCCGGAAGATATACGTCCTCATTTGATTATGTGGTATATGGAAGAGCCGGATGCGATAGGTCATTCCGCTACCCCGGATTCCTCGGCAACCTTGGATGTGGTAGAGAACTTGGATAAAGTCTTGAATCATTTCTTCACGGAAGCCCGTAAGCTGGATATTTTCGATAAGATCGATTTTATCGTTCTCTCGGATCATGGAATGGCCACCTATTATCCCGAGAGATATGTGAACTTGAATGATTATCTACCCCGGGATAGTTTCGATTATGTCTTTGATGGCGTTCCTACATTATTATATCCGAAGAAAACCTATGTGGATACTGCCTATGCGATTTTACAGAAAGTGCCGAATATAACCGTATGGAAGAAAAACGAGATCCCTGAGAAATTGGTTTACGGAAAGAATCCTCGAGTTAGTGATCTGGTTGTTTCTCCACATATTGGAACGTATGTGCAATTCCGCGAGAAATCATCTCCCCGTTATGCGGCGACACATGGTTACGATAATTTTACACCGGAGATGGAGGCTATATTCTATGCGGCAGGTCCCTCGTTCAAGAAACACGTAGAGGTTCCGCAAATGGCGAACGTGAACCTCTATTTGATGATCGCACGCTTATTGAATATACAGCCCGCCCCGAATGATGGAGATAGCGCTGTCGTTCAGCGGTTATTTAAATGATAGGACTTCGCGCTACTTTCTAAATGGAGATTTACTGCACGGGCCTTGCAGTACTACTGTAAAGCCGGTTGCAGTAATTGATGCCTTATTGATGTTCGCATGTCATCTTACGCATGAAAGCGAGACTGCCTTTAGCTAGCTCATCTGCGTTGTATTTAGATGGACGCCAAAGAGATACGGCTTCCGCCATGCCGGGAACGGAATTGGAGAAATTCTCCAGAACTAAGTTTCCATTGAAATCGATTTCCTGTAGTCCCCGAAACAAATCATCCCAGCGTACGTTTCCTTCACCCAGCATTCCCCGGTTGCTTTCAGTCATGTGAATATGGCGAAGTCGGCTGCCTGCGGCGATAACCGGTTCATAGAAACTAGTCTCTTCTATATTCATATGGAAAGTATCCAGATGCAAAGATAAATTCGGAGCGTCTACGCGTTTGATAAAGCGCAAGACTTCCTCCGCGGAGGTACACATATAGCTTTCATAGCGATTGATCGGCTCTATACCGATCGTGATTCCGGATCGGCCGGCGTATTCGGCAACCTCCGCCCATACCTCACAAAGCGTATTCTCTTCTTCCCGTGTTCGCTGTTTGCCGGAGAAGACCCCGATGCCGGAATGTAAGACCCCTCCCAAGTAATCAACCTCCAGTTCGCTCGCTTTATCCAGCGCCGCCTTGATCAGGCGAGTCGCTTCCTTGGGATAAAAAGGAATATGCGCTTCTTGGGGAAGGTTGAGAGAACAAGTCGCCTTCAATCCGTGTTGTTTCAATTGTCGCTTTACGGTTGGAGCGTCGAACTCCATGGAAGGAGGCAATAAGATTTCCAGTAAATCAAAACCGGCGGCAGATGCTTGCTGGATGGCGAAAAGACCGCCTTCTGGTGTCCACATAGGTGGTATCCAAGAAAGGATGGAAGCTCCGAAAGTAGGATTCATAATCGTATTGTTTTTATTCGTTAGGGTTACAAAGTAAGTACTTTTTTGAAGATTTCATTGCGAAGAAAGTGAAATCCTTCGCAATGAAATATCATAAATGTCATTTAAAAATAAAAGTTGGTACCCGGACAGAAGATAGGGTGGCTGCTGGTGTTATCAATTTCAATCTTATTTTCTCTAGCGAGCCAACCGATAGCGGACCATAGATCCGCATCTGTTAGAGCGGATTTTGCTCTCAACGCCTCAAAACTCCAATGTTGGCCATCTGAAAGCAAATTCCAGATAGCTCCTGCATTTAATCCGATCGATCCTTTTGTCATGATAAAATCTGTTTTTATGTTTATGGTATATAGTGCTTATATTGTTATAACAGATAATATCCGGTAAAAGTATGTTGCGTTGAGATAAATAATCTAAAAAACAAAAATCTCTTGATGCGTTGAATTTTATTCCTTGAAGTCAGCGAATATGGATTCATCGTATACATTGTGTTCCTTTTTATCGTGGAATGGATACCATACTTGGGCGAAGAACGGATTTCCTTTAGCGATCTCGTCGTAATTCCAAGGGAGCGGTAAACATTCCGGGCACCAATGGCCTCCTAATAATACTAATGTGGGAGAGGCCTTAAAACGGTGACCGAATTGGCATTCCCAATCGAGTGGGGTCGATAAGTCTCCTTTTGTCATGGCCGGGGACAAGCATTTTCCTCCCCTGAATTCTGCGGCTTTACGCATATCCTCGATATCCCATTCCGACTTCGGCTTACTTTCATCATAACCATGATCCAGAAAGACGGGTGTTTCGGAGGGGCGTTTTGTCCGGATCTTATCCCAACCCGGGATTGCTTGCCAATCCTCATACGAGCCAAAATAGGCGGATATACGATCTTGGTGTCTGTTCTTGATCCAGTTACGGGTTCCCAGTCCCGGCTTTTTAGCGATGGCTCCCATACCCAGTTTTATGAAGATAGGAGGGACGATCTTTGCTAGGTGGAAATACCAAGGGACTTGGCTGGCCATCCATTTAAAATAATCGTCGCAAGTTTGGTTACTGCGGAAATGCAGATATCCTTCCAATAGATCTGAATCGGTATACCATTGTCCGTGGAAATTACGGATAGCGAACCAGTTCGGTTCGAATATTTTCTCTGGGGCGGGACAACCAATCGCTTTTAACAATTTACACTCAAACTCATAATTCGTCAGGCGGAAAGACGGGCCGCTACTAATATTATAGAAACGGTTCCAAAACTCATCCGGCACCTCCTCCTCGCATACATTCGCTAGTAAGCGACCGGAATCCTCGGCGGTAGCCCATTCCAGCACGCCGTCTAGCGGTACGTGGAATGTGATTGGGTCCGAACCCTTGAATAATAATTCGGGGCATAAGATACCGGTTTGGCGAAGGCACGCCCAATGTTTAATACCCGACTCCACGAAAATACGTTCGGCTATTGTCTTTGAGATGGCATAATGATCATAGACACTTATATTGATCGGATCTCCCGTACGTCCCCAATGAACAGGTGCGTTACGGTGGCCGGTTTGCGCCACGGAGCCGATATAGACTACCTTGATCCGGTCTGAGTTCGGTTGTGCTTTTACGGCATCCACGATATATTGGGCGGCGGTCGTGTTTACTTTCAAGGTTTTTTTAGGGAAATAATCCGCTGCCGGGGAAACCATTCCACCTACATGCAATACGTAGTCCGCCCCCATTACTCCATTTAAGACATCTTGATAATTTGTCAAGTCTCCCCAAACGATACGGATCCCTGCCATGGCCTCATATGCGGCTAATTTCTCTTTATTGATTTTGCTTGGACGAGCCAAAAGTGTTATATTAAAACGATCTAGCCGCTTGGACAACTCGACCAATCCGGCATGCCCCATCGTCCCGGTGGCTCCGGTCAGAAAGACGGTCTTTTTACTTTTCATGATATAATTTAGTGTATAATAAAAGACTTAGGATACTATCGGGTAGCGAAGGTATATAAAAAAAAACTCCCAACCAATAGGTTGAGAGCTTTTGTAGTGGATACGAGAATCGAACTCGTATTACATGCGTGAGAGGCATGTGTCCTAACCGTTAGACGAATCCACCATTTAGATGTCATTGTTTTTGTTTGACGATGCAAAGGTAGATATATTTTTTAATTCTGCAATAGTTGGACTGAGTTTTTTTGAAGAAAAAGTGTGTTTTTTATCAAAATGCCAAGAAAACGGGGAGAATACCACTAAAAGGCGTTAAAAGTAGTTGCGATTTCATTGTTTTTTCATTGTCGGTACTGTTTATTTATTCTACCTTTGCCATCTGTAATTGAACAAAATAGTATTGAACATTACTAATACCAGTTTAATAAACAACTAATATTATGGCAGAACTTAAAGAAAAACTTTTCTCAGAATTCGCTCCTGTGTCTACTGAAGAGTGGATGGCGAAGATAACGGCCGACCTGAAAGGGGTACCGTTTGAGAAAAAGCTTGTTTGGAAGACAGGCGAAGGATTTAATGTAAATCCTTTCTATCGTGCAGAAGACATCGAGGGTTTAAAGACTACAGAGTCTCTTCCCGGTGAATTCCCTTATGTTCGTGGAACGAAGAAAGACAACGATTGGAAGGTACGCCAGAACATTGAAGTTTGCTGCTTCAAGGGTGCTAACGAGAAAGCACTAGACCTTTTGACGAAAGGTGTTACTTCTCTTGGGTTCATCATCAAAGGTGATGAGGTGAACGAGGAGAACATAACTACTTTATTAGAGGGTATTTGTCCGGCTTCCGTAGAATTGAACTTCAACATTTGCAACTGCAAAGCGGAGAAGTTGATCGGTATCTTGGCTGACTACTTCAAAGGCAAGGGTGTCGACGCAGAGAAGTGCTACGGTTCTGTAAACTATGACGCTTTCAAGAAACCTTTAGTAAAAGGTAAAGAAAACAGTGAGTGGGTAGAAGGTGCCGCAGCTGTGCTCAAAGCTGGACAGGCTTTGCCTAACTACCGTGTATTGGCTGTAAATGCGTTCCTTTTCAACAATGCTGGCGCTTACATTTCTCAGGAATTAGGTTACGCCTTGGCTTGGGGTAACGAATTGATGGCAAAACTAACCGAGGCTGGTTTCACCGCTGACGAGGTTGCCAAGAAAATCAAATTCAATTTTGGTATCAGCTCTAACTACTTCATGGAAATCGCTAAGTTCCGTGCGGCTCGTTGGTTGTGGGCCGAGATCGTAGCCGCTTATAAGCCGGCCTGCGAATGCGCTTGCAAGATGGTTGCTCACGCACAGACTTCAGAGTGGAACATGACGGTTTACGATGCTCACGTAAACTTGCTTCGTTCTCAAACTGAGGCTATGTCTGCCGCTCTTGCTGGCGTAGACTCTATCACGGTTCGCCCGTTTGATAAGATTTACCAGACTCCGGACGATTTCTCCGAGCGTATCGCACGTAACCAACAATTATTATTGAAGGAAGAGTGCCACTTGGATAAGGTCGTTGACCCGTCTGCTGGTTCTTATTATGTAGAGGTATTGACGAATTCCTTGGCCGATGTCGCTTGGAAGTTGTTCTTGGAGGTTGAGGAAAAAGGAGGATTCTCCGTTGCCGTGAACGCAGGTGAGATCCAAAATGCCGTTAACGCTTCGAATGTAGCTCGTAAGAAAGCGGTTGCTACCCGTCGTGAGATACTGTTGGGTTCTAACCAGTATCCTAACTTCACGGAAGTAGCTGCCGATAAGATTCAGGAAAAAGGTTCTTGCTGTTGTGGCGGTGGTCATTGCGGCGAGGCAACGATCCCGGCTCTTGATTTCTCTCGCGGCGCTTCCGAATTCGAGGCTTTGCGTATGGCGACAGAGAAGAGTGGCAAGACTCCGAAGGTATTCATGTTGACGATCGGTAACTTGGCGATGCGTTTGGCTCGTTCACAGTTCTCCGCTAACTTCTTCGCTTGTGCCGGATATAAGATAATTGATAACTTAGGCTTTGATACGGTTGAGGCTGGTGTTGAGGCTGCAGTCAAGGCGGGTGCTGAGATAGTGGTTCTTTGCTCTAGTGATGACGAGTATGCTGAATTCGCTCCTGCTGCTTACAAGGCTTTGGCCGGACGTGCCGAATTCGTTGTAGCCGGAGCTCCTGCTTGCGCGGACGACTTGAAGGCTCAAGGTATCGACCAGTTCGTAAATGTAAAGAGCAATGTGCTTGAGACATTGAAAGCATTCAACGCTAAATTAGGAATCGCTTAAGTATAAACAATTATGAGACCAAATTTTAAAAACATAGATATAAAGAATGCCGGATTCGCAGCTACAAACGCTGCCGAATGGGCAAAAGCCAATGGTATCGAGCCCAATTGGAAAACACCCGAGCATATCGAGGTGAAACCTGTATATACAAAAGAAGACTTGGAGGGTATGGAGCACTTGAACTATGCTTCCGGTCTGCCTCCTTATCTACGTGGCCCGTACAGCGGTATGTACGCTATGCGTCCTTGGACAATCCGTCAGTACGCGGGTTTCTCTACCGCTGAGGAGTCTAACGCTTTCTATCGCCGTAACTTGGCTTCCGGTCAGAAAGGTTTGTCCGTTGCGTTCGACCTTCCGACTCACCGTGGTTACGATGCCGACAACGAACGTGTGGTTGGTGATGTAGGTAAAGCGGGTGTATCTATCTGTTCCTTGGAGAACATGAAAGTGTTGTTCGATGGTATTCCTTTGAACAAGATGTCTGTTTCCATGACCATGAATGGTGGTGTGCTTCCGGTATTGGCATTCTATATCAACGCAGGTTTGGAGCAAGGTGCTAAGTTGGAGGAAATGGCCGGTACGATCCAGAACGATATATTGAAAGAGTTCATGGTACGTAATACCTATATTTACCCGCCTGAGTTCTCCATGAAGATTATCGCTGATATCTTCGAGTATACCTCTCAGAAGATGCCGAAGTTCAACTCTATCTCTATCTCCGGTTATCATATGCAGGAGGCTGGTGCTACGGCTGATATCGAGATGGCTTATACGTTGTGCGACGGTATGGAATATCTTCGTGCCGGTATCAACGCCGGTATCGATGTGGATGCGTTCGCTCCCCGTTTGTCATTCTTCTGGGCTATCGGTGTAAATCACTTCATGGAGATCGCCAAGATGCGTGCGGCTCGTATGTTGTGGGCGAAGATCGTGAAGAGCTTCGGCGCTAAGAACCCGAAATCATTGGCATTGCGTACACATAGCCAGACTTCCGGTTGGTCATTGACCGAGCAAGATCCGTTCAATAACGTAGGACGTACTTGTATCGAGGCTATGGCCGCTACATTAGGACATACACAATCTTTGCATACGAACGCATTGGATGAGGCGATCGCTTTGCCGACCGATTTCTCCGCTCGTATCGCTCGTAATACACAGATTTACATTCAGGAAGAGACTAAGATCTGTAAGGAAATCGACCCGTGGGCTGGTTCTTACTATGTAGAGTCTTTGACGAATGAATTGGTACATAAAGGTTGGGCGTTGATCCAAGAGATCGAGAGCATGGGTGGTATGGCGAAAGCCATCGAGACAGGTCTTCCTAAGATGCGTATTGAGGAAGCGGCCGCTCGTACACAGGCTCGTATCGACTCTGGTGTTCAGACCATCGTTGGTGTTAACAAATATCGTTTGCCGAAGGAAGATCCGATCGATATCCTTGAGATTGATAATACAGCCGTACGTAACGAGCAGATCGCCGCTTTGAAGGAGTTGCGTGCTAACCGTGACGAAGCCGCTGTTCAAAAAGCTTTGGCTGATATCACGGAGTGCGTGAAGACGAAGAAGGGCAATTTATTAGAGTTGGCTGTTAAGGCTGCCGGCTTGCGTGCGTCATTGGGAGAGATCTCCGATGCTTGCGAGGTGGTTGTAGGTCGTTATAAAGCAATCATTAGAACTATTTCAGGCGTGTATTCATCAGAAACTAAGAAAGACGCAGACTTCCAGAAAGCTTGCGAGCTTTGCGAGCAATTCGCTAAGAAAGAGGGCCGTCAGCCTCGTATCATGATCGCTAAGATGGGTCAGGACGGACATGACCGTGGCGCTAAGGTTGTTGCTACCGGTTATGCTGACTGTGGGTTCGACGTAGATATGGGACCGTTGTTCCAGACTCCGGCCGAGGCTGCCCGTCAAGCTGTAGAGAACGATGTTCACGTAATGGGCGTTTCTTCTTTGGCCGCTGGTCATAAGACGTTGGTTCCGCAGGTTATCGAGGAGTTGAAGAAATTAGGTCGTGAGGATATCATCGTTATCGCTGGTGGTGTAATCCCGGCTCAAGACTATGACTTCTTGTATAAGGCTGGCGTTGCCGCTATCTTTGGCCCGGGTACTTCCGTATCGAAGGCAGCTTGCCAGATCCTAGAAATCTTGTTAGGCGAATAAATAGCGTTTAAACCTTGCGGTTTTTTAATAAAGAGAGGCTGGACAATTGATTTTGTCCGGCCTTTTTTAGTATTGTATACGGGTTTATGTACTTTTGTAGCGATTATTCAATTAAAAAGGGAAAGAATCATGGGAATCGTTATAGGTATAGACGTGGGAGGTAGCACGACCAAGATCGTCGGTGTGGAGGATAAGAAGATCAAGAACCCGATGTTCGTGAAAGCTACCGATCCGGTAACCTCTTTATTCGGGGCCTTCGGTAAATATATTTATGATAATAACATCTCACTCTCGAATATAGAGAAAGTGATCTTGACGGGTGTAGGTAGCGCCTATATCGATCAACCTTTATATGGCTTACCAACCGCGAAGACGGATGAGTTCCTCGCAAATGGGCTAGGGGCGCAGTATAATACGGGACTGGATAGCCTGTTGGTGGTCAGCATGGGAACGGGTACCTCTTTTGTCAAGGTACAAGGCTCCACGGTCGAGCATATCGGGGGATTGGGTATCGGTGGCGGAACCATCCTCGGCTTGTCTAAGCTATTATTGAAAACGCATGACTTTCACCAAATAGCGTCTTTGGCTGAGCATGGTTCCCTGAATGATATCGACTTGCATATCCGGGATATTACGCCGCATCCGCTACCCGGCCTGCCGCTAGACGTGACAGCCTCTATTTTTGGAAAAGCGGATGCGAACGCTAAGGTTGAGGATATCGCTCTCGGTATCGTTCATATGGTCTTGCAGACTATCGGGCAAGGAGCTGTTTTCGCCTCGTTAAATGGCGATATCAAGAATATCGTGTTGATCGGTAACCTGACTCGCTTGCCGCAATGCCCGGATATTTTCCCCCGTCTGGAGGAGATGTGCGATGTCCATTTCAAGATACCGGAGTATGCCGAGTATCGCACGGCTATCGGGGCGGCTTTATGTTATATCAGGAACCGGGAATATAGGGATATTTTTTGTGGAAAGTGTTAGGCTACATCAAAACTTTATGTATCTTTGCTACATGCTTTGTTCCCTTTCGGCAATCGCCGGATAGGGATTAAAAGGGAATCGGGTGAGAATCCCGGACAGTCCCGCTGCTGTAAGCTTCATAAACGGGTTGAGCAATACTGTTGCCACTGTTCATTCAAGTGAATGGGAAGGCGCTTAAGACCGGAAGTAAGTCAGAAGACCTGCAAGGCGTGTATATTTTCGACGGCTTCGAGGAAAGGCCGGAAGAGAACGCAAGAACCGTATCCGGTTTTTACTATTCTTTATCCAAGGTTTTCTTATCAAGTCGTCTCATGGTTTCGGATAATTATTTTGCCATAATAATTAGGGAAAGAAGCATGAATCTGACCGACGGGATGAGCTCCGTATGTAAGATGCATGCTTTCTTTGAGTTTAAAGGACAGGGGTATTCCGTGAACACTCTATAGAGAATATTTGTTTATTATTAGAAAAGTGCGTTTATTTGCAACGAGTAATTAACAAAAGAAGTATGAATATGAAGAAAATCGTGGGATTTCTTATGGTTGCCTTGTTAGCGTTGATGGCGCTTCCGGCGAACGCTCAGCTTAAATTCGGTATCAAGGGAGGTGTGAATATATCGTCTGTCCATTTCAACTCGGACGTGTTGAAAGCGGATAACGTAACCGGCTTCCAAGTGGGGCCGATGATCGAGACGACTTTGCCGTTGGTGGGTGTCGGGATCGATGCGGCCGTGTTGTATTCGCAAAAAGGTTTGGAGACGACTTCGGTTGGCGGGGTTAAGACTTCGATGAAGACGGATTATATCGATGTTCCGGTCAACTTGAAATGGAAATTCGGCTTACCGATCGTCAAAGCGTATCTGGCAGCCGGTCCGTATATCGGTTTCCGTGTAGGCGGTGATAAATTTTGGGATATCCCGGGTTCCGTAGCGGATCAGGTGAAGGCGAAGAATTTCAGCGCAGGCCTTAACTTCGGTGCCGGCGTGGAGTTGATCAGCCACTTGCAGGTGGGTTTCAATTATGGTCTGGGACTGACTGATAACTATAGCATTGAGAAGGTGAACCTCTCCGACGGTGCCGGAAAGAATCGTGGATGGTCTATCACGGCAGCGATCTTGTTCTAAATAGGTGAAAATAAAATGAGAGAGGCTGGGCTTTAGAAGTCCGGCCTTTTTTGTTATTTTTGGGCTCGTAATGAAACACCTGTTTGAATGAAATATGCGGACGTCATACTTCCCCTTCCTTTGGAGAATAGCTATACCTATCGGATACCCGAAGATCTGGAAAGAGCCGTGACTCCCGGTTGCCGGGTGATCGTGCATTTCGGGAAGAAACGATATTATACGGCCATCGTCATGGAGGTACACGACCGGGAACCGGTATCCGATTTTGAGACGAAGGAGATCTACGCTTTGCTGGATGCCACTCCGGTGCTCCGCCGTCCGCAACTCCGTTTCTGGAAATGGATATCTTCTTATTATATATGTAAGCTGGGCGACGTGTATAAGGCGGCCTTGCCTTCCGGCTTAAAGTTGGAAAGCGAGACGGCGGTTACTTATAATGAGGATTTCGAGGCTACCGCCCCCTTGCGCCCGAACGAGCAAGCGGTACTGGATGCCTTTAGCGGGGTTTTGAAATTGACGATCTCGGAGTTGGAGAAGAAGACCGGTCTCCGAAATGTTGTCCCGATCGTCTCTTCCTTGATGGTGAAAGGGGCGGTCGAGGTGAGCGAGGAGCTAAAGCGAGGATTCGTTCCCAAGACACAGGCGTTTATCCGTTTGGCCGAAGCTTACTGGGATGAGACGAAATTGCAGGCGGTGTTCGAAGAATTGAAAAGGGCGAAGAAGCAAGAGCTTCTGTTGGTCAGCTTCTTGGATTTAAGCCATACCTTGAATCCCGCTTTATCGAAGGAGCTTTCCAAGAAAGAGCTATTGGAACGCAGTGGTTATACCTCTGCGGTATTGGAGGGTCTGCTGAAACGGGGTATCTTGGAGAGTTACGAGAAAGAGGTGGGTCGTTTACAAGTATCCGTCTGCCGCTTGCAAGAGCCGAATCCGCTCAGTCCGGCGCAAGAGAAAGCCTACGGAGAGATCCATGAGGCTTTCAAGACGAAGGAGGTTTGCTTGCTTCATGGCGTGACTTCCAGTGGTAAGACCGAGATATACGTCCGTTTGATCCATGAGGTCTTGCGGCTGGGGCGGCAGGTTTTATATATGTTGCCGGAGATCGCTATCACGACCCAGATCACGGAACGGCTGGCGAAATTATTCGGGGATAAGCTATTGGTCTACCACTCTAAGTTCTCGGACAACGAGCGGGTGGAGGTCTGGAACAAGCTGCTGCATAGCGACGAGCCTATGCTGGTATTGGGGGTCCGTTCTTCCCTCTTCCTTCCGTTTAAGGACTTGGGCTTGATTATCGTGGACGAGGAGCATGAGAATACGTATAAGCAGCAAGACCCGGCACCCCGTTACCATGCCCGTAACGCTGCCATCGTCTTGGCGGGTATGCACGGTGGTAAGACCTTATTGGGTTCCGCCACCCCTTCCATCGACTCTTATTTCAACGCTACGGCGGGGAAATACGGTCTGGTCGAGCTATCCACCCGCTACGGTGATTGCTTGATGCCGGAGATTATTACGGTGGACGTGAAGGAGCTAAAGCGCAAGAAGATCATGAAAGATACCCTTTTCTCCCCTCTGTTGGTGGAGAAGGTGCGGGAGGCTTTATCCCGGGGTGAGCAAGCGATCTTGTTCCAGAACCGCCGGGGATTCGCCCCGATGATCGAGTGTCGGGGGTGCGGATGGGTGCCTCATTGCGTGAATTGCGACGTTAGCCTTACCTACCACAAGGCGCATAATCAGCTGGTTTGCCATTATTGCGGTTATACTTACCGCTTGCCGCAGGTATGTCCCGAGTGTAAGGGGACGGAGTTCAAGATGCAAGGTTTCGGTACAGAGAAGGTAGAGGAGGAGATCGCTGGGCAATTCCCTGCGGTGAAGGTGGAGCGGCTGGATTTCGATACGGCCCGTACCCGCACGGCTTACGAGCGGATCATCTCGGATTTCGAGAAGGGGAAGACACAAATCTTGATTGGTACCCAGATGTTGTCGAAGGGATTGGATTTCGGGAATGTCAGCGTGGTCGGAATCTTGAGCGCCGATAGCCTGATGAATTTCCCAGACTTCCGGGCGCACGAGCGGGCTTATCAATTGATGGTACAGGTTAGCGGACGTGCCGGACGACGGGATAAGCGGGGTACGGTGATCTTGCAGACTACCCAGCCGGAGCATCCCTTGATCCGTATGGTGCAGCATTTTGCTTATAAGGAAATGGTGAGCTTGCAATTGAGCGAGCGTAGTATGTTCCGTTACCCGCCTTACTACCGTTTGATCGTCTTGATCCTTCGGAGTCGGAATGAGGAGGCTTTGCAGGAAATGTCTGCTTTATACGCCGAGAAACTTCGTGCTCGTTTAGGTGAGCGGGTGTTGGGGCCGGTTACGCCGCCTATCACCCGGGTACAGACGCTTCATATCAAGAAGATCGTCTTGAAGATCGAGATATCCGCCGGGATCGCTCCGCTTCGTGAGATATTGGAGGGGATTCATACGGAGATGCAGGGATATGTGCCGTTTAAGCAGTTGCTGGTTCATTATGATGTAGACCCGGCTTGAGAATTGAAAATGGAGAATTGAGAATTGAAAATTGATGGAAAGGAGCTTAGTGATGAAGGAGGAGAAGGTACGGTTGTTGTTTGTGTGCTTGGGGAATATATGTCGCTCTCCGTCAGCGGAGGCGGTAATGAAGAAGTTGGTGAAGGATGCGGGATTGGGAGATCGGATCGAGATCGATTCCGCCGGGATCACCGGGTATCATGAGGGAGACCGGGCGGATTCACGGATGCGGGCGCATGCGGCCCGTAGGGGATATTCGTTGGATTCGATCTCCCGTCCGGTACGTCAGTGGGACTTTCATGACTTCGATTTGATTATCGGCATGGACGACCAAAATATAACGGACTTGAAACGGATGGCTCCCGATCTGGAATCCGTCGCTAAGATCCATCAGATGACTGAGTTCTCCCGGAATAAGTTGTACGATCACGTCCCGGATCCTTATTATAGCGGTGCCGAAGGTTTCGAGTTGGTCTTGGATCTATTGGAAGATGCTTGCGCCGGGTTGTTGGAATATTGTAAGGATCGTATCCTGTGAGTTTACTCTGATAGGCTACCTTAATCCGTTTTTATGAAGCAGTCTCTCTATTTCGTGTGTGCTGATGGAGGGACGATCCGCTTTATCATAGATATAAAGGAGATTAATTTCGCTTTCTTCCATCGATACAATAACAGTAAAAGTGATGACCCTTGCGCCACCACTTTTACCCTTTCCTTTGGAGGTGATCTGCATACGAATTTTGCGGAGACCACTTCCAAGGTCGATACCGAGTCGGGGATTTTGTGCCAGTTCATCAAGGAGTGCGGCATAGTCATTTGCGATGGATGCGTAGTGTTTACCAAGCCGCTTGATTTCTTTATCGAAAGATTTGGTTGTTTTTATTCTATAATTCATGACGTAACTCCTCTAATAACTCATTCGCTGGCCGTGTTCTGCCGGCTATCATGTCTTTCAGTCCGGCATCTATTCCCTCCAGTACCTCTTCCTTACTAATATATTCAGTCTCTTCAGTCTGTGCTTCCTTTTGCTGCGCAAGACGGCGGATGGCTTCTACGGCTTTACGCATCAAGGTCTCATCTTCGGCGATGATACTGAGTTGGCGGAATAATTCTGCGTTGAGTTCTAATGCTGTCATATCTTTATCCTTCTTTTGTCTCTGGTTTTCAATGGCAAATATACGAAATAGAATCAGTTAGACAATGCTTCGGTAGTTTATTCTTGTGACTGTCTTTATTCTATTCCCGTCCCGGATCCTTATTATAGCGGCGCCGAAGGCTTCGGGCTGGTCTTGGACTTATTGGAACGCTAAAAACGACCTCTTTTATCCTATCCTGATTACGATGCCTATCGTAAGGTTACTAGAATGCCCATTGTAAGATGCTTATAACTGCGACTATAAGAACCTAACAATGGGCATTCTAGCAACCTCTTTTTGTGAGAGCGGCTGTCATCGCCGCTCTCACTCGTGAAACCTTGCCTATCGGATTATCACTTTCTTCGTTATCTCATTGGATAGGCGGACGATATAGATATCGCTAGCCAAGCCATCTACACGACTGTCTCCGGCGGGAAGCCGTACCGTGCGGACTACGTTTCCGGTGAGGGCGATCACCTGCGCTGTCACGGAGACTGGCGTACGGATCAGCAAGGCTCCGCTCTCGGCACGGATCAAGGTAGCGTTTTCCACTTGCTCGATACCGGTCGTGGTATTTCTCACGATACCGGTGATCGCCACGGTCAGGTTGGCGGAAATATCGGTGATCGTGTACTTGCCGTTTGCGTCGGGAATGAGGGCGTTACCGTTCACGGTCACTACAGGGACGGACTGGTCGTAGTCTGCGTCCAAGGTGAGGATGAAGGAGAAACCGTCGCCTTCGGTAACCGTATGCGCTCCGGCTGCCGGGGTGGTGGAGGCTCCTACCAAGGCGGGGAGGGTTACGGTATAGGTTGTGGGCTGTGGCGTGGGGGGCGTTACGGGAGGAACGTAAGGCGTTACGGCAGCCGGGGCCGTGGCGAACGTCGTGGTCGTGGTCGTGCCGCCGTCTCCGGTTACGGTGGCGGTAACTAGGCAACGATACTGGCCTACGGTTCTCGTCCTGTAGGTATTCGAGGCGTTGCGCAGCTGCGAGTCGTCCGGGGCGGTAGACCATGTGCCGGCCTGTGCGTTGAAAATCTGCCATAGATACGTCAAATCCATGGCGGTGCCTTCGGGGGCGGTTATGCCGGCCTTAAGCTCCGCGTAGCTGTCAGTGGATGGTATCGGGGTACTTGCCGCCGGGTCTATCCGTTCGAGGGTGATGTTGCCGGGGAGTGTCACGGTGGGCACTCGTGCGGTAAGATCCGTGAAATGGCCCTTGTTGGTGACCGCGGTGTTGACAAGGTCGCCGGCATTCTCGCCGGGGGTGAGCGTCAATTCGTTGCCGGGCTCGATCGTGACCGCACCCAGACTGTTCGTGCCGCTCAAGGTGAGGTTGGTCTTCCCGGTCCCGTTGATGAGGGTGGTCGCGGAGGTTATCCCGTTGAGCTTTATTGTCATATCGGTATCGGCGGGAGGGGTGAGGGTGAGTTTGTTTATGGTCTTGCCCTCCTCACCGTTGATCTCTCCGTTGAAGTAGTTGTCGGTACCACCGTCTTGCTGGAACTTGTTCTCGGCCGTTATCGTGATCTCGCCGTTGTCTTCCGGTGTGATAGGGGGAGCTTCGAGGTAGACCTGCGTGGTACCGGACATCACGTACCCATTGTCTTTCACGCCGTCGGGCAGCGGTGTGGCTGTCCAGATGAAGGGGTTCTTCTTGCCGGGCGTGAGGTCGAGGGTTACGCCGTCTTTCAGTTTCCACGAGATCGGGCTCTCTATCGCGGCACCCCTGTCGGTGGTGAAGGTGAGCTTGGGCCATGTAGCGGCAAGACCGGCCAGTATCTCATCGGCGGTCATGATGGTGGTGACGATCCGGGTCTCGGCCGGCCGTCCTACCGCCTCTACCAGCTCGCTCTCTTTCCATTGGGCGGTGAGGGAGAGATCGCCGGTGGAGCCTTTCGCCACGGTCGTTACCGTATTCCCGCCGGCGTCTTTCCAGCCCTCGAAGGAGAGGTAGGTATTGGCGTGCGTCGGCGTAGGGAGGGTGAGATCGTCCGATACTATGGTATATTGGGTGGGGCTGCCCTGCGGGAGGGTGCCGCCGGCCGGATCGTAGGTGATCGTGTAGCGGATAAGCTCGGCCTCGGCGGTAACCGTCACCGGCTGGGCGGGCATCGTGAAGCTACGCTGTGCGGTGTAGCCCTTGTCGTTCGGTGCTAGGGGCTCCGCGGTCGTAGCGTTGCCGTTGTAGGTGATGGAGCCTTCCGTCAGTCGGTAGCCTTCCTGCGGGGCGAAGAAGAGGTCTACCTTGGTCCCGTTGTAGACGGTCTGGCCGGAGGATACGGCGGTGTACGTGCCGGCGGCGTTCATGATCATTACGTCCAGCGTCGCTCCCTCGGCGGGTTGCTGGATGGTGAGGAGGTATGGGAAGACTGGGTCGGAAGGTTGCGCCTTCGTGCTCGTCTCCGGGGCTTGCGCCATCGCCGGCTGCGCCAGCAGGGCGAGCGTAGCGGCTAGCAAGGATAGGATATATCTGAATGTTCTCATATTTGTATCTGTTTTAGTGTATATAATATAATGTATGCTCTACAGGACGACCTTGATTGCGGTACCGCCTTGGCGGACGAGATAGATGCCGGAAGGAAGGGCGATCGTCGTCTCGCCGCGCAAGAGCGGTAGATAGCATTTCAAGGTCCCGCTGACATGGTATACGGCCACCTTCTCGGCATGGTCGGCGCTAAGGTGCAAACGTCCGTCGGCGGCCCATGCGCAGAAGCTGTTGTCCGCCGGGATCTCGGCCAGCTCCGTACCCGTGACGATACCGTCCAGGCGGAGGCTCTTCAGCATGGCTTGGGTGGCGGCGTTGGCCACGACATAGCTCTCAAAGGGTCGCAGGGTAACCCGGTCCTTCAGCTCGAAGCGGCTGCCGTCGTCGCTGAGGACGTAGATATTGCGCATCTCCACATTGTACGAGGCTTGATTACCCTTGAAGAGGAACACGCCCGTGTTGAGCGGCTCGGCGGGGCTGGTGGGCTCGACGGGGGAGTCGGGGCTGTCCTTGAAGAGGTAGGTATTGCCGTAATTGAGGCGCAGCGTGTCTGTCTCCGGGCCTTCGCCGGCGATCAGCACGGGGTCACCCGCGGCGAGCTGCATAGACAGGTTGTCGGGATCCACCGACTGCCAAGTCTGGTCTGTGGCGTCGGGATATCCGGTACGCACGTAGCAGGGGGTTCCCGCGTCGCCGGCCAATTTGTCGGCAGCATCGGACGCTAGCGTGGTAGCCCGCCATTGGTTGCGGTTGGGGAAGAGGTGGGTGAAGCGGGCCGCTACGAGTCCTAGCACGCCGTCATCGGCGAACCGGATCTGCCCGCCGTCCAGCAGCTCGAGATCATTCACCTGTGGAAATACTCCATTTTCTTCTGTCTTCCCTACCGTAAGGACACCCTTCTCGGTGACGCGCAGCCATTGGCCCGGCATGCTCGCGTCGAAGGCCGTCTCCTTGTCGATCACGATCCAGACGGGCGGGACTTCGCGCAATCCCGTGTAGCTTGTCAGCCCGTCGGGATGGGCGGCGGGGAAGGTGCTGAGGTAGGTTTGCTCCGGGTCGTCGGAGCGGTAGCCTTCCTGTTTCAAGCTCGTCGACTGATTCTCTAGGTAGAAGGAGAGCGGGTAGTTCGTGGCTATGCTCTTCATGCCTGTAAGATTGAAGGTCAGACCATTCGGATTCTCCGTCGGTTCCGCCGGTTTGAGGTAGATGTAGCCAGACGGAGATTCCGGCCATGTGAGTTGGACAAGGCCCTTCACGGTGCCGCCGCCTTCGGGGTGGATGGCCTGCTCGGCGGCTGTCAGCGCCAAGGTGTTATCCGGGTCGGCGGGCGTCGGGATGAGGCAGGTGGCTCCCGTCTCTACCCGGAGCGCGTGGGTTCCGGACAGGCGGGGGCTGTGGGTGTTGTTTTGGAGCCTCACCGTCCCGCTCGCTACCGTGAGGGCCGTGCCCGTCGGGGGCTGGAAATCTACCTTGTCCAGCGTAAGCGTAGCCTCGCCCTCGGCATGGATGGTGGCGGGGATGGTGATGCCGTAGAATGAGCTGTTGCTTGTCGTCACCGTCCCGTCGAACATCTTCTCGTCGCAGTACCATCCGTCCGCGGGGGCGAAGAAGAGGTCGATGCCGGTGCGGGTGCTGCCGTAGCCGTAGTCCTTGGAAAGGTCGAGCGGCCGCGGGGTGGGGCAGGTGGCGGTGGCGCCGGAGTATCGGCAGTATGCCCCGTCTGTCCGGAAGAAGGGGTAGTCTCCGTCTTTATAGGAAGACCCGCTGTAACGCCTGCCGGCATATAGCCGCTCGCCGTCGAGGGAGGCGGTATACCGCGTATCGGCCGCGGCGAGGAAGGCGTAACCCCAGCAGGTCCCGTCGGTCGCGAAGGTGGCCGCCGGCTCGTCGTCGCCTGCCGGGGTGACGGACAGCGTCCGGCCATCGGTCGGGGCGGTATCGAAATCCAGTTCGATAAAGCCGCTTACATAGGTGCAGAGCGCGTTCGCTTGCAGGTGGATCCGTGCGTTATCCCCGAACGTGATCGCGTCCGGCGAGGTATTGTCGTTTTTAAAGGCTGAGCCACCTGTTTTACTGATGACATGTATCTCTCCGTCCAGATGCATCCGGGCATTCTGGAAGTTGGAGATGGCGCCGATGCTGAGCGGCGCTTGGGCATAGACCGTGAGCGTACCCGTGCCCGCGGGAGATCCGTTTAGGATACCTTGGCTTATCTCCTGCGCATCGGCTACGGTCAGGGTGAGCGTGCCTAAGTTATAGATGAGGTCGCTCATGATCTCGATCCGGTTCTCCCCCTCGATCCGGAGGGTCGGTTCCGCGCCGGCCTTGATATAGAAGAGCTGGTTGAAACTTGAGGTTATGACGGCGTCTTTCAGCGTCAGCGCCGGTGGGTTGCCGCTGTCGGGATCGGCGGAGGTGAGTACGCTGTCGGAATCGGTGGAGGGGTGTATGACGAACTGCCGGCCTACCTCGGGCATCGTGCCGGTGATGGTACCGTTGAAGGGGGTGCCGGTGGTCGGGGCCTGCGTGTCGGATGCCCCTACTTTGTACACCCACGTGCCGTTTAGGTACGCGAGGTTGATGTACCAGTTATTGTTCAGGGTGCCCGGCAGGGTGGCAAGGTCGAGTGCCCCGGGAGGTTCCGCTTGCGCGCGGGCCGCTGTCGGGAGGGTGGCGATCAGTGTCGCGACACTGATCAGCAAGGCGAATATTCGCCTTGCCGGTAGGTGGATGTCATGTAATGATGTTCTCATGTTCTATGTGTATAATAGGGTTTATAAATCGGTTGTTTTTTCCGGCAGGTCCGGTAGCCCCTGTCCGGCAGGCTTGGCAGCCGTTGTCCTCGATGCTTGGCAGCCGTTGTCCGGACATGCCGGACAACGTTGTCCTCAGATCTCGTCCGGACTCTCGCTGTCGCCCCCACCGCCTTCTCCTACGATAAGGATGATGGGGAAGGTGTAGGTGCGGGGCTCTTTTACGTTACGGCTTCCGCTGTATTGCGTGGTGAGGCTCACGGTGTACTGCCCGTCGGCCAGCGTCGGCATCTGCACGATCACCTGCGAGGGCGAGTTGGCGATCACCACGGGTGCCTTCATCGGCGCGGCCCCTTCGGTGGTGGGGGTGAGGTAGACACCGATGGAGGGATCATCACCCTGTATCTTCAGGTTTACGCCGCCCAGCACGAGGGCTCCGCCGGAGCTGAGCTGCCCGTTGATGGCCTTGGAGGTGGAGTCGGTCACGGTATTGATCACCGGACCTACGGCCGCCACGCCGTTCACCACCACCTTCACCAGCTTGAGGGTCTCGCGCAAGAGCTTGCCCATGGTGTAGGTGATGCCGAGGGCGTGCTTCCCGGGTTCGAACTGCGCCTTCTCGCCCTCGAAGGCCCCCTGCACGTTGACGAGGTATTGGCCCACGCCGTCCACCACGCTCTTGCCCTCGGCGATGGCCTGCACCTTATGGCTGTCGGCCATGTCGAGGATGTTGAGGATCGTGCCGTGTTGGTACTCGGTACGCGCGGCCACGATGCGGGCGGCGATGTCCGTGTTATACAATGTCCCGGTGATGTGCGGCTTGGCGGTGTAGTCGCCCTTGCGCTCGGTGAGCAGGTTATCGTACAAGTCTGTGTTGAGAATGATTTGTTCTGCCATGGTATTCCTTTATTAAGTGATTACTGCCAGCAAAGAACGGGGTTCGGGGTAAGAATGAGAGGACAAATCCGGGAAAAAAGAGGACAGATCTCGGAAAAATGCTCATTATTGCGCCTGCCGCCGGTATTGGGCGGGGGTGACTCCCAGTATTTTCTGGAAGATACGCGAGAAGGTGCGGGAGCTGGTGAAGCCCGCGCCGACAGCGATCTCTTCCATGCTCCGGCTGTCGCCCGGCATCAACAGCTCGGTACGGGCGTGGTTCACCCGGTAGCGGTCGATGTATTCCTTGAGCGTGATGTTCAGCTTGTCCTTGATGGAGGTGGAGAGATACTTCTCGTTGGTACCGAGGGCACGTACCAGGTCTTGCCGGCTGAAATTCGGGTTGAGGAAGGGTGAGGAGCTGGCCATATAGTTTTGCGCTTGCTGGAACAACTCGTCCTCCTCGATTTCCAGCAACCCGCCGATAAGATCCTCTAGGTCCATCCGGTTGGGATCGGTATCGGCGTCGGCTTGCGGGGCGAGGTTGAGCCGTAGGTATAGTTGGTCGTACGTGTAATGGTAGTTGGCGTAGTGGATCGATACCGAGGCGTAGAAGAGGGCGAACACGAAGTTGACCGCCGTGTTATAGTAATTATTCGGGAAGAAACAGAGGCTCACGGCGGCGATGCCGATACCCAGCGCCCATAGGAAGGCACGGGTTACCCAGCGCAATTCCAGTCGCTCGGGTGATTGGGGTATCTGTTTCAGGTTACCTAGATAGATCGCCCGCTCCCGGAAGAAAAAATGCGTATAGCCCCCTAGCTGGACAAGGTATACGAGGCACGTGAGCGTACGTATCAGCAGGGGCGGGTTCCCAATATTATCCCACCATACGTCGAAACGATACGTATGGACATCCTCCCGGAAGAGACAAGCGATCGTGTAGGCTACGGTAAGCGCGATCGTAGGCATGGCGTGGAGGAGGATATTCCTCCGGGTCACGTTCTTTCCCCTGAATAAGAGGGTGAGCAGGAACGTGAACAGCAACGCTTGCGAGGCGCTGATTAGCAGGATGGGGAAGTAGAACAACTCCATGATGGTTCGCTCGTCCGTGCCGGAAGACAAGATGAAGATATGCCCTATGCCTACCAATGCCGAGGCCAAGGCGAGATACTTGCAGGCCGTCCGGTACTTGGGGATCGTGCTTTCCCGCAAGGTCTTCAGCGACAACAGCAGTCCGCTGACCAGAAGGCAGGTAAAGGCTACGATCCCTGTCGAGGCTAAGTAGAGTAGGTGGTCGTTCATGTTGGTTCGCTATTGTTTTTTCAAGTCCGGATAGCTGATTCGGGTATGGAACATGGTTTTCAGTTTGTCTACGAATACGCTCTTTATGGTCTCCACGTCCTTGAAGGTCAGGGGAGCGCTCTTTAGCAAGCCGTCGGCGATCTGCCCGTCGATGATCTTGTTCACCAAGGCGCTGATACTCTCTTCGGTATGTTCCTTCAAGCTGCGGGAGGCGGCTTCCACGGAATCGGCCATCATCAGTACGGCGGTCTCCTTCGAGAAGGGATTCGGGCCGGGGTAGGTGAATAGCTCGTCGTTAATCGGCTTGTCCGGGTATTGGTTCTTGAAAGAGTTGTAAAAATACTTCGCCTTGCCACGTCCGTGGTGCGTACGGATGAAGCTGATAACCGCCTTGGGTAACAGGGCCTTCTCGGCGATCTTCACGCCCTCGGTGACGTGGCTGATGATGATCTGCGCGCTTTGGTCGAACGATAACTGGTTATGCGGGTTCACGCTCGATTGGTTCTCGGTGAAGAAGACGGGGTTGCTCATCTTCCCGATGTCGTGATAAAGGGCGCCGGTACGTACCAGTTGGGCGTTGGCGCCGATCTTGGCGGCCGCCTCGGAAGCGAGGATGGATACCTGCAAGGAGTGCTGGAACGTGCCCGGGCAAGTCTCGCTAAGCTTCTTCAAGATCGGGTTGTTGATGTTGGACAGTTCCACCAGCGTGATGCTGGACACGTATCCGAACGTCTTCTCCAACATATATACCAATACGTAGGTGAACATCAGCAGGATGAAGTTGATACCGAAATAAAGCATCATCATCCAGTTGATCTTGTTTAAGTTCGCCTCTTGATACAACGTGAGACTGAGGTAGCAGGCGGCGTAGGAGATGAAGATGAAGACGGCGCAACGGATCAGTTGCGAACGTTCGCTCAACTCCTTCAAGCTGAACGTCACTACCATACCCGCCACGATTTGCAACAACAGGAACTCATGCGGGAAAGGTACCATCAACGAGCAGATCAGCACGATGATAAGGTGCGTGAAAAGCGCCGTCCGGGAGTCGAAGAAGGTACGTACCACGATCGGTACGATGGCGAACGGCAATATATATACGTTGAATAACGCGTAGGTAGCACATAGTTCCGTAAGGATGCAGCTCACGAATATGCAGAGGATCAAGAATAGTACGTTCTTCCGGTTATGGAATATCTTCAAGCGGAAAGACCATAGGTAGAGCCAGAAACAGAACATCAGTCCGAAGACGAGCACGAATTGCCCGGCCAGTATGATGCCTTGTGTCTGCGTGCCCCCCGTCTTGGCCTCGTGTATGGCCTTTAGGGAACGGAGCACGTTGTAGGTATGGTTGTCGATGATCTCGCCCCGGTCTACGATACGCTCTCCGGCTTGTACCATACCGTTAGCGATAGATACGCTCTGTAGCATATCCTCCTTGATCTTGTCGGACATGTCGGCGGCATAGGATATGTTCTCGGTGAGGTAGTTATTGATGTCACACGATTGCAGGATCGATTTGTCCAGCCGCGGCGGGCAGTTGTTGATAATGAACTCGTAGGCGGTGCGCACGGTGAAGAAGTCGCTCACGTAGCGAGGCTGCGCGACGGCGTTCTCCAAGAGGTTGACACGGGAGTATTCCTCTTTCCGTAGCTCGTCCAGATCCTGCGACGAGATGATACCGTTCTTGTATAAGTTGATCAGGCTGCTCTCTATATACTGCATGTAAGCGGGGGATACTTTGCTTCGCAAGTTATTGCCGTTATTGTAGTTGGCACGCAGTTTCTCGACCTCTTGCTTCTGGATGTCGGGGTTCATGCGGTAATAAGGCTCGAACTTACGGAGTACGCTGTCTTTCTCCGCTTTTACCTCGTCGTCGGTCTTGTAGATCGGGAAATCGCTCGGGGCGGTGAGTAATCCATATCTCCAAGGCTTGCCCTCATAGAACTGATAACGGAATTTTCCCTCCCGAGGGAAGAAGTAGGCGATAAGTAACGCGGTCACCACGAAGTAGACCACGGTCGGTATATTGTAATTCTTCTGTTTCATATAGATTCCTTTTTGCGTCCGAAATATACGTAAAAAACTTCACTAAGCGGAAAAAAAGGCGTACTTTTGCCGCATTATTATAGAATGTAAGTATTATGACTCAAAGAAAAGTAAGAGTACGCTTCGCACCTAGTCCTACGGGGGCGCTGCATATCGGAGGTGTCCGCACGGCTTTATACAACTATTTATTCGCTAAACAGAATGGCGGTGATATGATTCTCCGTATCGAGGATACGGATTCCCAACGCTTCGTTCCCGGGGCGGAAGACTATATCATCGAGGCCTTGACTTGGCTAGGTATCAAGTTCGACGAGGGCGTGAGCTTCGGCGGCAACTACGGCCCGTATCGCCAGAGCGAGCGTCGTGAGATCTACAAGAAGTATGTCGATCAATTGCTGAACGATGGCCATGCTTATATAGCGTTCGATACGCCTGCCGAGTTGGAGGAGAAACGGAAGGAGATCGCCAATTTCCAATACGACGCCTCTACCCGTTCGCAAATGCGCAACTCGTTGACGCTTTCTCCGGAAGAGGTTCAGAGCCTGATCGAGTCAGGTCATCAGTACGTAGTTCGTGCCAAGATCGAGCCGAATGAGGATATCCACGTGAACGACTTGATCCGTGGCGAGGTCGTTATCAACTCCTCTATCTTGGATGATAAGGTATTATATAAATCGGCCGACCAATTGCCTACTTACCACTTGGCGAATATCGTTGACGACCATTTGATGGAGGTTACCCATGTGATCCGTGGTGAGGAGTGGTTGCCGAGCGCGCCGCTTCACGTATTATTATATCGTTTCTTCGGTTGGGAAGATACGATGCCTAGTTTCGCCCATCTGTCGTTGCTGTTGAAACCGGAAGGTAACGGTAAGTTGAGCAAGCGTGACGGCGATCGTCTGGGCTTCCCTGTATTCCCCTTGGAATGGCACGATCCGAAGACGGGTGATGTTTCATCGGGCTATCGTGAGAGTGGCTACTTCCCCGAGGCTGTCGTAAACTTCCTCGCTTTGCTGGGCTGGAACCCGGGTAATGACCAAGAGGTGATGAGCATGGATGATTTGATCCGTTTGTTCGACCTGTCTCGTTGCAGCAAGAGCGGCGCTAAGTTTGATTATGAGAAAGGCAGATGGTTTAACCACCACTATTTGCTGGAGAAGAGTAATACGGAGATCGCTGACCTATTCTTGCCGATCGTGGAAAGCCACGGTATCCAGACTACCCATGCTTATGTAGAGAAAGTAGTCGGCATGATGAAAGGCCGTGTCAATTTCGTGAGTGAGTTATGGGATCTTTGCTCTTTCTTCTTTATCGCCCCGACGGAGTACGATGAGAAGACTCGCAAGAAACGCTGGAAGGAAGATTCGGCTGTTCAATTGGGGGAGTTTATCGAGCAACTGCGTGCCCGTGAGCCGTTCGACGTAGAAGGTACCGAGAACGAGTGCAAGGCTTGGATCGAGAGCAAGGGATATCATTTGGGGAATATCATGAACGCCGCCCGTCTGGCCTTGGTTGGCGAGGGCAAGGGCCCCGGCATCTTTGATATTACCGAGGCTTTAGGTAAAGAGGAGTCTATCCGCCGTATCCAACGGGCTATCGAGATATTAAAATAATCATGTACAGTTTAGCAATACATCTCTACGCTTTTGTAGTCGCTTTGATCTCGCCTTTCCATAAAAAGGCGAGACTGATGCGATTCGGGCAATGGAAAACAAATTCCATACTTCGTGAGAAGATCGACCGGAACGCTAAATACATCTGGTTCCATGCCTCCTCGCTGGGCGAGTTCGAGCAAGGGCGTCCTATGATCGAGAAGATCAAGGCGGAACATCCGGAGTATAAGGTGCTGCTGACTTTCTTTTCTCCATCTGGCTATGAGGTACGGAAGAATTACAAGGGAGCGGACGTGATCTGCTACCTTCCTTTTGATACGCCTTTCCGGGTGAAGAAGTTCCTGAATCTGGCGAATCCGGCGATCGCCATATTTATCAAGTACGAGTTTTGGGGGAACTATTTGCGTGAGTTGCGGAAGCGGGGAATACCGGTTTATATCATTTCCGCTATATTTCGCCCCGACCAGCTATTTTTCCAATGGTTCGGAAAGCCGTACCGGAAGATGCTATCTTATTTTAATCATCTTTTTGTTCAGGACGAGCGTTCGATGAAACTCTTGAACGAGTTCGGCATCACGAATGTGACGGTGACCGGCGATACCCGTTTTGATCGGGTGTTGGATGTCCGGAAGCAAGCTCGTGAGCTTCCGTTTATCGAACGTTTCTTGGAAAGCAAGGAAGGTAAGAGGCCGATCGTGATGGTGGCCGGCAGTTCATGGCCTCAAGACGAGGCGATCTTTATCCCTTATTTCCATGAGCATCCGGAGATGAAGTTGATTATCGCCCCGCATGAGATTCACCGGGAACATCTCCTTTCTATCGAGGCGATGCTAAAACGTCCGTCCGTCCGTCTATCGGAGGCGCATGAGGATGATCTGGCCGATAAGGATTGCTTGATCATCGACAGTTTCGGACTCTTATCTTCCATTTATCGCTATGGACAGATCGCTTATATCGGTGGTGGTTTCGGAGCGGGTATCCACAACACGTTGGAAGCCGCCGTTTATGGGATGCCGGTCTTATTCGGCCCGAGATACCATAAGTTTAAGGAGGCGAAGGATCTGATCGCCGTAGGTGGTGGTTTCTCCATCACAGACGATTCCTCTTTCCGAACGAAGATGGACGAGTTATTGACCGACCCGACAGCCTTGGAAACCTCCGGGCAAGCTGCCGGTGATTTTGTGAAAAACAGTGTAGGAGCGACGGATCAAATCTTGCGACAAATCCATATCCGTTAATAGATAAAGCCGGGTTTGCTATTCGAGTGATTGTATGCCCAGACTCTTTTGATATAGCAATGGAATACGGATGAGATAGATGTACGGATTGGTAATTGAACAATTCGCGTTGTCTATCTCATCCGTGTTTTATTTTAATCCTCTTCAGCGAACATCGGGTCCCAAGCGGGAAGGCGAGTCGGTGTTTGTTTCAAGATCTCTTTTACTTGATCCGTGATGTACTTCTTGTTGACTACCAGACGGAACATATACTCATTAAACCATTGGTCTGTCATGATGAGGTGGCCGGCGTTCGCTCCGGGGCCCCAACTATTCTCAACCATCCATTTCTTCGGCTTTCCATTCGCGTCGAGATCAACAGCCATCAAGGTCATGGCGTGTGAGGAACCGCTGGCGAATGTCTGGATACGTTGTTTCTTATCCATGCCGAAAGTCGTACCCATCAGTGAACCGTAATCGTAGAAGTTTACATCCAGAATGCCTCTGTCACGATCGAAGAACTTGCCCACGTCGCAAGAGAAATACATCATGGTACTGTCCTTGATGGAAGCGATAGCCATTTGTTTGATATCCTCGATCGGAAGGTTTACGTAAGTCCAGTTCTTGCCATCGTAAGCGTGGCGGTCGTAATCGATCTCATACAACTTATAATAATCGCGGCTCGGATCGTTCATCAACATGACATAGTTGTTTTTCAAATCGTCCCCGATATATTCTTGGAAGAAGGACTGAGGCGTATATTCCTTCGTCTCTACCGGATTCCCTTTAGCGTCTTTGCGAGTCCACGTGAATTTCGTAGGCGGCTCTCCCAAGTTCAATACGAGCATACGGTAAATCGTACCTAGCATCTCTGTTTTCTTTTTCTCCAGATCCGCTACGGTCGTGCCTTTGGTCGTAGACAGGTCACGAAGTTGCAAGCCGTATTCTTTCAGCTTTAATCCGATCAGGTTGCTCATGCGTCCGGTACTGTTGCTACTGTTGGTCTCTACCATGACCTCGGCGGGAACCACGCCATACTTGGTCAAGATATCGGAGACACCCGTGAACTGCCCTCCGTCTCCGATCGGGTTCTTGAACAGCCATTCCACCATCTTGTCGTCCATCGGTTTCAGACGAGTATCGATGATGCCCTGTAAGAAAAGGTTCGCTTTCTCCAATTGATCCCAGAAGAAAGAATAATTCTGGGAGAATTGAAAGTCTCCCATGTCATATTTGGCGATGGCCTGCGCACGGAACACGTTCAATCCCGTGAAAAGCCAGCAACGGCCCGAGGAACGTTGGTTGGAGATCCCTTTGCTCTCTACCTTATTGGAGAAGTAAGTATCCAAATTGTTCTTGCTCTCCCCATTAACGGCAAGCTTGTTGATGTCGTTATTGGTGATCGCATTACGGATCGCCTTATCGGTCGGCGTTCCTTGATAAGACTGTTTGATTTGCTGCAACATCGTGGGTGAGATGCCTCCACCGCTTTGTTGTCCGTGAGCCGATAGCGTGATGCCTAAAGCCAAGGCCGCTATCCATAAATTCTTTTGCTTCATGATATTTTAGTTGATTAATAAATTGTGTTATTTCTTTTTAGGCCATACCAGACCGTCTTGCCGGATATTCCATACCGTACCGTCTGGTGCGGGTAGCGATATCTCATACATGGAAGGTGTCGTATGTATTTCCAGTTGATTGGCGATCTCTTGCGGGCATAGCTCGTTTGCTTTCAAGTCGTTGATGTTATCGGCATAATGTCCGAAGGTTGCGGCGAACTCATTCTGACGGTAATATAAATTACGCAAGATCCATTTCGTCTCTTCCGAAGGATGTTTTACGAAAGGAGTCTCACCTTCTCCCGCAATCTTATCCGATATTTGAACATAACCCCAGTATTCGGGCATATGGATATTGATTACCCCGGTAGGCGCCCATACCCAGTTGTACTCGCGAATCTTATCCTCTCCTTGGATAGGGACTTTCACGTATTTACCGTCTTTCACGTCCGTTGTCCATTCCACACGAGAGAAGTTCACACGGATCTGCTCGCCGATTTCCGGCTTTTCTTTACCTCTGTCCATTTGGAATACGGAAGTCCAAGGAATGAATACCTCTACGCTCCATGATTTATCCGTGTCTTTCGGGTTATTCAGCGTACCGTCCACATAAACAGCGGATTTCATTCCGGCAAACTCCCAGTTATTCAATACTTGCGGATTATCCCGATAGGGGCGGGTTAAGAACAAGTCCCATTCCGTACCCAAGGCGTTCACCTCGTACTCCAGATAATTATGGGTGTCGTTCGTAGGATTCAGGAAGATCTCGAAGTCGTTGTCATGGAAGATCACGGCGTCGTGTTCCGTGATGGTCGCCCATACGTGCGGCTCCTCCATAAGGACGGCGAAGTACATTCCGTTATCATCGTAAGTCATCTTGGCCCGGGTCTGGAAGTGAGGGGCCGGGCGTTTGTCGCCTTCGATATCTACGAAGTCGTTGGTCCAAGGTATCGCGTCCCATTCCCCGGGAGAAAGCTTTCCGTCGATCTTGATAGGAGCGGGGGCCTTGTAGCAAACATACGTCGGCGGATTGAACGGTGGTTGCGGCATATACGTGATGTCCGGCTTTTGCGTACTGGGTTTCTGTGCGCAAGAAAGCAATAGGAGTGCCACCAATGGCGCTGTCGTTAAAATCGTTTTTCTCATGTGCGTTTATTTTTAGATCGTTTGATAAATAGATTCTTATTGAAGTAAGTCCATCGCCGCGTCCAACCATGTATTTATATCGTCCGGATAATGTTGGTCGGCGGTATAAGTATCGCTGCGTTTGTGCCCGAGTCTTACGATCACGGCGTTCTTTTCCGGGAGCGTGAAGACGTATTGCCCCAAGATTCCTCTCATATAAGGGATCTTCATCCCTTTGTAATCGAGAATCCAGTATTGGAATCCGTAACAATGGTTGGGTTTGCCGAGATCCTTATAGACAAGACGGGTATCGGGGCTTGTCGCTTCCGCCAAATAAGCGGGAGAGATCAATTGCCGGTCATCCCATTGGCCGTTGTTGAGTAATAATTGTCCGAAGCGGGCGAAATCACGGGCGTTACTGTTGAAACAGCAATAGGCTTTTTCCATGCCGTCCTTCCGGTCGAGGCTCCAAAGGGCGCTTTCCTCGGCGTGCATCGGAGTCCATAGTTTGCGGGATACATAATCGCTGAGTTTCTCCCCGGTAGCCTTCTCCACGATAAAGCCCAGCAGTTGTGTCACGCCGCTTTGGTAGATAAAGTTTACGCCGGGCTCGTCGATCTCTTTCATCCCGAAGGCAATTTCCTGTAGGTCATCGCCATAATACAACTGGGTGGTAGGAGAGAAAGGAGAGCTGTAAGCCTCGTCGAAATCCACGCCGGCGCTCATGGTCAGCAAATGGCGAAGCGTTAGGGCCTTTCCGTCGTATCCCTTGAATTCCGGGAAAAAGTCGCTTACCGGTTGATCGACATCCCGGATAAATCCATCGTCGATAGCGCAGCCGATCGCTAACGAGACGATGCTTTTCGCCATCGAGAAGGAATTGCTATGCGATTCCGGGGAATAATCTTCCCAATATTGCTCGAATAGCAGTCGATTGTCTTGGATGATTACATAGGCAACCGTACCCAGTTCCTCAAACCGGGGAAGATAACGCTCTGGAATACTTTTCGTATTGTAAGCTTCCGATAGTTCCCAAGGGCGGGGCGAACCTGCTTTTACGACCCGGTTCTCGAAAATCGGATATTGATTGATCTTGGGTAACAAATGGATAAGGGCCCTACGTAGATAATAATTGGAGGGTAACGCCAGATATCCGCCTATTCCCAGCATAAAAATAAACACTATCCATCCCACTCTTCGGGACAAATAGTGTTTATTGGCTGGAACCCTATTATTTGAATCATTTTTCATGTAACCCTTTGGTTGTTACTTTACAGATACAAATATATGGTTTATAATTCAAATAATCAAATACATGCTATTATTCTTTATACCAAGAAGAATACATATGATAGTTCTTGGCTATCTTTTGGTTGATCTCCTTCGCTTGCTCGGGATCTACCTTCTTGACGAACTTAGCGGGAACTCCGGCGTAGATGCTGCCCGGCTCGACGATCGTCTTGCTTAATACTACGGAACCTGCGGCGATGATCGCTCCCTCGCCTACTACGGCGTGATCCAATACCACGGAGCCCATTCCGATCAAGGCGCCATTGCAAATCTTCGCCCCGTGGATCGTTACGTTATGGCCGATGGATACATCATCGCCGATCTCGATCGTCGATTTCTCATATAAGGTGTGAAGGACGGAACCATCCTGTACGTTTACGCCGTTGCCGATGCGAATCGAGTTCACGTCGCCGCGAAGCACGGTGCCAAACCAGATACTGCAACCTTCACCGATCTCTACGTCACCTATAATCGTGGCGTTGTCTGCTAAAAAAGTGTCTTTACCGATCTTCGGGGTAAAGCCACGAACGGATTTAATTAATGCCATTTTTAGTTGTTTAAATTTCTGTTGTTTTCTCTTTCAGCCAAGCTTTCTCCTCCTCGTTCAAGAACGGGCTGATCTTGTCGTAGACCATTTGGTGGTACTTGTTCAGCCAAGCGTGCTCACGGACAGAGAGCATGGGGATGATAATCAAGCTCGTGTCGATGAAACAAAGCGTCAGCGTATCGAATCCTAGGAATTTCCCGAATTCCGTTTCGCTGTCCTCACGTACCAAGATCATGTTCTCCGTACGGATACCGTATTCGCCGGTACGATACATGGCCGGCTCGTCGCTGATCACCATTCCGGGCTTCAAGGTCACCGGGTTCTCCTCCATGCGGATGCTTTGGGGGCCTTCGTGTACGTTTAGGCAATGGCCGATACCGTGACCGGTTCCGTGCAAGTAATTAATGCCGGAATCCCATAGCGCCTTACGGGCAAGGATATCGATCTGAGAGCCTCGTGTTCCAGCGGGAAACTTGCTTTTCGCCAAGCTGATCGTACCTTTCAATACACGGGTGAAATCCTTTTTCATCTGCTCCGTCGGCTCTCCAAGGGCGATCGTGCGGGTGATATCCGTCGTACCGTCCAGATATTGCGCGCCGGAATCGATCAAAAGTAATCCTTCCGGTTTCAAGGTCGCATCCGTCTCCGTCGTAGCGGAGTAATGAACGATCGCTCCATGCTCGGCGTAGCCGCAGATCGTGCCGAAGCTATCCATGATGTATTGCGGTTGTTCCGCACGTAAGGCGGTCAGCTTCTCGGCGGCGCTGATCTCTGTAACTTGGGCTCCTTCCGCCATTTGTTTCTCCAGCCAGATATAGAATTTTGTCAAGGCGACACCATCTTTTACCACGGCGTTTTGGAAGCCCTTGATCTCGGTCTCGTTCTTGATGCTCTTCAAGTGGTTGGCGGGGGAGATCCCTTCCACGATCGTACAGCTTCCCGGGATCGCGTCGTATAAGGAGACGTTCGTCTTGTTCATATCCACGAATACCCGGCTGTTTTCCGGTAGGCGGGATAGATACCTCTGGATCATGGAGTATTCGGCCAGCGTAACCCCTTCTTTCTTCAAATGCTCGGTGATCTCGGCAGTCAGCTTCTCTGGCTTGATGAAAAGCACGCTCTCATCCTCCGATACGAAGGCGTAGCTGACTACGACCGGGTTATAGGTCACGTCCGTACCCCGGATATTGAATGTCCACGCGATCTCGTCCAAGGCGGCGAGGATCAAGCAATCGGCGCCCTCGCTCCGCAACTGGTTATTGATTAGGTCTAGTTTCTCGTGCACGGAGGCTCCGCTTAATGCTTCCGGCATCTCGAATATCGGGTTTCCGGGAACGGCGGGACGGTCCTTCCAGATACCCTCGATCAGGTCGGCCGAGGTATCCAGCTTGATTTCTTTACGGCTTAGTTTATTTGCCAAGGCACTCGCTTCGGCGGCGCTATAGGTTTGCCCGTCCAGCCCTACGGCCTGTCCGGTGTGTAACTCATGCAAGAGGAATTCCGTGATAGACGGTGTCTCCGGAAGCGCCAACTTATAGAGTTCGATACCGGAACCTTCCAGTTGGCTGGCCGCTTGCAGGAAATACCGGGAATCGGTCCATAAGCCCGCCTTGTCCGCGGTGACCACGATCGTTCCCGCCGAGCCGGTGAAGCCGGATATCCATTCTCTCGATTTCCAGCGATCGGCCGGATACTCGCTTAGGTGCGGGTCGGAACTGGGTATGATGTAAGCGTCAACCTTCTGTTGCTTCATAGCCTCCCGTAGGGCGGCGATACGTTCAGGAATGTTTGTTTTCATCGCATTTTATTTTAGTCAACATTAATACTCGCAAAGTTAATGAATTATTTTGGATTTGTCTCGCCGGAGGCTGGCTCTTCTACCTTATAATATAGATGCGAGGTGCCTAGCTTTTCCCATCGCAGTTTCCCTTCCTCTACCATCCTTCGCAGGTCGAGGGAAGCCTTGCTTCTGGAGCATCCGCAGAGCGACATATATTTCTTCTGGTGAATAAAAGGGTTCGTCTCCAGATAACGGAATACCTCTTGCTCGCATTCCTTGGCGGAGGGATACGCGGGATCGCTAATCGTGTACTCGTCACGAAACACCGGCATGGTTTTCAGCCGGTCTCTTAGTTCCTTGGACGATCTGAACTTCACGTCCTTGAAATGGATGGATTCCGCCCGGATCTCATTCTTTTCCATCACGGGCCGGCTTTTCAGGGAGACGCTGAAAGTACCGATCCCCTCTAGCTCCACGTTGTAACCGTACATGAGGAAGTCTACCATCATGTCTTGGAAAAGTTGCAAGATCCCTTTCATATCCGCGGGCGAGAAAGAAGACCGGGACTTCGCTCTATTGATGAACTCACCCGTATGTATCGTCCCGCAAGAGACCAAACGAGGATGTAGGGGTAATGACTTCCCGGATTCCTCTGGATTCGGGTTGGGATTTCTGACTAACTTGTAATTTGCTGACATCTGTGCTGTGTTTAAATGGTTATAGATCTTTTGTCCGATTCTTCTAGATCGCTTACTCGTTTCTATAGGCGAGCTTAGCGGTTTCTTCAAGAAGAATTCATCTTCCAACAGCCGTTGTATGATCATGCACCAACTGTTGGAAGATCATCCACCATTCGTTAGATGATCATCTAACAGATGGTGGATAATGAATACTTCAGCTTCAAAGGTACAATATATAAAAGAGAAAAGGGTAAGGATTCCGGATAAAAGAGCTAAAGGTTATGATAAATGTATATGGGCTCACAGCCTTGTGGTCCACAACCTTGTGAACCGATCCCTTTAAATCAAGTTAAAGATAAGGCACCCAATAGATATCAAGGAATAATTTGCTAGCTTTGTAGAAACAAATAAGAAGTGCCATGAGGAATCTGCTTTATCTTTTTGTCTTTGCGGCTCTGCTTCTCGGCTTGAGCGCATGTTCTTCTTATTATTATTCGATGTTGAACTCGAATGACCCCGTCGGGGAGAAGAATGAGAGAGGTGATTTTGTGCAGGAAAACGATACGGTACGTATCTCTTATCGTTTCTGGGGAGAGAACGCCCCGGTTACTATTACCATTTATAATAAATTGGATGAACCCTTGTATGTGGATTGGGGGCGGTCGGCGCTGATTATCGATGACGTGGCTACCACCTACGACCCGAAAGTGGCCTCGGTGAGAGGCGAGAGCTCTAGCGTGGCATCCGGTAGCTCCTTTCATTGGAGCGATAGGAGCAGCAGCGGGTGGAGCTACTCGGAAGGTTCCTTCTCCGGTGATGTGAGTTTGCCAAAGGGCGTTGAGTTTATCCCGCCGCATTCCAAATTAGTCAATACGCCTTTGCAATTAGCCAACTTCCCGTTTAACGAGATCCCGAAAGAAGAGTATGTAAAGGAACAAATGACAACGAAAGCAAACACAACCGTAAATATCCGAGTGAAGGATTTTACAGAAGAAGATTCTCCGCTGAGATTCCGTAGCTACCTGACGTTGTTCGCCGGAGGGACTAATGGGAAGCCCTTGAAGCATTCCTCTTTTGAGCGGAACTTCTATCTGGCGAAATTGATCAAGGTCGGCGACGTGGCTCCCCAGTATTTCGATGAGGGACAGCAGCAATCCGGCGATTTCTTTTACGTGAAAGAGACTCATGGGGCTACGGTAGGCCTTGTCGTAGGAGCGATAGCGGTTACCGCCGCAGGGGTGGCGATAGAAGCTACGCTGGGTCCCGTGAACTATTAATATATTCATATCGAATGATACAAACTCTATCTGATTTAAAGACCGTGCGTTTCAACGAGCAAGCGGACGGTGTGATCATTTTGGACCAAACTCTGCTGCCGGGTAAGGAAGCGTATCTGACCCTTACCACTGCCGAGGAGATATGGGACGCTATCTATAAATTAAAGGTACGTGGAGCACCTGCTATCGGGGTAGCGGCCGCTTATGGTATCTATGTCTGCGCCCGTCGGATCGATACGGCGGAGAAATCCGTTTTCGTGAATGAGTTTCGGAAGATCAAGGAGTATCTGGCCGGTTCCCGTCCGACAGCGGTGAATCTGGTGGCGGCGCTGAACCGGATGGAGCGGGTATTGGTCGCTCATCCAACCTTGTCTGTCCCGGAATGGAAAGAGCTATTATATAAGGAAGCGATCGCGATCCGGGAGGAAGACGCCGCCGCTTGCCGGCAGATCGGCGAGAACTGTCTGGAGCTACTCCGTCCCGGGATGGGAATCCTTACGCATTGCAACGCCGGACATCTGGCGGTCTCGGAGTATGGCACCGCTTTGGCGCCGATTTATCTGGGGCAGGAGAGAGGTTATGGTTTCAAGGTCTTCGCCGACGAGACCCGTCCTTTGTTGCAAGGCGCCCGGCTCACGGCCTATGAGCTAAGCAGGGCCGGCGTGGACGTGACGCTGATTTGCGATAATATGGCCTCCGTCGTCATGCGGAAAGGCTGGGTGCATGCCGTGGTCGTAGGTTGCGACCGTGTAGCTGCCAATGGCGACGTGGCGAATAAGATCGGCACGTCTGGAGTGGCTATCTTGGCCCGGCATTACAAGATCCCCTTCTATGTATTAGGCCCGACATCCACCATCGATGGCTCGTGCCCGGACGGCGATTCCATTGTAATAGAGGAACGTAACCCCGATGAGGTCACCGAGATGTGGTATTCAAGGCGTATGGCCCCGAAAGACGTGAAAGTCTATAACCCCGCCTTCGACATTACTCCCCACGAGCTAATCACGGCTATAATTACGGAGAAAGGCATCTTTTATAAAAATAATCGCTGAAAGTTTTGCTAATCCCGAAACAATCAGTAATTTTGCCGCTCAATTTGAGGATATAAATAATTAAACAATATAACAATTTAAATTATGATCGTAGTTCCATTAAAAGAAGGCGAAAACATCGAGAAGGCGCTTAAGAAATTCAAGAGAAAGTTCGAGAAAACAGGTGTAGTCAAGGAATTGAGAGGCCGTCAGGCTTTCGAGAAACCGTCTGTTACGAAGAGAAAGCAGACTATGCGTGCTATCTACGTACAGCATTTGCAACAAGTAGAAGAATAATTATAGCTTCCGGGCTTGTTTTATTGAATTCTTATTCCTATTTTCGTTGCATGAATGTTGATGCAACGAGAATATGCTGATCGATGACTTTCTAAACTATCTCCGGTATGAGCGGAACTATTCCAATTATACGATTGGTGCCTATTCGAAAGATTTGGACCAATTCCAGAGGTATGTAAGAGAGCATCGAGAAGGTGTATTCAACCCCGGGGAAATCGACTCGGATTTCGTGAGAAGCTGGATCGTCAGTTTGATGGACGAGAAGCTCTCTCCCGTATCGGTAAACCGGAAATTAAGTTCTTTGAAATCTTTTTTTAAGTTTCTCATGAAACGGGGCATTGTCTCCGCGAATCCGTTGAGATTGGTGAGCGGTCCGAAAACGAAGAAACCCTTGCCTTATTTTATTAAGGATAGCGAGTTGGAGGCGTTGTTGGACGGGGACGGATTTGATGAGGATTTTGAAGGTGTGAGGAATCGGTTGGTCATTGAGATGCTATACGATACCGGGATGCGCCGCTCAGAGTTAATCGGCATACGAAACGTGGATGTGGATTATGAGGCGATGCAGGTCAAGGTAACCGGAAAGCGGAACAAGCAGCGGTTGATTCCTTTTGCGGAGGGTTTAAAAAACTTAATGCTTGCATACACGGAAGTCCGTGATCGTGAGGTTGAGGCAGCCGGTGAATGGTTTTTTGTTCGAAAGAACGGGAATCAGTTGTCGACGGGGATTGTTTATAATATAGTAAAAAAGCAATTGTCGGAGATACCCATGCTGGCGAAACGAAGTCCACACGTGTTACGACATTCATTTGCAACGAGTATGTTAAACAACGGAGCCGAGCTGAACGCTGTGAAAGATTTATTAGGTCATAGCAGTTTAGCGTCTACCAGTGTTTACACGCATACAACCTTTGAGGAATTAAAAAAAGTGTATCATGCTCATCCAAGAGCAAAAAAAGAAGGAGGTTATTATGGACGTTAGAATTCAAGCAATTCATTTCGACGCAACTGCACAGTTGGAGGCGTTTATTCAGAAGAAAGTTTCTAAATTGGAGCAATACTTCGATGGTATTATATTGGCAGAGGTTACATTGAAGGTGGTTAAGCCTGAGACGGTGAAGAACAAGCAGGCCAGTATAATGTTGTCCGTGAAGAACGGGGAATGTTTCGCTGATAAAATAAACGATACTTTCGAAGGGGCGATAGACGATTGTGTTGAGGCTTTGGAGAAGCAACTGGTTAAATTCAAAGAAAAAATCAGAGCCAAATAAAAAAAAACGGTAGATAAATTTGGTATGTAAGAAATAATATCTAAATTTGCAGCCGTTTCGCCGTGGTGACGAAACGGCTGCTTTTAGAAGTATCGCCTCTTTAGCTCAGTTGGCCAGAGCACGTGATTTGTAATCTCGGGGTCGTTGGTTCGAATCCGACAAGAGGCTCAAAAGAATGTATTGGAATGGGCAGTTACCAGAGTGGCCAAATGGGGCTGACTGTAACTCAGCTGGCTTTCGCCTTCGGTGGTTCGAATCCATCACTGCCCACACGAATGAAACAAAGGAGAGAATCGGTTGGTTCATTCGGTCTTGCGGAAGTAGCTCAGTTGATAGAGCATTAGCCTTCCAAGCTGAGGGTCGCGGGTTTGAGCCCCGTCTTCCGCTCTTATAAGTTGCCTGTGTAGCTCAGCGGTAGAGCACTTCCTTGGTAAGGAAGAGGTCCCGAGTTCAAGTCTCGGCACCGGCTCAATTGAAAATTGAACATGATCATTAATCAAATAAAGAACAATTAAGTTATGGCAAAAGAGAAATTTGACAGATCGAAACCACATGTGAACATTGGTACGATTGGTCACGTTGACCACGGTAAAACAACTTTGACAGCTGCTATCACAACAGTATTGGCAAAGAAAGGTCTTTCAGAGTTGCGTTCATTCGATTCTATCGACAACGCTCCTGAAGAAAAAGAGAGAGGTATCACAATCAACACTTCTCACGTAGAGTATCAGACTGCAAACCGTCACTATGCTCACGTAGACTGTCCGGGTCACGCCGACTACGTAAAGAACATGGTAACTGGTGCTGCTCAGATGGACGGTGCTATCATCGTAGTTGCTGCTACTGATGGTCCTATGCCTCAAACTCGCGAGCACATCCTTTTGGCTCGTCAGGTAAACGTTCCGAGATTGGTTGTATTCATGAACAAGTGTGACATGGTTGACGACGAGGAAATGTTGGAATTGGTTGAGATGGAGATGAGAGAGTTGCTTTCATTCTATCAATTCGACGGTGACAACACTCCGATCATCCGTGGTTCTGCTCTTGGTGCATTGAACGGTGATGCTCAATGGGAAGATAAAGTAATGGAGTTGATGGAAGCTTGTGATACTTGGATTCCTCTGCCTCCGCGCGAAATCGACAAGCCGTTCTTGATGCCGGTTGAGGACGTATTCTCAATCACGGGTCGTGGTACTGTTGCTACAGGTCGTATCGAGACAGGTATTGTTAAGGTTGGTGAGGAAGTTCAGATCATCGGTCTTGGCGCTGCTGGTAAGAAATCTGTTGTTACAGGTGTTGAGATGTTCCGTAAGTTATTGGATCAAGGTGAGGCTGGTGATAACGTTGGTTTGTTGCTTCGCGGTATCGATAAGAATGAGATCAAGCGTGGTATGGTAATCTGCCACCCGGGTCAGGTTAAAGAGCATTCTAAGTTCAAGGCTGAGGTTTATATCTTGAAGAAAGAGGAAGGTGGTCGTCACACTCCGTTCCACAACAAATATCGTCCTCAGTTCTATATCCGTACATTGGATGTAACTGGTGAGATCACTTTGCCGGAAGGAACTGAAATGGTAATGCCGGGTGATAACGTAACGATCGAGGTTGAGTTGATCTATCCGGTAGCATGTAGCGTAGGTCTTCGTTTCGCTATCCGCGAGGGTGGACGTACAGTAGGTGCAGGCCAGATCACAGAATTAGAGAACTAATTCAAGCATTAGATAATGTTATAGCCAGTCTTTTTAAGGGCTGGCTATTTCTACGGAAGTAGCTCAGTTGGTAGAGCACTGGTCTCCAAAACCAGGTGTCGGGAGTTCGAGCCTCTCCTTCCGTGCTAAAATCTATAGATTCGATGAAAAAGATAATTACTTATATTAAGGAATCTTATAACGAACTTGTTTATAAAGTTTCTTGGCCTACGAGAGCAGAGCTTTCCAATAGTGCGGTTGTTGTTATGTTTGCTTCCCTTATCATCGCCGCATTGATCTTTGTTGTTGACGGGGCCTTCGAGGCTGTTATGCGTTTCTTCTACAACCAAATTTTCTAATCAGTTAAGGTATGTCTGATATCCAAAAGAAATTTTATGTTCTGCGTGCCATCAGTGGCAAGGAGAACAAGGTACGGGAATATCTAGAGGCTGAGCTGAAGAATACGGATCTGGGAGAATATGTATCTCAAGTCTTGATTCCGACTGAGAAAACCTTTACGGTACGAAACGGTAAGAAGGTCATGAAAGAAAGGGCTTACTTGCCGGGTTATGTGCTGGTCGAGGCTGCTTTGGTCGGTGAGGTTGCTCATCGATTGCGGAACATTCCGAATGTGATTGGTTTCTTGGGTGGTTCTGATACCCCCGTGCCATTACGTCCTGCGGAAGTGAATCGTATCTTAGGTACGGTTGACGAGTTGCAGGAACAACAAGAGGATCTGGATATCCAGTTCTATGTTGGCGAGAGTGTGAAGATTACTTTTGGACCGTTCAGCGGTTTCACGGGTATAATCGAAGAGGTCAACGCCGAGAAAAAGAAACTTAAGGTGATGGTTAAGGTCTTCGGACGCAAGACTCCCCTTGAGTTGGGTTATATGCAAGTTGAGAAAGAATAGTACTCTGGTTACGAAAAGTGCTACCTTTCTGTTATTGATGTTATATATCTAAAAAATTTTAGAAACAATGGCTAAAGAAGTTGCTGGACAAATCAAATTGCAGATTAAAGGAGGAGCAGCAAACCCTTCTCCCCCAGTAGGACCTGCTTTGGGTTCTAAGGGTATTAACATTATGGAGTTTTGCAAGCAATTTAATGCCAAGACCCAAGACAAGGCTGGTAAGATATTACCTGTTGTAATTACTTACTATGCCGATAAGTCTTTCGACTTTGTCGTTAAAACTCCTCCTGTGGCAATCCAGTTGTTGGAAGCTACTAAGAAGAAGAGCGGTTCCGCTCAACCTAACCGTGCTAAGATCGCTGAGATCACATGGGATCAGGTGAAAGCTATCGCTGAAGACAAATTAGTCGATCTAAACTGCTTTACTGTCGAGTCGGCCATGAGAATGGTTGCGGGAACAGCCAGAAGTATGGGTATCACTGTTAAAGGGACATTCCCGGGTAATAATTAATAAACTTCAATTGAGATGAGTAAACTTACAAAGAATCAAAAGTTGGCTTTGGGCAAGATTGAAGCTGGGAAAGCATATACATTGAAAGAAGCTTCAGCTTTAGTGAAGGAAATTACTACAACTAAGTTTGACGCATCCGTAGATGTTGATGTCCGTTTAGGTGTTGACCCCCGTAAGGCCAATCAAATGGTGAGAGGCGTGGTTTCATTGCCTCACGGAACTGGTAAGCAGGTTAGGGTTCTCGCATTATGTACTCCGGACAAGGAAGCTGAAGCTACTGCCGCTGGAGCTGACTATGTTGGATTGGATGAGTATATTAATAAGATTAAAGGCGGTTGGACTGACATTGATGTTATCATCACTATGCCTTCTATCATGGGTAAGATCGGTGCTCTTGGTCGCGTATTAGGCCCTCGTGGTTTGATGCCTAACCCAAAGAGTGGTACGGTTACCAATGAGATCGGAAATGCGGTGAAGGAGGTTAAGCAAGGTAAGATCGACTTTAAGGTAGATAAGAGCGGTATCGTTCACACATCTGTTGGTAAGGTGTCTTTCACTCCGGAACAGATTCGTGACAATGCTAAGGAGTTTATTTCAACTTTGATCAAGTTGAAACCTACTGCGGCTAAAGGTGCGTATATAAAGAGTATTTATCTTTCTAGTACTATGAGTGCGGGTATTAAAATTGACCCCAAATCAGTTGAAGAAAACTAAAAAACAATTGAACAATGAGAAAGGAAGATAAAGGAACTGTTATAGGTCAATTAACTGAAACATTAAAGGAATATCCTAATTTCTATTTGACAGATATCGAGGCGTTGGACGCTGAGAAAACCAGCAAATTGAGAAGAGAGTGTTTCAAGCGTGAGGTTAAGTTAGTCGTTGTAAAGAATAACTTGCTTAAGAAAGCGTTGGAGAACATTGAAGGTGACTTCTCTGATCTTAACGTAGCTTTGAAAGGCAATACGGCTGTGATGTTCTCACAAGTCGCTAATGCTCCCGCTCGCCTGATTAAGGATTTTACTAAGGACGCTAAAAAAGGTGTAGTCGCTAAACCGGCTTTGAAGGCTGCTTACGTACAAGAAAGCTTCTATGTAGGTGCTGAGAATCTTGAGGCATTAGTAAATATCAAGAGCAAAAACGAACTTATTGCCGATGTTATCGCATTGTTGGAATCTCCGGCGAAGAACGTTATCTCTGCTCTTCAGTCATCAGGACAAACTATCCATGGTCTGTTGAAGACTTTGGAAGAAAGATAATTTTTCATTAAAACATTACACAGATAAATAATCATTTAAATCATACAAAAATGGCAGATTTGAAAGCTTTTGCAGAACAATTAGTAAACTTGACCGTTAAAGAAGTTAGCGAATTAGCTACTATCCTTAAAGAAGAGTACGGTATCGAACCTGCTGCTGCAGCTGTTGCTGTTGCTGGTCCTGCTGCTGGTGGTGCTGCTGCCGCTGCAGAAGAGAAGACTTCTTTCGATGTTGTATTGAAAGCAGCTGGTGCTAATAAATTAGCTATCGTTAAGTTAGTTAAAGAATTAACAGGTCTTGGCTTGAAAGAGGCTAAGGATATGGTAGATAGCGCTCCTAGTGCAATTAAGGAAGGTATCGCTAAAGCTGATGCTGAGGCATTGAAGAAACAGTTGGAAGAGGCTGGAGCTGAAGTTGAGCTTAAATAGTATTTATAACCTGGTTTCCAGGTGATTTGGTTAAGAGTCTCCGACTACGAAGACTCTTAACCTTTTTGTGTCTATAATTTCAATAAGTTCAATAAATTCCTTACTAGATGTCTTCAACAGCTGAAAACCAAAGAGTTAATTTTGCTTCGATAAAGAATCAGTTCCCGTATCCGGACTTTCTCGAAGTTCAATTGAAGTCGTTCCAAGACTTTCTTCAACTTGACACTCCTCCTGAAAAGAGAAAGAAGGAGGGATTGTATAAGGTATTTGCCGAGAATTTCCCGATTGCGGATACCCGTAACAATTTTGTGTTGGAGTTCTTAGATTACTATATAGATCCGCCTCGTTACTGTATCGATGAGTGTATCGCTCGCGGGTTAACCTATAGCGTGCCTTTAAAAGCGAAGTTAAAACTGTACTGTACGGACCCGGATCATGAGGACTTCGATACGGTGATCCAAGATGTATACTTGGGTCCGATCCCGTATATGACGGACAGAGGTACTTTCGTGATCAACGGCGCCGAGCGTGTTGTCGTGTCTCAGCTGCACCGTTCTCCGGGCGTATTCTTCGGACAAAGCACGCACGCAAACGGAACGAAGTTGTACTCCGCACGTATTATCCCGTTCAAGGGGTCATGGATCGAGTTCGCTACGGACATCAACAATGTGATGTACGCTTACATCGACCGTAAAAAGAAATTGCCTGTAACTACTCTTTTGAGAGCTATTGGTTTTGAAAGCGATAGAGATATTCTTGAAATCTTCAACCTTGCGGAAGAGGTGAAGGTAACGAAAGCAAACCTGAAGAAGTTTATCGGACGTAAGCTGGCCGCTCGTGTTTTGAAGACTTGGGTGGAGGATTTCGTAGATGAGGATACCGGTGAGGTGGTTTCTATTGAACGTAACGATGTAATCATCGACCGTGAGTCTGTATTGGATAGTGACAATATCGAGGCTATCTTGGATTCAGGCACGCAAAATATTTTGTTGCATCGTGAGGACCAGAATCTGTCCGACTATGCTATCATATATAATACGCTCCAGAAAGACCCGAGTAACTCCGAGAAGGAAGCTGTGTTGTATATCTACAGACAGTTGAGAAATGCGGAACCGGCTGATGAGGCTAGCGCACGCGAGGTTATCACGAACCTGTTCTTCTCAGAGAAACGTTATGATCTGGGTGAGGTGGGACGTTACAGGATCAACAAGAAGTTAGGCCTTACTACAAGCGCTGATGTTAAGGTCTTGACTAAAGAAGATATTATCGAGATCATCAAGTACCTGATCGAGTTGATCAACTCGAAGGCTATCGTGGATGATATCGACCACTTAAGCAACCGTCGTGTACGTACGGTTGGCGAGCAATTGTATAACCAGTTCGGTATTGGTTTGGCTCGTATGTCACGTACAGTTCGTGAACGTATGAACGTTCGCGATAATGAGGTGTTTACTCCGATTGATTTGATCAACGCGAAGACGATTTCTTCCGTGGTTAACTCTTTCTTCGGAACGAATGCCTTGTCTCAGTTCATGGACCAGACGAACCCGTTGGCGGAGATCACGCACAAGCGTCGTTTATCAGCCCTAGGTCCGGGAGGTTTGTCTAGAGAGCGTGCCGGATTCGAGGTTCGTGACGTTCACTATACGCACTATGGTCGTCTTTGTCCGATTGAGACCCCGGAAGGTCCGAACATTGGTTTGATCTCTTCTTTATGTGTATACGCTAAGATCAACGATCTTGGTTTCATCTCGACTCCGTACCGTAAGGTGGCAGATGGAAAGGTCGACTTCTCTGAGGAAGGCTTGCAATACTACACGGCGGAGGAAGAGGAAGAGTTGACAATCGCTCAAGGTAACGCTCCATTGGATGATAACGGTAAGTTTATCCGCGATAAGGTGAAGGCTCGTTTCGAGGCTGACTTCCCTGTTGTCCCTCCTTCTGAGATTGACTTGATGGACGTGGCTCCGCAGCAGATAGCTTCTATCGCGGCTTCACTGATCCCGTTCTTGGAACATGATGACGCTAACCGTGCGTTGATGGGATCTAACATGATGCGTCAGGCGGTTCCTTTGTTGCGTACGGACGCTCCGATCGTTGGTACCGGTATCGAGGCGCAGGTTGCTCGTGACTCTCGTACTCAGATTATGGCTGAGCGTGAGGGCGAGGTTGTGTTCGTTGATGCTACTTGTATCAAGATTAAATATGACCGCACGGAGGACGAGGAATTCGTTAGCTTCGAGGATGCGGTTAAGACATATAATATCCCGAAATGGCGTAAGACCAACCAAAGTACGACAGTCGATTTGAAACCGACCTGTCATCGCGGACAACGTGTGAAAGCCGGCGATATCCTTACCGAGGGTTACTCAACCCAGAAAGGCGAGCTTGCTTTGGGACGTAACGTGAAGGTGGCTTACATGCCTTGGAAGGGTTATAACTATGAGGATGCTATCGTGTTGAACGAGCGTATGGTTCGTGAGGACTTCTTTACGTCTGTCCACGTTGACGAATACATCCTTGAGGTACGTGAGACGAAGCGTGGTATGGAGGAATTGACTTCCGATATCCCTAACGTCAGCGAAGAGGCTACCAAGGATTTGGATGAGAGAGGTATCGTTCGTGTAGGTGCTCGCATCGAGCCGGGTGATATCTTGATCGGTAAGATCACTCCGAAAGGTGAGTCTGATCCATCTCCGGAGGAAAAGTTGTTGCGTGCTATCTTCGGTGATAAGGCGGGTGATGTGAAGGATGCTTCCTTGAAGGCTACTCCGTCTTTGCGCGGTGTGGTTATCGAGACCGCTTTGTTCTCGAAGGCTGTCAAGAAACGTAAATCCAGATTGACTGATAAGGCGATCTTGCCGAAGTTGGACGAGGAATACGAAGAAAAGATGGCTAGCTTGAAGACTTTGTTAGTTGATAAGTTGTTAGTGCTTACAAACGGCAAGGTTTCTCAAGGTGTTAAAGACTATATGAATACGGAGATTATCGCTAAGGGTGCTAAGTTTACCCGCAAATCTCTGGAAGAATTGGATTATAACTCCATCCAAGTAAGCAAGTGGACGGCAGACGCTCAGAAGAATGAGTTGATCAAGCAGGTTATCTTGAATTATTTGAAGAAGTACAAGGAGCTTGACGCTGAGTTGAGACGTAAGAAGTTCGACTTGACGATCGGTGATGAGCTGCCGACAGGTATCGTACAGATGGCTAAGGTTTATATCGCCAAGAAACGTAAGATTCAGGTAGGTGATAAGATGGCCGGTCGCCACGGTAACAAGGGTATCGTATCAAAGATCGTTCGTCAGGAGGATATGCCGTTCTTGGAAGACGGTACTCCGGTGGATATCTGCTTGAACCCGCTGGGTGTGCCTTCTCGTATGAACTTGGGACAGATTTTCGAGGCCGTGTTGGGTTGGGCCGGACGTGAGTTGGACGTTAAGTTCGCTACTCCGATCTTCGATGGTGCGACTTTGGATGATTTGAACGAATGGACAGACAAAGCTGGTATTCCTCGCTACGGTAAGTCTTACTTGTATGATGGTGGTACTGGTGAGCGTTTCGACCAACCTGCTACGGTGGGTGTGACTTACTTCTTGAAGTTGGGCCACATGGTTGACGATAAGATGCATGCCCGTTCAATCGGTCCGTACTCTTTGATTACGCAACAGCCGTTAGGTGGTAAGGCACAGTTCGGTGGTCAGCGTTTCGGAGAGATGGAGGTTTGGGCACTGGAAGCCTTCGGTGCCGCTCATGTTCTTCAGGAAATTCTTACGATTAAGTCTGATGACGTTGTAGGACGTTCGAAGGCTTATGAGGCGATCGTGAAGGGTGATCCGATGCCACAGCCGGGTATCCCTGAATCTCTGAATGTATTATTGCACGAGTTGAGAGGACTTGGTTTGAGTTTCACTCTGGATTAATTCAATAACAATAAAGAAGTAGGTGGGCTACGGCCCGTCTACTTTATCTATTGATAACTCTTTATAAATAAATAATATGGCCTTTAGAAAAGAAAACAAGATAAAGAGTAACTTTTCAAAAATAACCATCGGTCTGGCATCCCCTGAGGAGATCCTAGAGAACTCCAGCGGTGAGGTTTTGAAACCGGAAACAATTAACTATCGTACGTATAAGCCTGAGCGTGACGGTTTGTTCTGTGAGCGTATCTTTGGTCCGATCAAGGACTATGAGTGCCATTGCGGTAAGTACAAGCGTATCCGTTACAAAGGTATTGTCTGCGATCGTTGTGGAGTGGAAGTTACGGAAAAGAAAGTTCGTCGTGAACGTATGGGACACATCCATTTGGTGGTTCCTGTTGCCCATATTTGGTATTTCCGTTCTTTGCCTAATAAAATCGGTTACTTGCTAGGTCTTCCTACCAAGAAACTGGATTCCATCATCTATTACGAACGCTACGTCGTGATCCAGCCGGGTTGCGTAGACACGGTCGGTGAGTTAGACCTATTATCTGAGGAGGAATATCTGGATATTTTGGATAGCCTTCCAAGAGAAAATCAATTGCTAGAGGATACGGATCCGAATAAGTTCATCGCTAAGATCGGCGCTGAGGCTGTTTATGATCTGTTGGCTCGCTTGGACTTGGATTCTCTTTCTTATGAGTTGCGTCACCGTGCGAACACGGACACATCTCAACAGAGAAAGAACGAGGCCTTGAAACGCCTTCAGGTGGTTGAGTCTTTTCGTGCGTCCAGAGGTCGTAACAAACCGGAATGGATGATCATGAAGGTGATCCCGGTGATCCCTCCCGAACTGCGTCCGTTGGTTCCGTTGGACGGTGGCCGTTTCGCTACTTCTGACTTGAATGATTTATATCGTCGTGTTATTATCCGTAATAACCGTTTGAAACGATTGATCGATATTAAGGCTCCGGAAGTGATCTTACGTAATGAGAAACGTATGCTTCAGGAGGCCGTGGACTCTTTGTTTGACAACTCTCGTAAATCGAGCGCTGTTAAGACAGACGCCAATCGTCCGTTGAAGTCCTTGTCCGACAGTTTGAAAGGTAAACAAGGTCGTTTCCGTCAGAACTTGTTGGGTAAGCGTGTTGACTACTCCGCTCGTTCGGTTATTGTCGTAGGTCCGGAATTAAAGATGCACGAGTGCGGTTTGCCGAAGAATATGGCTGCCGAGCTTTATAAGCCTTTCGTTATCCGTAAATTGATCGAACGCGGTATCGTGAAGACGGTGAAATCTGCCAAGAAGATCGTTGACCGTAAGGAACCGGTTGTTTGGGATATTTTGGAGTACGTAATGAAAGGTCACCCGGTATTATTGAACCGTGCCCCGACATTGCACCGTTTGGGTATCCAAGCGTTCCAGCCGAAATTGATCGAGGGTAAGGCTATCCAGTTGCACCCGTTGGCATGTACGGCATTCAACGCCGACTTCGACGGTGACCAGATGGCTGTTCACTTGCCGTTAGGTAATGAGGCTGTTTTGGAAGCTCAAATGTTGATGTTGGCTTCACACAATATCTTGAACCCAGCGAATGGTGCTCCTATTACCGTACCTTCTCAGGATATGGTGCTTGGTTTGTATTATATTACCAAGTTGCGCAAGGGTACACAAGGCGAAGGTTTGACTTTCTATGGTCCGGAAGAGGCTACGATCGCTTACAATGAGAAGAAGTTGGATATCCATGCTCCGATCCATGTTTACGTGGAGGATTTGGATGAGAACGGCAACTTGGTGAAGACGATGGTTGAGACTTCCGTTGGACGTTTGATGGTAAACGAGTTCGTTCCGAAAGAGATTGGTTATGTAAACGAGGTGTTGGGCAAGAAGTCTCTTCGCGACATCATCGGTCGGGTAATCAAGGCTTGTGGTGTGGCTCGTACCGCTCAGTTCTTGGACGATATCAAGAACTTGGGTTACTATATGGCATTCAAGGGTGGTTTGTCCTTCAACTTAGCGGACGTTCTGATCCCGCCTGAAAAGGATGAGTTGGTTCAGAAGGGATACGATGAGGTTGAGCAGATCATGGCTAACTATAATATGGGTTTCATTACCAACAACGAGCGTTATAACCAGATTATCGATACTTGGACACACGTTAATAGTAACTTGTCTAATATCTTGATTAAGCAATTGACGGCGGATAACGATGGATTCAACTCAATCTATATGATGATGGATTCCGGTGCCCGTGGTTCGAAGGAGCAGATTCGTCAGTTGTCCGGTATGCGTGGTTTGATGGCGAAACCGCAGAAGAGTGGTGCAGAAGGTGGTCAGATTATCGAGAACCCGATCCTTTCTAACTTTAAGGAAGGTTTGTCCGTGTTGGAGTACTTTATCTCTACTCACGGTGCTCGTAAAGGTTTGGCCGATACCGCTTTGAAGACTGCCGACGCCGGTTACTTGACTCGTCGTTTGGTTGACGTCTCTCACGACGTGATCGTAAACGAGGAAGACTGTGGTACATTGCGTGGCTTGGTTTGTACGGAATTGAAGAATAACGAGGAGGTGATCGCTTCCTTGTATGAGAGAATCTTAGGTCGTGTATCTGTTCACGATGTGATCCATCCGATTACGGGCGAGGTTATCGTTCGTTCCGGTGAGGAAATCCGTGAGGATGCCGCTAAGGCAATCCAAGACTCTCCGATCGAGAGCGTCGAGATTCGTTCCGTATTGACTTGTGAGTCTAAGAAGGGTGTCTGCGCTAAGTGCTATGGACGTAACTTGGCTACGAACCGCATGGTTCAGAAGGGTGAGGTTGTCGGTGTAATCGCCGCACAGTCTATCGGTGAGCCGGGTACACAGTTGACGTTGCGTACATTCCACGTCGGTGGTATCGCATCCAACATCGCTACAGAGAATAGTATTACATCTAAATATGATGGTATTTTAGAGATCGACGAGCTTCGTGCTGTTGAGGCGGTAGACGAGGTGAGCGGAAAGAAACATTTGGTAGTAGTAAGCCGTTTGGCTGAAATGCGCATTGTTGATCCGAACACGAAGATTGTGTTGTTGACTCATAATATACCTTATGGTTCTAAGTTGTTCTTCAACAACGGTGACTCAATTAAGAAGGGTGACGTGATCATCGAGTGGGACCCGTTCAATGCCGTAATCGTGTCAGAGGTTTCCGGTAAGATCGAGTTCGAGAGTTTGGTAGAGAACGTGACTTACAAGGTTGAGAGTGATGAGACTACCGGTTTGAAGGAGAAGATCATCATCGAGTCTAAGGATAAGACGAAGGCTCCGGCCGCTCATATCGTGGATGAGAATGGTAATTACTTGAAGAACTACTCTTTGCCGTTGGGCGCTCACGTCGTGAAAGACAATGGTGATGTAGTGAAAGCTGGTGAGGTTTTGGTTAAGATCCCTCGTGCCGTAGGTAAGGCCGGTGATATCACCGGTGGTCTTCCTCGTGTAACCGAGTTGTTCGAGGCTCGTAACCCGTCTAACCCTGCTGTCGTATCTGAGATCGACGGAGAGGTAGGATTCGGTAAGATCAAACGTGGTAACCGCGAGATCACCGTAACGTCTAAGTTGGGTGAGGTTAAGAAATATATGGTTCCTCTGTCTAAACAATTATTGGTTCAGGAGAACGACTATATCCGTGCGGGTATGCCGCTATCAGACGGTGCTACCACTCCTTCGGATATCTTGGCGATCAAAGGTCCGACGGCTGTACAGGAATATATCGTGAATGAGGTTCAGGATGTATACCGTCTACAGGGTGTGAAGATCAACGATAAGCACTTCGAGGTTATCGTTCGTCAGATGATGCGTAAGGTAGAGGTGGTTGATCCGGGAGATACTCGCTTCTTGGAGCAGCAGATTGTTGATAAGTTGGAGGTAATGGACGAGAACGATCGTATCTGGGGCAAGAAAGTTGTTACCGATCCGGGAGATTCTCAGACATTGCAGGCCGGACAGATCGTGACTGCACGTAAGTTGAGAGATGAGAATAGTATGTTGAAACGCCGTGATCTTAAGTTGGTCGAGGTACGTGACGCTATTCCGGCTACAGCCAACCAGATCCTTCAAGGTATCACACGTGCCGCTTTGCAGACGAACAGCTTTATGTCCGCCGCATCTTTCCAAGAGACGACGAAAGTATTGAACGAGGCTGCTATCAACGGGAAGGTAGATCGTTTGGAAGGTTTGAAAGAGAACGTTATCTGTGGTCACTTGATTCCTGCCGGTACCGGTCAGCGTGAGTTTGATAAGCTGATCGTAGGCGCAAAGGATGAGTTCGATCGTATCTTCGCTAATCGCAAGAACGTGGTTGATTTCAATGCCATGGACAAAGATGATGAAGAATAGGAACGTTTAATAAACTATAAAGAAAGGCCGGCAGAGCAATCTGTCGGCCTTTTTTGTTCTTCCTTATTTGCTTAATAAATGGATAAACTTTATTTTTGCGAGGTAACAAAGACCATAGATAAATACTGAGACATATAAGAAACATATAATAATCAATATCATGAAGAGAATTTTACTTTGTTTAATGGTGGCTTTATTTGCCACTGGTTGCTTATTCGCTAAAAACAACGATGAGAAAATGAATGTAATGTCTTATAACATCCGTTACGATAATTCGGGTGATAAGGATAATCAATGGAAATTCAGAAGAGATTTCGCTGCTGATTTAGTGAAATTCTATGAGGCGGATGTGTTCGGTGCGCAAGAGGTCTTGAATAATCAGCTGAATGATTTGCTTAATCGTTTACCGGAATACGCTTATGTGGGTGTTGGTCGTGAGGATGGCAAGACGAAAGGGGAGTACGCTCCGATTTTCTATCGTAAGGATCGTTTCTCCGTTGAGAAAAGCGGTAATTTCTGGTTAGCCGAAGATATAAATGCCATTGGTAAGAAAGGTTGGGACGCCGCATGCGAGCGCGTAGCTACTTGGGCGATCTTGAAAGATAAGAATACGGGAAAGAAATTCTTCTTCTTGAATACGCACTTGGATCATATGGGGAAAGTGGCTCGTCATGAAGGAGCTTCATTGGTGCTGGAGCAAGCGAAGAAATTATCCGAGAATTTGCCTATAATCGTGACTGGCGATTTCAATGCCGTGCCTTCTGATGAGCCGATACAAGTATTGACTAATCCGAGTGATCCTCGTCATTTGACTCATTCCCGCACGATCGCAGGGTTTATTTACGGCCCGGAATGGACATTCCATGATTTTGGAAAGATCCCTTACGACAAGCGTGAATGGATTGATTATATCTTCGTGAAAGGGAATATCAAGGTATTGCGTCATGGTGTATTGACTGAAACGTTGAATAACCTGTTCCCATCCGACCATTGCCCGGTAATCAGTACGTTGATACTCGAATAAAAAAGCTTTGTGTGTATGGGGAAAGTAGACGTATTGAAGGAAACTACCCCGCTTTCATCAGAAGATTGCTTCTTGGTCATGCAACGCCCGAAATCGGGGTTTAATTTTCCGTTACATGTACACATGGAGTTTGAGTTGAACTATCTGGAGAATGCCGCTGGCGCTATTCGGATAGTTGGCGATTCGGTCGAGGAAATCGATGATCTGGATTTGGTGTTGATCGCGGGAGGAACGAAGCATGCTTACTCGAACCATAAGTGTCCGTGTAATGGGATCTTTGAGATAACGATACAATTTCATAAATCGTTATTTGATAGCTTGATCAATAGACGGCATTTCAAGACCATGAAGGATATGTTTGATAACGCTTCCAGTGGTCTTGTTTTCAGCCGGGAAATGATACTTGGCATTCAAGATAAATTAAGAATGTTGTCGAACGATAACAAGCCGGATTCTTTCAAGAACCTGTTGCGTTTGGTCGAGATTCTTAAGATTCTATCTTTGGATAAAGCAGCCCGTCGGTTGAATGCCGTGAACACGGTAAAGAACTATAATAATAACGATACCGATCGTTTAGATAGTATCATGTTATATTTACACGAAAATTATCAAAAACGTATCACCTTGTCGGAAGTGGCTAAGTTAACAAATATGAGCGATGCCTCATTGATGCGTTTCTTGAAGAAGTGGACGGGAAAGACATTTATCGATAACTTGAATGAGATCCGGGTAGCCGAGGCGGTATGCCGTTTGACCGATACAAGTGACAGTATTTCTGAAATATGTTACAGGTGCGGTTTTAATAATCTATCGAATTTCAACCGGGTATTCAAACGGCGTAGGGGGAGTACCCCTACAGAGTACAGGGAGAAATATTCCCGTTCGAGGTTTATAATTTAAAACATGATTTAAAGCATGTTTACATTGATTTGTGTCAAGTGTTGATGATATAGTATTATTTATTGCACATATAGTATTTGGTGGTCTTTGCTAAAGCCCTTACTTTTGTAAAGTTCAAGTGAAAGAGATTAGCACTTAGACAAAACAAACCTTAACTAAAACGCCAAAACCAATTATATCAAACACAAAAGGTATTTTTACATTGGTCTAAAGAATTGAGAATTAAAAACACAACTAGAAAACGACTGCCTGAGAAGGTAGTCGTTTTTGCATTTATAGTCTTCAACCCCTTTGTAACCCGGAATAAATATGTATATTTGTCTTCGCAATTTTTAATCACCATAAATTTAAAAGAAGAAAGTATGGAAAACAACAAACCTGCCAATAACGAGATTCAGATCGAGTTATCTGAAGAGATGGCACAAGGAACTTACGCCAATTTGGCTATTATATCTCATTCAAGCTCTGAATTTATCCTAGATTTCATCCGGGTGGTTCCGGGAGCTCCTAAGGCACAAGTAAAAAGCCGCGTAATCTTAACTCCGGATAACGCTCAACGTTTGTTATTCGCTTTGCAAGACAATATCAAGAAATTTGGGGAGCAACTTCAAGCAGGAAATAATAATAACAAAACAGCTAATTTTGAGGACTTCGCAGGTCCGACAGGAGAGGCTTAATAGATTTGTTTTCAGCCATAGAAAGAGTACTTTTCTACAAGAGTAGGGGAGTACTCTTTTATTGTTGGGATGGCTCGTTTACATTGAAAAACCTTGATGCCTATTCTTAGATGCTTACAATGGGCATTCTAAGGTGTTAAGAATGCCTGTTATAAACACCTAAGAATGCCCATCGTAAAGAATACACTATCTCTCTATCCTAAAGATTAGATAATCCCATCAATATTTTTTTCAATACGGTTTGTGCGGAGATCTCACGGTTTGCCGCCTCGGGGATTACGATACTTTGCGGGCTCTCTATCACATCATCGGAAACGATCATATTGCGGCGAACCGGCAAGCAATGCATGAAATAAGCGTTATTCGTAAGCGCCATTTTCTCTGCGTCTACGGTCCAGCTACGATCAGTGCTGATTACTTGTCCGTAATTCGGATCTTTATAAGCGGACCAGTTCTTTGCGTAAATGAAATCCGCTCCTTCAAAAGCCTTCTTCTGATCGTATTCCACTTTAGCGTTGCCTACGAATCTAGGATCAAGCTCATAACCTTCCGGATGAGTGATAACAAACTCATAATCTGTAGCGTTCATCCATTCGGCAAAGCTGTTTGGAACGGCTTGCGGCAATGATTTCGGATGAGGAGCCCAAGTCATGACTACCTTCGGACGAGCTGTTTTCTTATATTCCTCTATCGTGATCAAGTCGGCGAAACTTTGCAACGGATGGCGTGTCGCCGCTTCCATGCTAAATACCGGCCGGCCGGAATGCTCGATGAACTGACTCAATATCTTTTCGTTATAATCATCTTCTTTATTCTCAAAGCGTGCGAAAGAACGGACCCCGATCACATCGCAGTAACAGCCCATTACAGGAACAGCTTCCAGCAAATGCTCCGGTTTATCACCATCCATGATAACACCTCGCTCTGTTTCCAGCTTCCATGCACCTTGGTTAACGTCCAAAACGATCGTGTTCATACCTAAGTTCATGGCAGCCTTTTGGGTGCTTAAGCGGGTACGTAGGCTTGAGTTGAAAAATATCATCAACAACGTCTTGTTTTTTCCCAGTTCACTAAACTGGAAACGATCTTTCTTGATCTCGAAAGCTTCATTAAGCGCTTGTTTCAAGTCACCTAAATCCTGTACGCAAGTGAAATGTCTCATATCTGTTACAATAATATTTTGTTAAAGGCAAAGATAATGACTACTTGTCAATTATCCTTTAGAAAGACCAAGGAATTGTTTAAGAGATCGTATCCGGAGGTGTTATGGGTAGTTTGAAACTGAAGGTAGAACCTTTCCCTTCCTCCGAGTTCACCCAAATGGTACCTCCCATGGCGGTAACCAGACCTTTACAGATTGAAAGTCCCAATCCGGTACCCGGTTCAAATTCGTTCAATTGCAGGAATCGCTCGAAGATGTGCCCTAGTTTGTCCTTCGGGATGCCGTTGCCTGTATCGGACACGTAAAATTGCACGCTGACCGGATACAACGATTGGTATCCGAAATGAATTTCTCCTTTCTCCGTATATCGGAGGGCGTTAGAAAGTAGTTTTTTCAAGATAAGCATAAGCTTATGTTTATCCGTGTGAAGAGATACGTTTGGAGAATCATCCAAGATTAACCGTACGTTTTCGGATATGCGGGGAGAGGCGTATTCGTATACATCGTGCATGATAGCGAGCGGATTTACATCCTCATATGACCAATTGATCGTATTGGACTCGATTCTGGACATCTCGAGTGTGTCATTGATTAATTCGAGCAAAGCCGTGTTATTTTCTTTAATCATGGAAATATACTGTTCACGCATTTCCGGATCATCTTCCAGTCCTAACATATCGGAGAAGCCGACGATGGCATTTAGCGGAGTCCGGATCTCGTGCGTCATATTTGCCAGAAACGTAGATTTCAATAGGGAAAGATCCTTGGATTTCTGATGATCCGCGATAGCTAGCTCGTCGTTTTCCTTTTCGATAATGCTACCTATAATGACATGTGGGGTGCCGCTTTCATCAATATCCATGCTTTTACCCGATATTTCATACATCTTATAAGTCCCGTCTTGATTCCTCAGGTGGAAGGTGACGTTGTGAGACGATAATTTCTCGTCCCGGATTTTATTGAACAGATAGAAGAAATCCAAACTATCCTCGGGCTTACGTACGGATGATAAAGCCCTGCATATAAACCTGTTTTTATCTAATAGAGTATTGGTCGTGCCGTAGAATTGAAAACAGCGGTTACAATGCTTTTTGTCGCAAGTGGAGAAACGGTCGAAGCTGAATGAGTAAGCGGCTAATTTACCGTCTTCCAACGCTTGCCGCATCAATATCCGGCTCTCGTTCAATTGTCCCATCAATAGTTTATTTTCCCTGTCAGTTTCTTTTTCTCCCTGCTGCGTAAGCCAAAGCGTATACCCGCTAAGCCCCTGTTCATCGGTATAGATGGGTTCTACTTTAAACGTGACGGGCTCTTCGCATATAATTGCGTCACCTTTTCTTAAAGATGACTTCAAGGAATCGGTTAGTACGATGTTATTAAATAGATGTTCTATAATAAAGTCATGCTTATCCGCCAAGGAAAAATGAGCGAACATCGCCTTATTCAAGTCTATCAGATTTCCTTCCGTATCATAGATAGCCCCTCCTAAAGGACAGGAATAGAATGTATTTGAAACTAAAGTGTTGAAAATATTTGAATCTATTACTGTTGACATTATTCGTTTAGATTTAAGTGTTGTTCAAGAAGAAAGAGACAGGCGAGTTCCTATATTCTCGTCTGCCCGTCTCCTTCTATGATGTATTTATAAGTCGTTAATTCAGGAAGCGCCATCGGTCCCCGGGCATGTAGCTTTTGGGTACTGATTCCGATCTCCGCCCCGAATCCGAATTGGGCCCCATCAGTAAAGGCGGTAGATACATTTGCGTATACGCAAGCGGCATCTACCAATTGCTGGAAGCGCCGGATAGTTTCCGGATCTTCGCTGATTATGCTTTCGCTATGTTTTGAACTGTAGCGGGCGATATGTGATAGAACCTCGTCTAAAGAGGATACGGTACGGATACTCATTTTGTAATCGAGGAACTCGGTACCGAAACTGTTTTCGTTAGCCTGTTGTAAAAGCGTCTCCGGATAATGTTCGGATAGAGCGGCATAAGCCGGTTCGTCCGCATAAATGATTACGTTGCTGTCCGGAAGCTTTTCACAGATATACGGAAGATCAGATAGACGTTCTCGGTGGATGATTAAGCAATCCAAGGCATTACATACGCTGACCCTCCGTGTCTTTGCGTTATTTACGATCTCACGTCCCTTGCCTTTATCTCCGGAGCGATCAAAATAGGTATGACAGATACCAGCGCCAGTCTCGATCACCGGAACTTTCGCATGTTCCCGGACAAAGTGAATCAAGGAACTGCTTCCACGAGGAATGATTAAGTCAACCAAGCCGACCGCTCCCAGTAATTCCGCCGTAGCCTCTCGATCCGGAGGTAGTAAAGTGCATACAGCCGGATTTATACCCTGACGCTCCAATACAGAATGGATGATGCGTACCAAGGCTCGGTTAGAGAAGTCCGCATCCGATCCACCCTTTAGTACGCAAACATTACCGCTTCGGAAACATAAGGAAAAAACATCGAAGGTAACATTCGGACGAGCCTCATAGATCACGCCGATCACCCCGAAAGGCACGGTTACTTTTCGGATAACCATTCCGTTCGGGCGGATAGTCTCACTCAAGACCTTATTTAATGGAGAAGGTAATGTCGATACATTCTCCATATCGGCGGCGATACCTTGTAGCCTTTCCTCTGTTAATTTCAGCCGGTCGTATTTCGGGTTCGCTGGGTCCATACGTTCCAGATCTTGGCGATTCGCGGCGAGTACCTCCTCCGTATGAGTCCGTAGAACCTGCGCTGTCTCCTTTAAGATCCCGATAATCGTTTGATCCGATAGCGTTATCAATTGTTTAGCCGCATCCGATGCCTGTCGCAGCATATCTTTTACATTCATACTTTTTAATCCAGATATAGATAATCATAATGTATAAGCGGTTTTAAATCCCGTTGCCCTATTTGCTTACGTGCTTCCTCGCTGTCATAGGCGGTACAGCCTACGCCGATTTGCACGCCTTCCTCATTCATTATCTTTACGATATCATCTTTTTCGAAATCACCCTCGATGCGGGTTACTCCAACCAATAATACGCTAGTCGCTTTCGGGGCGGTCAATGCCTCCTCGGCTCCTTTATTGATATGTATTTCCCCTTTGGCGAAACCCTCGGAGTGGGCGATCCATTTCTTTACGCTGCTGACGGGTTTCGAGGCCGGAATGAAACGGGTGCAGACCGTGTCGCTATCCACCGCCAATAACATCGGAAGGATATTATCCTTTTTGCCGTTGGCGATGATAACCGCAATACCTTCGTCCGCCACTTTTTGGGCGATATGACATTTCGTCAACATACCTCCCCGTCCAAAGGATGATTTGCTAGTCTGTACATATTCCGACAAATCTGTTTTCCCACATTCGATTTCCCGGATCACGGAACTATCCGGGTCCGACGGATTTCCATTGTAAATCCCGTCTATATTACTGAGAATCACCAAGGCATCCATTCCCATCATCGTAGCGATCAAGCCGGATAACTCATCATTATCCGTGAACATCAACTCGGTTACGGATATCGTATCATTCTCATTTACGATGGGGATCACCTTGTTTTCAAGCATTACCTCCATGCAATGCTTCTGGTTCAGGTAATGCGTACGACTCCCGAAATTCTCTTTTGTAGTAAGCACTTGCCCGCAAGTCATGCCATGCTCCCGGAATAACTCGTAATACCGGTTGATCAACTTGGCCTGTCCTACCGCCGAATACAGTTGCCGGGCTGATACGGGATCCAGCTTTTTGCCGGCCTTTATCTCGCTTCGTCCAGAAGCCACGGCACCGGAGGAGATCAAGACGATCTCCATACCTTGCCGGTGCAAGTCCGCTACTTGGTCAACCAACGCGGACATGCGGGTGATATCTAGCGTCCCATCCTTGCGGGTCAGGACATTGCTTCCTATTTTTACAGCGATCCTTTTCAAGAAAGTTATGATTTATTATTTATTATCTTTATCCCGGATCTCTACCCGTCGGATCTTTCCGCTGATTGTTTTCGGCAGTTCGTCCACGAATTCGACAACACGGGGATATTTGTAAGGAGCGGTGACACGTTTCACGTGATTTTGCAATTCTTTGACCAAGGCATCACCCGCTTTATCCTTATAATCCTTCGCCAATACGATCGTGGCCTTTACTACCTGTCCGCGGATCTCGTCGGGGACACCGGTGATAGCACATTCCACTACCGCAGGGTGAGTCATCAAGGCACTTTCCACCTCGAACGGCCCGATACGATAGCCTGAACTCTTGATCACGTCGTCCGCGCGGCCAACGAACCATAAGTAACCATCCTCGTCACGCCAAGCCACGTCTCCCGTGTAATACAGGCCATCGTGCCAAGCTTCCCGGGTACGTTCTGCGTCCCGGTAATATTCCTTGAATAACCCGATAGGCTTGCCATTTGTTGTGTGGATCACGATCTGTCCTTGCTCGCCATCCTCCGCACGGCTTCCGTCCGGACGCAATAAATCGACATCGTACTGCGGGTTGGGAACACCCATAGAGCCCGGTTTCGGCTCCATCCACGGGAAAGTGGCGACTGTCAGCGTAGTCTCTGTCTGGCCGAAGCCTTCCATCAATTTAATGCCGGTCAACTTATAGAACGTGTCGAACACGGCGGGGTTCAAGGCCTCGCCGGCGATCGTACAATATTGTAAAGATGATAAATCGTATTTAGTCATATCCTCACGAATTAAGAAACGGAAGATCGTAGGAGGAGCGCAAAGCGAGGTGATCCGGTAATCCTGTATCATCTGCAACATATCAGCAGGCGTGAATTTCTCGTGGTCGTAAACAAATACGGTCGCTCCGGCGATCCATTGCCCATATAGCTTACCCCAAACTGCCTTGCCCCAGCCCGTATCCGCGATCGTCAGGTGAAGGCTGTCCTTATGCAAGTTGTGCCAGAAACTACCGGTCACGATATGCCCCAGCGGATACGTAAAGTCGTGGGCCACCATTTTCGGGTTTCCAGTCGTACCGGAGGTGAAATACATCAAAGAGATATCGTCATTGCTATTTGGGTGAGACGGGCGGACGAAAGGAGCGGCGTTTTGGATACCCTGTTGGAAATCCTCGAAACCTTCCGGTATTTCCGGCCCTACGGATACAACACTTTTTACGGTCGGTGAGTCCGGCAAAGCCTCTATGATATGTTTCGTTATCACTTCCTCTCCGGCGCAAACGATCATCTTGATATCGGCGGCATTCGCACGATAAACGATATCTTTCTTGGTCAGTAAGTGTGTAGCCGGTATCACGACAGCCCCTAATTTATGCAATGCGATGATAGAGAACCAGAACTCATAACGACGTTTGAGTATCAGCATCACCATATCGCCATGTCCGATCCCCAAGGATTGGAAATAAGAAGCCGTCTGGTCCGTATACCGTTTCAAGTCGGCAAACGTAAAATCAATATGCTCTCCATGATCGTTTGTCCAACATAACGCTTTCTTATCCGGCTCTTCCTCCGCCCAAGCGTCTACCACATCATATCCGAAGTTGAAGTTCTCCGGAACCTTGATCTTGAAGTTTTTAATAAAATCCTCTTGCGACTCAAACGTCGTTTTATCTATAAATCTTTCTAACATAAACTGTTTTTGATTTATGATCTATGATTTGTGATTTATGGATGTCGATGCAAGAGGCTCCATAAATCATAAATCATAAATCAAAATTCATAAATCATAATATGACGGCCAAGAAACTGACCTTTTCCCCATCCAGCGCTTTCATACCGTGAGGAAGCTCTGAGTTAAAATAAATACTATCACCTTCTTCTAAGATAAGATCTTTATTGTTGATCTGTAGTAACAGACGTCCTTTTAATACCATATTGTATTCTTGCCCCGGATGGGAATTGAGATACATCGGCTCATCCTCTGGTTTGGGATGTACGGTTACCAAGAAGGGGTCCGCTTTACGTCCGACGAAACCGGCGGCCAATGATTGGTACTTATAGGCTTTCGTACGCTCTACGGCAACACCTTTTCCGTTACGAGTAATAAAGTACGTACTCATTTTAGGCTCGTCGCCAAACATCAACGTGGTTAATTCTACGCCATAAGCCTGTGAGATCTGGTGCAATACGCTAACGGAAATATCAACCGTGCCGCTTTCCAGCAGCAAATATTGCTCAGTCGTGAGGTTGCAGACCTTTGCCATTTCTTCCGGCGTAATCTCCAGTGCGTCCCGTAATCCGGCCAGACGCTCTGCGATTTGTTGTATCTGTTCGTTCATTTTGCTGAAGTTATTGTATTATGTCGCTCCAAAGATAGGAATAAAAAGCAAAAAGAAGGTGAAAGCCCTTGTTTTCTTTTCTAATTAACAGGTATGGATAGGATGGTTGAGGATTATAATGAATAGGCGCTTCATTTGCTTCCGGATGGAGAATGGTGATTTATATATATGGGCGATTATCATTTTGACATTTTGTAAACTCAAGTGCCGGAGAGTCGCATATTCCGGACGGAGGTACACCTTGTTGCTAAAAACGGGAAAAAATAACAGCAACTACTTGTTCCCTTGATTGTTATCGAAAAAAGGGTGTTTATTCTAGCTGAAGGAATTCATCCTAGTTCATATTTATTAGAGCGCAAGCCTTGTTTTTATCCGGATCGGAGCGTATTTACATACGGTTATATCGCTTCATGAGACTAAATGTATCGCTTTACGTCTCCTATTGTATGGGATAACGCCGCTAGTCGCATCACTTTACGCCGGTATCCGTGTGAAAAAGCAAGGCTTTTTGAGTGGAAAATGGCCTTCAAACGTGCTTTTTACCATCTTCTAGTATCTGATTGAGCCCTTTTTAAAAAGAGATGTGTCAGAATTATTCCATTAATTTAAGCAAATAGATAGGATTACCTCATCAATATAATCTCCTTCACCTCATGATCCTTGATAAGGGCATACATGATATGTCCGGCAATTATAAGCTATTCGGCATTTTTCTTTAGCCATTCTAACCGGCGCTGATCCGGGAGGTGTTTTACCTTGAAATGCTCGAATGTCACATTAAATCCTTTCCCGTCGGGACAAGCGGCCATAAACCCGACTTGTACGGGGATATTGTCTTGTAGCCAAGCGTTACGCATAAGGGTGTATTCCTTATCATCGAATGAGTAGAAGATCTCCACGGCGTCCAATCTCCGGACAGCTTTTATCCATACATAAGGGATCGCTTTGTCTAAGGTGATAACGCTCCAGTCGGAGGTCTTATGCGTAACGACCGCGCTTAGGTTGTATTTACCATCCACGAACTCTATACCGGCTTTTATATAATTTTCATGATTGATGCGAAGCATCAGGCCGGCTTGGTCAAAACGCTGCTTGTAATCGCCGGTTATCTTGACTTTCACTTCGAATTCACCCCCATAAGTCGCATAATAAAAAGGAGCGTCATCTACCGTAAACCCGTAATGGGAAATCCTCCAATAGTCACTTTGGGGAGTGACCTGCATGGAAAGTGACTTGTCTTTAATCTCCCATTGCTCCGGCTCGTTGAACCATTGCATCTTATCTAATGATTGCGCCCCGCAAAATTGCAAAGAGGCGACAATAACAAAACTCAGTAATACTAATTTTCTCATTTTACTTCTTATTTCTTATTTTGATTCTTTCTATTCCCGTAAGAAGTTAATGTTATTAACCTTACCTCCGCAAAGGTAACGTGTTATTATAGATCGCGCAATGATTCTGTGATTTTATCTAGGAAGGAAAAGTAAGGGTTAATGTGTTTTCGTCTATTCGTATTTGATAACCTCGACCGGGCAGCTTTCGGCAGCCTCTTTAATACCCGCCTCGAAATCATCGAAATTAACTCCTTCGTTTACACGTGAACGATCTGTAACAGTGAATACTTCCGGGCAAATGCCCTCGCATGTACCGCAAGCGATGCAATCCTCTTCAATCCAAACTCTTTTAATTGCCATAATTTTATTCCTTTAAGATGATTAATATGTTAATGTAACAAACAACTTTCGCGGATTGTTTTCGGGAGAGGTCTTTTAGATCATTGTATAGACCGTGAAATGAGCTTATCTTTGGTTGATATATATTAACGTTTACACGCCACTGTTTTAAAATAAATTTGCTACGTTTACAGCAGAAAGTTTCATTGAATAACCATTTAAAAAATCTGAAGTATTATGGATAATGCTATTTTTAGATTTCCTAAACCCATTAATGAGCCGGTAAAAGCGTATGCTCCCGGATCAAGTGAAAAAGCATCCTTAAAGAAAGCGTTGGCGCAGATAAGTTCCGAGGAATGGGATATACCTCTGGTAATTGGCGGAAAAGAGATCCGTACGGGTAATACCGGTAAGGTCGTTATGCCTCATGATCATCATCATGTATTGGCTACTTATCATAAGGCGGGCGAGAAAGAAGTACAAATGGCTATCGACGCCGCCATGAAAGCGCATAAGGAATGGTCAGAACTTCCATGGGTGGAACGTGCGTCTATTATGCTTCGTGTAGCTGAGTTGTTGGCTACGAAATATCGTTATATCCTGAACGCTTCGGTTATGTTGGGACAGAGCAAGAATCCGTTCCAAGCGGAGATCGACGCTCCCTGCGAATTGATCGATTTCTTGCGTTTCAGTACCTTCTACGCTAGTCAAGTATATGCCGATCAACCCTATTCCGAGACGGGTATATTGAATCGTATGGAATACCGAGCCTTGGAAGGTTTCGTGTTCTCGCTCACGCCGTTTAATTTTACGTCGATCGCTTCCAACCTGAATATGGCTCCGGCTATGATGGGTAACGTGGCGGTATGGAAACCGTCTACTACGGCGATCCATTCGAACTATTTCTTGATGAAGGTTTTCCAAGAGGCCGGCTTGCCCGATGGCGTAGTGAATTTCATCCCGGGACAGGGTAGCGTGATCGGTAAGGTGATTACGGGTAGCCGTGATTTGGCGGGATTCCATTTTACGGGCTCTACCTCTACGTTCAATACCTTGTGGCGTCAGATCGGAGAGAACTTGGGGCATTATAAATCTTATCCGAAGATCGTAGGCGAGACAGGTGGCAAGAACTTTATCTTCGCTCATCCTTCCGCTCCGGCGTTGGATGTGGCTACCGCTATCGTACGCGGCGCGTTCGAGTATCAGGGGCAGAAGTGCTCGGCGGGTTCCCGGGCCTATATCCCGGCTTCTCTCTGGAAAGAGGTGAAAGATTACGTGGGCGATATGCTGAAAGAGATCAAGATGGGTGACGTGCAGGATTTCACGAACTTTGTCAATGCCGTGATCGATGAGGCTTCGTTCGATAACATCATGAGTTATATCGATTATGCGAAACAGTCTCCGGACGCAGAGGTTCTTTTTGGTGGTAACGGGGACAAATCTGTAGGTTATTTCGTGGAGCCAACGGTTATCCAGACCACGGACCCGATGTTCAAGAGCATGGTAGAGGAAATCTTCGGGCCGGTGATTACGATCTACGTATATGACGACGCTAAATATGAGGAGACTTTGGAACTTTGTGATCGTACTTCTCCGTACGGATTGACGGGTTCTATTTTCGCCCGTGATCGCTATGCGATCGATAAGGCATTCAATACCTTGCGCTATTCGGCCGGTAATTTCTATATCAATGATAAACCGACCGGCGCCGTGATCGCCCAGCAACCGTTCGGCGGTTCCCGTGCGTCCGGAACGAATGACAAGGCCGGTGGCCCGCTGAACTTGATTCGTTGGACGAATCCTCGTTGTATCAAGGAATGTTTGGTTCCTCCGACGAGCTACGGGTATCCGTTCTTAGGTGAGAAATAATTGTCATAATTAAGAAATACCAACTGATTGTGGGGGAGACGGGGCGTGCCCCGTCTCTACGCTATGACGTTACCTTTATCTACATACAATATGTTAGACTTTAACAATACCGAGATCGCTTTCTCGTCGAAGTCGCGGGGAGAACTACAAAATGCTTACTGGCTTTTTAATACGATAAAATATCCTTGGTTGGTAAAATGCGCTAAAGTAGCCACGAGTATAGTTTTGAAAATACATTTCCCGCTGGCTTGGGCGGTGAAGCCTACCTTATATAAACAGTTCGTTGGGGGAGAAACTTTACAAGACTGTTCCGCAGCCATCAACCACTTGATGAAATACAACGTGAAATCGACGCTCGATTATTCGGCGGAGAGCGAGCAGACCCCGGAGGGCATACAGGCGACTTTCGAGGAAACCTTGCGCTCGATAGATTTTGCGAAAGGAAATACGAATCTGGCCTATGCCGTATTCAAACCATCCACGATCACGACCGATGAGTTACTGGCCAAAGCTTCCGAGAAACGGGAAGAGCTTACGATAGACGATGTCCGGCATTTCCGCGAGTTCCGCGAGCGTTTTATGGCGCTTTGCCAACGGGCTTACGATAACGACGTACGTATTTTAGTGGATGCGGAGGATTATTGTTTCCAAGATGCCATTGATGCGTTGACCGATGAGGCGATGCGTAAGTTCAACAAGAAACGTGCGATCGTATTCGCTACCTTGCAAATGTATCGTCATGACCGGATGCCTTATCTGCGTCGTATCTACGATGATGCCGTGGCGAAAGGTTATATTGCGGGCGTGAAATTCGTGCGCGGGGCTTATATGGAAGCGGAGCGTGCCCGTGCGGCGGCGTTGGATTATCCCGATCCGATTTGTAAAGATAAGCAGGCCACGGACGAGAATTATGATGCGGCGGTCCGTTTCACCATGGATCATTTAGATCGTTTTGAGATGTTTATGGGAACTCATAATGAGGAGAGTAATTATAAGTTGGCGAAATTGATGGACGAGAAGGGGATCGCCCGCGATGACTCCCGTGTTTTCTTTGCGCAGCTATTGGGAATGAGCGATAATATTTCCTTCAATTTAGCCCATGCGGGATATAACGTAACCAAATACGTACCGTACGCCTCGGTAAGGGATGTACTGCCGTATTTGATCCGGCGTGCGGAAGAGAATACTTCTGTCGCGGGGCAGACCAGCCGGGAACTCCGGATGTTGGAGATGGAAATGACTAGGCGGAAAGAACATAAACCTGCCGAGGGCAGGTAAAGTAGTTTGTCAGCATATTTCGGGGCGTATTGGTGCTGGCAAACTACTTTGTCTGCCTATTTTTATTTACTGGCCTTCAGTCCCCGGATCACGGAAGAGGTAAAACCGGAAAGTTCCATCTCATTTAGACCCTTGATCGTGATTCCGCCCGGAGTTGTTACCTTATCGATTTCCATCTCCGGGTTACTTTTGTTCTCGAGCAATAAATCAACGGCGCCTTTCACGGTATGCACCACGATCTCTTGCGCTTGTTTCGGATAGAAACCCAATTCCACGCCGCCTTCTATCGCCGCGCGGATATAACGCAAGGCGAAAGCGATGCCGCTGGAAGCCAATGCTGTTCCTGCGCCCATCAACCGTTCTTCTACCAACATGGCGTTGCCAAGCTCGTTGAAGATATGGATGATTAGATCCGTTTGCTCCTTGGAGGCGTTGCGGGCGGAAACGAAAGTCATGCTGCTCATCACCTCGATAGCCGTGTTGGGCATGATCCGGAAGATCGTGGGAGTAGCCAGACAATCGAAGTCTGTATTCTTGGTCAAATAAGTATTCAACAGGTCGAAAGTCACGCCAGCCGCTACGGATACGATGATTTGTTTCTCGAAGTCGAGCACCGACTTAATCTCATCTATAATCATTTCTACACGCCAAGGTTTAACGGCGATGATGATGATATCAGCGTTTCGTGCCGCTTCCACGTTATCATGGGTCAAGATAAAGTCCGGATCGATCTTTCTCATCTTCTCCAAGGTCTCGTCCGATTGGGCGGTACAAGTGATATCAGAGGCTTTGAACATGGTTCCTTTCGCTAAACCTCGGGCGATCGCTCCACCGATATTACCCGAACCGATAATAGATATTCTCATTTTGCAGATAATTAGTTATATATTATGTTTTCTGAAGAGGCAAACTTAGATAAAATATCTCAAATACGTACGACTTTGTAGAGTTAGCTACGGATAAAAAACTTACATTTGCGGTCGATACGGACTTAATACTAATATAAATATATAAAATTACATGAAAAAGACAATTCTAGTTTCAAGCATGCTATTCGCTCTGACTATGTCCGCTACGATCCAAGCGCAAGACACGGAGAAGAAGGTGAGTGAGGAGGGATTCGTGTTCACGACCGTGAAAGAGAACCCCATTACATCTGTTAAGAACCAAAATCGTGCGGGTACGTGCTGGTGCTACTCCTCGTACTCTTTCTTGGAGTCGGAGTTGCTTCGTATGGGAAAGGGCGAGTATGACTTATCCGAGATGTTTACGGTATATAACACCTATCTGGATCGTGCCGACGCTGCTGTGCGTACGCATGGGGATGTTTCGTTCTCGCAAGGTGGATCTTTCTATGATGCGCTTTATGGAATGGAAACATTCGGCTTGGTTCCGGAAGAGGAGATGCGCCCGGGCATGATGTATGCCGATACGTTGAGTAACCATACCGAGCTTTCCGCCTTGACGGACGCTATGGTGGCCGCTATCGCCAAGGGAAAGTTACGCAAATTGCAGTCTGATGAGAATAACGCCATGTTATGGAAGAAGGCGGTCGCTGCGGTACATCAGATCTACTTGGGGGTTCCTCCTGAGAAATTCACGTATAAAGGGAAGGAATATACACCGAAATCTTTCTTCGAGTCTACAGGTTTGAAGGCTTCGGATTATGTCTCATTGACTTCTTATACGCATCATCCGTTCTATACCCAGTTCCCGCTAGAGATTCAGGATAACTGGCGTCACGGTATGTCGTATAACTTGCCGCTGGATGAGTTTATGGAGGTCTTTGATAATGCGATTAATACGGGTTATACGATCGCTTGGGGTTCCGATGTGAGCGAATCTGGTTTTACTCGTGACGGAGTGGCCGTTATGCCTGATGATGAGAAGGTACAGGAGTTGAGCGGTTCCGATATGGCTCATTGGTTGAAATTGAAACCGGAGGAAAAGAAGCTGAACACAAAACCGCAACCTCAGAAATGGTGTACCCAAGCAGAGCGTCAGTTGGCTTACGATAATTACGAGACGACAGACGACCATGGTATGCAGATCTACGGTATCGCCAAGGATCAAGAGGGGAACGAGTATTATATGGTAAAGAACTCTTGGGGAACCAACAGCAAGTATAACGGTATTTGGTATGCTTCCAAGGCGTTTGTCCGTTATAAGACCATGAATATCGTGGTTCATAAAGATGCCTTGCCTAAAGCGATCAAAGCCAAGTTAGGTATCAAATAACCGATCTGCCAAGGAGGGTTCAAATAAAAACTAAACCCCGATAGCTTCCGGCGATCCGGTAAGTCTATCGGGGTGATCTATATATACAAAGATGTGCTGCCTATAAATTTATTGGACAAGTCTTAGCGTGTAGTTAAGATCTGCCGCCGCTTTTTGCAACGCGTCGTTCATCAAGGTCAAGTTATCCCCTTCTACTAGGAAATAGATGACGGGTTCGCCATCACTGGGAATCAACTCGTAGATTACTGCGCTAGCGTCATCGGGAGTTCCGTGCTTTACTTTTTGTTTACCGGTTGTAATGGCTTTCTGAGGAGCTTTCTTCGCCGCTCCGGTACTTGAGGCTACTGCTTCCGGTACGGTATAAAGAGCATCCAACTCGAATACGCCTTCCTCGTCTGCGTTATCTTGTTGATAATACAAGGTTAAGTCATAATCTACGTTCACGCTATCCGGAGAAGTCAGGGTTCCCTTATACTTTTTTTGGATAACCGGTCCCTTTTTAGGATCAGCCTTCAAGGAATCCCTCATATTCACGGGCTTTGCCGGTTGGGTCGCCTTAACAGAATGGATCAGTGGCAAAGACGGAGCGTCCGGAGCCGCCGACATTATGGCGAATTCTTCTTCCTCTACTTCTACGGGTACATCCTTTTGGGCTTGCTTCCCGCTACATGCGGCCAAAAATGCCATAGCCGCTACTGCGATAAAATACTTTTTCATTACCATTATTTATTTTATTAGTGACGTTTGGACATATAACATAAAATCCCCCACGATTTGTTTCGTGAGGGATCATTTTTAACTATTTACCGTGAAATATTTATTTCTTGGAAGGCTCTACCCAGTCATCCGGATAGGGAGCGGTCGGGATCGTGGAAGCGCTTCCGTCTCGTCCGGCGAAATAGTGCGGTGACATGATCTCTACGCCAGCCTCATTGAATACGTCCTGTATGTTTTGATGCAGGTCGGAATAGATATCTCCGAGTTTATCGGCGTCCTTTATATAAGCGTTGATTTGATAACAGGGATAGTAATCGCTTAGTTCGGTCTCCAATACGAAAGGCTTCGGCTCTGGCAATACCCCGGTGGTCTGGCGGGCGGCATTGATCAATAATTGATGAACTTGCCGCCAAGGTACGTCGTAGCCGATCGTAACCGTGCTGTGGATGATTAATCCGTATTGCCGTGCGGATACGCTATAATTTGTTGTATGGGAGGACATGATAAAGGAGTTCGGGATGGTCACTACCTCATTCTTAGGGGTACGTAAACGGGTTACAAACGGAGTCTTCTCGATCACGTTGCCAGTCGTCTCGTTTAGTTGGATACGGTCACCCAATTTAAAGGGCCTCATATAAGTAATGACCAGCCCTGCGATGATATTTCCGATCACCGTACTGGAACCCAACGATATGATCAAACCGACAAATACGGATATGCCTTGAAATACCCCCGAGTCCGATCCCGGCAGATAAGGATAGATCATGGCGATCATAAAGGCGTATAGCAGGAAACGGATGATATTAAACGTCGGTTGCGCCCAATCCGGGTAAAAACCTGATATTTTCAGGTTCTCGCTCTCTATCTCGTTGGCTATGTATTGGATTCCTTTTACGATGTATTTGATGCAGTAATAGATCACCAAGATGATAAACAAGTTCGGAATATAGGAGGCTACCGATTTAAAGATCATCTTTACCGGCTCCAACAAATAGGAGAATATCTTCAAGGCTAGATCTTCTGTTTGCGGGAAGATAGCGAAAAGGATCGGTACACTGATGGTTAATTGGATTAGTAACACGATCCATCGTATTACGTTGGTGAAAAACATCAATACACGTCCTTGGCGATGTGTGTTGAGAAATTCATAATCCCGGATGGTAATAGATCTGAGTCGGTTCTGCTTTAACCAGATAATTTTCCTGCGTAGCTTCTTAAACAGATAGTTGGTCAGCTTAAACAGGAAATATTGGATGATAATTACGAGGATGAACAATAATACCCGTTTCGCTATCTGCAAGATACTATGTTGCTCCCTTAACTCTTGTATCTTGTTTTGGATAATCGGTTGATATTGTTCAGCGAGGGCTATACGACTGAGATTTTGCCATAGGGCATCTTGATCGGTGATACTTAGGATAACCTTGTCTCCGTACATGATATCCGTTACGTATTCGCTGTCATAGATATAGATGGAATCCTTCTTCAAGGAATGCGAGGTCCCGATCTTTACCATGATATTGAGGATGTCCTCAGCCCGGTCAACCGGGGTGCGGCCTCCGCGCTTGGCGTAAAGGTGAAATAAGGTATCCCCCTCCACGACTACAGGTACGCCGGGAGTCAGTGCCCGAAGGGAATCGATACGGTTTCGTTGCTCGGACCTTTTTAGGGAGTCGGCGGTAGCGTTGCTGTTTTTCGTGCTTTCCAGCTCGTCTTTCAGTAAGATCTCGTTTAGTTTCATCTCTTGCAACTGGAGGGCTAGCTCCTGCATCTTGATGGAATCCTTCCGGTGCTGCTCATCGAGCGAAAGCGTATCGGTTGGGGTAACTGGTTCCTCCGGATCATTGCCTAATGTCGTAGACAATAGTTCTTCGGCCTTTTCCCTTAATTGGGCGTTGGACACCGTTGGCAGGAAACTGATTCCTGCCAAGATCACTAATCGCAATAAAAATTGTTTCATCGAATCGTGGATTAACTATTTACCACCGGCCGGAAGATGTTCCAGCCAGTATTTAGCCATTGTCTTACGTAGGTGAAGAGTTGTTCCTTCCCTTTCGTTGATGCTATGGCTACGCATCGGGTAACTGATTTGCGTAAACATCTTTCCGTTCTTGATCAACTTGTTCACCAGCATCTCGCAATTTTGGTAATGCACGTTATCATCTCCCGTACCATGAATAAGCAGCAGATTACCTTCCAGTCCCTCGGCATAGGTAATCGGGGAACCTTTGTGGTAGCCTTCCGGATTGTTCTGCGGAGTATTCATGTAACGTTCTTGGTAGATCGTGTCGTATAAACGTTGGTCGGCTACAAAAGCGATCGCTATACCAGTATGGAATATTTTCGGATAACGGAACATGCAGTTTAAGGTCTGGCTACCACCACCGCTCCATCCGGTAATACCGATCCTGTTGGCATCGATAAACGGATATTGACGGGTCATATCCAGAATACCCCTGCTCTGGTCTTCGGAAGCGAAAGTACCCACTTCCCCGTAAATACATTTCCGCCATTCACGTCCACGGGGAGTATTCGCACCCCGGTTCTCGATACTTACCACGATATAACCTTGGTTCGCCATATATTGTTGCCATAAATCTCCGTTACCCCATACATCTTGTACGGTGGCGCTTGCCGGCTCGCCGTATACCTCTATGATAACCGGGTATTTCTTGGATGCGTCGAAATCGACAGGTTTTATCATCCATGCGTCCAAGGTTAGATTGCCGGACTTGACCTTGATAAATTCTTTCGGGTTTAATCCTAAGGCGGCGTATTGGTCCTTGGCTTGGGCATTATCCTCAAGCATGCGTACGGATTGATGTTTCGGGAAAGAAACCATGTCGATAACGGATGGGGTAGAGGCGTTACTATACGTATGTATGGCCCATTTGCCGGTGGGTGACATATTGTAGCGGTGCTGTCCGGATTGTTCCATGGGGCTTACACGCTCCACTTCCCCATTGCCGAATGCTTTAGCCCGGTACAAGTAACGTTGGGTGAAATTGTCCGGGGAGGCGATGAAATAGACCCAGCCCTTTTGTAGATCGGTCCCGACCGGCGAGATATAATCAAAATCACCTTTGGTGATGGGTTGTATCTCTTTTCCGTCCCGGCTTATCCGGTATAAGTGTCGCCAGCCACTACGCTCGCTTTCCCATGTGAAATAGCGGTTGTCCTTTAACCATTGTATGTTATCATTCGTGTCCAGCCATGCGGCATCCGTATCAGTGAAGATATTATTCAGCGAGTTATCGGATATCTTGGCGATCCATACCTTATTTGTATTCTGCGGGCGGTTTAGTTGCTGTATGAACAACTCGTCGCTTTCGGGGATGAATTCCATACGGGGCAGGTAGTTGTTCCGGGGATCTCCGGGTATGGCGATCCAAGTGGTGTTCCCGCCGGTAGAGGAAACGTAGCCTACTTTTACGGCTGAATTGGTGGTTCCTGCCTTGGGGTATGGGAAATGGATTACCTTTGCGTAGATGGAGTCTACATTATTAATAATGTCGAACATTCCCGTTCCTTTCGTATCGCTTTGCCAATAGGCGATATGCTTTCCGTCCGGGCTCCAGCGGAAACCATCCCGGCAACTGAACTCCTCCTCATATACCCAATCGAAAGTTCCGTTGACAATCGTATCGCTTCCGTCTTTTGTTAGCTGCGTGATTTTCCCGGAGTCTATATCTTCTACATATATATTATTGTTGGAAACATAGGCCACACGTGTGCCATCCGGAGAGAATTTAGCGAACATCATGGAGGATTCCGGCATTCCTTTTCCCAATTGACGTAAAGCGCCGTCCTTTAGGTTTAATACCCAATAGTCACCCCGGGTATCATAACGCCATACCCGTTGGGTATTGTTATAAATCAAGACTTTCTCATTATCCGCACTCCAAGAGATACTACGTGCGGGAATAGGCTTTCCTGTAGATTTGTCTGTCAATAGGGATGAGGGGATAATGACTTCACGGGAGTTATCTTTTGCTTGATAGGCGACGATATCCGTGCCTCCGGTTTGCTTATTATTTTCCAAGCGGCTATAACGTTCACCGTCTTTTAGCCAAGTCATGCTTCCGATGCCTTTTGTTTGTATGACGTTACCGGCAACGATATCCTCAAGATTCAACGCTTTTTGTGCCATGCTTATACCTCCCGACAGAAGGCTGATCGTGGCGATCGCTATTAATTTATTTAGTTTCATGTTGTATTAGTTGGTTACTACTATATTTATGCAAAGAACGGAAAGTTAGTTGATATAACAAAATGGATTTGTATATTCGCGCCTCGGAAATCAAGAATAATTATAATTTAATTTTATATAGAAATCGGAATGAAAGCACTTTCAATGTATGTATGGTCACTTTTAGTGATCATGATGATGGGACTTACTTCTTGTGGGGATGATGATGAGCTTCAATTCTCGGAAGAACAATTGGCTTATATCAACAAAAACAAGGAATACATCTGGGAAAAGAAAACAGAGAAAGATGAGATGGGTGAATTAAGATATAAGCAAGTTGTTCTAGGGGGTGATACCGCCTTATACCGGATCATTCGGAAAGAAAATGAGTGGACAACAACACCCACGATGACTTCCGTGGTCTATTTGCTAGGTCTGGAAGGGAAGTTTATAGATGGACAGGTCTTTCAAAAGAAACTGGATAGATCAAGTTTTTCTATGAACGGCATTATCCCGGGCTTAAGCGGTGTCTTATTGAATATCCATCTGGATGAGACCGTGGAGGCGATTATCCCGGCTTCGCTAGGTTATGGATATGGAGATTATAGCGGTATCCCCGGAGGTTCTACTTTAATCTTTACTTTTACCTTGGATAAGGTCGAATGAATATTATCAGACTAAAGGCACATTTGGTTTGATCTGACTTTTATCTTTATAAGATTTGGCACGGTTACTTAATTCCGCCAACGGGTTAATAGTATAAGTAGGTGTGGTGTAATTGCTTTATTTTGAATATGTATACGATTTGTTCGTAAATATTCGATAGTTTCGTTGCTTATCTCCTTTTTTCTTTTTAATTTGGCGGATTATAAACATAATCTTGATATTATGAAGACTGCCATTGTTCCTTTCTTGTTGCTTCTGAATGTTCTTGTCGCTGTAAATGCACAGACTAAGGATTCTGTTATCTTGGTGAAAGATAGTATTACGGTAAAATTGCCGGATGTCTACGTTACTTCCGAGCGTCCTTTGGTTACGGTTACGGACGATGCCTTATCTTTCGACGTGCCTAACTTGATCATGGCCAAACCGGTGAATACTGCATTTGATATTTTAGGAGAGATTCCCGGATTGGTGAAAGAAGGGGACAACGTTAGTATCATCGGCGTCCCTGCTACGAACATTATTATTAACGGACGTAGAAGCTCAATGTCATTGTCCCAGATTGTAGAGCTTCTGAAATCTACCTCGGCCAGCAAAGTAAAGAGTCTAGAGCTTTTGTATAGCTCTCCTCCAAAATATGGCGTAAAAGGAGGTAGTATAAATATCATTATGGAGAAGAAAGTGAATGAGGATTTAAGTGCCGATATCTCTTTGACCGGAAAGCAAGCTTTCTACTTCTCGCCAACCGGATTAGTGAATTTATCCTACTCCAAAAAGAAATATAGTCTGGATCTATCTTATTCCGCTAATTATAACCATTCCCGTTCAACCGAGGATATGAACGCCTATCCTATCGTGAAGGATCGCCCTTATGAGATCCTGCAAGAAAATACGGCGGTAGGTCGTTCTATGAACCATACGATTGGGGCGAGTGCCAATTGGTTTATGGATAAGGGGCGTGAGGTGGATATTTCTTATTATGCCAAGATAACGGATTCTAATTCCAAACGATATTCGAACACTCTATTTGTGGGTATTGAGAATGCGGAAAGTAATAATAAGTTATCGGGCCCGAAGAATCTTCAAAATGTACGATTGAATTATGCACATTCCAAGAACTTGAGCGCAGGGGTGGATTATACCTATTATAAGGATCGCAGGGATCAATATATGATCTCGGATTATCCCGATACGAAACAAGAGGTGGAGGCTACCTCCCGGCAAAATATCCATTTGGCGAATGTATTCGTCAACTACGAACGGGTATTTGGAAAAGGATGGAAAATTAACGCGGGCACGAATGTGCAGTTATCCTTTACGGATAATAGCTCCTTTACCTACCAAGATAAACAGGAGGATCTGTCAGCTACGTTTGCCCAAAAAGAAAAAGAGTATACGGCGGGATTGTATGCCGGTTTCTCTAAGCGTTTTGGCAAGAAACTGGTGTTGAGCGCTTCTCTTTCGGCGGAGTATAATAAGGCGGTGATTGATTCGGCGGGCCGGAAGTGGACCTTATGGTCTGGGGTAAATCTCTATCCACAATTGAACTTGAGTTATACGATCGATCCATCGAATATGCTTCAAGTCAATTTTTCCAGCGATAAGAAGTATCCGGCGTATTGGGCCATGAGCTCGAATGTTTCTTATTTGAATGTGTATAGTCAGGTACGGGGAAATCCTTATTTGGAACCGGAACGTATTTATATGGCTAGGGCTAATTATATCTTGAAAAAGAAATATGTTTTTGGACTATTTGCCAATCATCATGTGAATTATATTCGCCAATTGTATTATCAAGATACGAAAGCGTTGAGAGCCTATTACCAATCGGTTAATTTCGATAAGCATAATACTTTCGGGGCGATGGCAGTTATCCCGTTTCGGATCGGTGGGGTGGTTAGCTCACGGTTCGTGGCATCGGGCTTCTTAATTCAAGATGAGGGAGTGTTTATCGATATTTCGTTTGATCGGAAAAAGTTATTCGGGCAGTTGATGTTGTTCAATACGTTTACTTTATCAAAGAAGAAGAACTTATCGCTGGAAGTGAATGCTCGCTATAGTGCGCCTTCGATACAAGGTATCTATGATGTGGATGGTAATTATAATGTATCGGCAGGGCTTGTCTGGAATCCGATACCGAAAAAGTTAAGTGTAATGCTGCGAGGTGAGGATTTGTTAAAGGGCTTACGTGCGAAAACGCATATTGATTATCCCAGCCAGAAGAGTGATATGACGATCTATTCGGATACTCGTTCAGTATCGCTCACTTTAAAGTATACATTGGGCAAGATGAACCGGAAGAATAAGAAAGAGATCGATTCTTCACGGTTTGGTCAATAATGTTCTTATGGAATCCATTCGATAACGCCTGTGACTGGATGTTGTTTTTTCCAGTCCTCTAATTCTGCATACGTACGCACGCCGTCTTGAATGACTGCTTGGTAATATTCCACGCCCATGATTTTCGCTGTATCCGGTGTCTCATATTTCAGTTTTAAGATGGCCTGTCGAGTCTCGTCAGTCAGTACGGCGGTTATACGTTCGGCCATTTTCTCGAAATAACCGTCATAACGGGAACCTTTTACGATATGGATCATATCAATTTGCCAGAGTTCGTTATTCGGATCTTGGAACCATGCGTGCCATTCTACACATCGTTCTTCCGTATCGAGCGAGTTTCCGTATTCGATTCGTTTAATGAGCGGGTTCTCCGCTAGCCGGGCCATCGCTTGGAAGCTGTCGGATATACGGAAGGGAGAGGTGTAAATATGGAAGTCGATATCCTTATGTTTCATGAGTAGTCCCATATTTAAGGAGCCTACTAAGTTTATTTCCGCCCCGACAGATTTCCAGATATTTATAATGTCGGTTTGCCGGATCACTTCCCAAGCTCTTTCTTGGTTTCTTTTCGCTAATTCTAATAGATGTTCCATGATTTAAATAATTTGGGATGCGAAGTTAAAAAACGAAATGGAATAAGGAAATAGCTATTTATAGCTAGGTTGATATATTATATAGGTGTACTATTTTCAGTTGTAGAGACGGAGCGTGTCCCGTCTCTACAAGTTGTACAATATATATTTATCTTTTGGATAACCTGAATAACTCACCGATCCATAAAACTAGAGAGGAAGATCCGATAATAATCGCCCAATCTCTCAAGGACAAAGGTATTACGCTAAACATCTCGCCTCCAAAAGTGACGATCAGGTATTGACCGATCAAAATCAGTAATGCAACTAGCAAGAAACTTTTACTATCCTTTAAATTGGCGAAAGCGGAACGTCCTTCCATAAAAGCCTTCGCGTTAAACATATTCCAGAACTGTAGCATCACGAAGAAGCTGAAGAACCATGATAAGTCGTGTGGCGTTAAGCCGTCTTGCGCATGGAAATAGAACAACAAGCCCATCAAGATTACGACAAATGCGAATCCGACACCGAAAATATTGTAAGCCATCGGGCGAGTGATAATGAAATCTCCATCCTTACCGCTCCGGCGAGGTTTATCTTTCATCACTCGTTCATTCGGTGGGAGAGAGGCCAATGCTCCGGCTGCGAATGTATCCATGATCAAGTTTACCCATAACATCTGCGTGATGGTCAAAGGTGATTCCGTACCTAATAAGGAACCTAATAATACGATCAGACAAGCGGCAACATTGATGGTCAATTGGAATAACAGGAATTTCTGGATATTCCGGTACAAGGAACGTCCCCACATCACCGCACGGGTAATGCTACTGAACGAGTTATCGATAATCGTGATGTCGCTGGCTTCCTTGGCGACGGAAGTACCGTCTCCCATGGAGAGGCCGACTTGAGCAGCTTTCAAGGCTGGGGCATCGTTTGTCCCGTCGCCGGTAACCGCTACCACAGCGCCTTTTTGCTGTAATAATTGTACCAAACGCTGTTTGTCCGTAGGACGGGCACGACACATGATCTTCAAGTCTAAGACACGCTCCAAGGCCTCTTGGTCGCTAAGCGCCTCGAATGCGGGACCTGTTATAATGTTCCTGTCGCTATCATCCGTTTTCCACGTACCGATCTGCCGTCCGATTTCTTTGGCCGTACCCGGTGTATCTCCCGTAACGATCTTCACGTTGATACCTGCGTTCAAGCAACTTTGAACAGCGGGCGGCACGTCCGCACGTACCGGATCGGAGATCGCTACAATACCTAAATACGTTAAATCCGTATCATGCAAACGACCCTCTACGAAGAAAGTCTCATCCTTTCCATCCTCGATAATTTGGTAAGCGAAGCCAAGCGTACGCATCGCTTGGTTCTGGTAATCCAATAATTGTTTTTCGATGCCGGCTTTACATTCCGCCACCGGTTTGCAAGTTCCGTCTATCGCCACCCGGTTACTTTTGGCCAGTACGATTTCGGGAGCACCTTTCACGTAAAGTACCTTCTTGCCGAGTAACGGTGATTGTACGATTGTAGCCATATATTTCCGTTCCGTAGAGAAGGTCAATTGATCTAGGATCGTAGCGTTCTCTCTTAATTCCAGATAATTTTGGTGTTGTCCGTTCAACCAGAGTAAAAGGGCGGCCTCCGTCGGGTTTCCAAGGGTTTTTACCTTTTCTTCCGAGAAATCGAGGAATGCCGTGGAGTTCGTGGAGATACCTTCTTTGATCAGGTTACTTAACTCATCCTCCCCAAGCTTTTGTTCTTTCAGGTTGTAGAAATTCGTTTGGTAGACTTGCATTTGATTCTGTGTCAACGTTCCGGTTTTGTCCGTACAAATTACGGTAGTTGCTCCCATGGTCTCGCAGGCATGCATTTTGCGGACAAGATTATTCGTCTTCAACATACGGTTCATGCTGAGGGCCAAACTTAGCGTGACACTCATCGGTAATCCTTCCGGAACGGATACCACGATCAACGTAACCGCTACCATAAAGTAGTTGAGGATATGGGCGATGATGTCCATCGCCGGCATCCCGGGGAAGCTATCCGATAAAAGGAATTTTACGGTCAAGGCGATGAACGTCACTCCGGCGATCGTATATCCGGCTTTGCTGATCACTCCGGCCAAACCTTTCAATTGGATCTGTAAGGGAGTCTCTACATCGCTCTCGATTTGCGAGCCTTCGTAGACCTTACCGTATCCGGTAGCATCACCCACTTTTTCCACTTGCATGACGCCATGTCCGTCCACGACCGTCGTTCCTCGCATGACTACATTGGACGGATAAGTCGCTTCCGTATCGAAATCCGCCTCGTTTGTTGTCTTGCTAATAATCGGTTCACCGGTTAGTGTGGATTCGTTGATCTGTAGGGAAATGGCTTCAAGCAAATGTCCATCTGCGGGAATTTCCTCACCTGTCTCCAAAACAACGATATCGCCTACGACGACCTCTTTTTTCGGTATTTGGCAGATATTCCCGTCACGGATTACCTTCACTAAAATATCATCATTGACTGTATTCAAGATATCGAATGCCTTGTTCGCTTTCACCTCGAAGAAAAAGCCCACGCAACTGGCAAGCATGATAGCGAAGAAAATGCCGATCGGCTCCAAGAAGGCCGTAAAACCTTTCGCCTCAGGTCCCCAGCAATGTACGCCAGCGATTATCATGGACAAGAGCCATGCCACTAATAATATACGAATAATAGGATCTTCGAATTTCTCCAAGAATTGGCTCCATAACGAAGCTTTCTGGGGCGGGGTAAGTACATTCTCGCCGTGAAGGCGCCTGCTCTCTTCTACTTCTTGTTTGGTTAATCCTCGGTACTGATGTTTTTTCTCCATAAATTTATTAATCTGATTAAGAAAATAGGATAGCAAATTACGTAAAGTTATACGACATATACAAGGGTTTAACCTTTTTGCATATATTTGTGTTGTATAACAAATTAATTTTTAATTAAAAGATGAAGAAAGTACTATTCATGTTATTGGTTATGTTCGCTTTGAGCGCCTGCCAATCAAAGGATTCATATGTGAAGGAGTTTAGTGATTTTGTAGATAAGGTGGAAATGGAGGCCGCTGATTATACCGATAAGGACTGGAAGAAGGCGGATCTGAAATTCTCGGATCTATCCACGAATCTTTACGCCAAGTTCGAGGAAGAGTTAAACGCTGATGAGAAAGCGGAGATCATTAAATTGCAAGCGACATACGCCGGATTGAAAATGAAAGCGGGCGTGAAAGACGCTGCCAAGAAAGTGGATAAGTTCTTGGATGGTTTGAAGGAAGGAACAAAATAACCTCTAATACGAAAATAAGATGAACAGAAATTGGGTGTATTCGCTATTTGCTTTATGGATCGTCTGCTCGTTCGCTTGTACGCAGCCTAAACCTGTGGCGAATGTGGAAGTTCAGAAAGAGAATTTCGTATTCTCTATAAAAGGGACAGATACATTGTCCTTGGACAAGTATGAGTTGCCTTCTATATCGCCCGCCTTAAAAAAGCCTGTGATGATTTTTGCTTTTGGCGGTGGGTTTAAAGGGGGAGATAAGGCGGATAAAGGATATATTCCCTATTTCGAGTTCCTCGCCCGAAACGGATTTGTGGTCGTTTCTACGGATTATCGTACCACCTTGAAGAATCTGGATCCTTCTAAAGTCTCTTCTCCGATGGACTTTATCGCGGCCTTGCAGCATGCGATCGATACGGCGGTAGAGGATTTTTATGATGCTACCGGTTTTGTGATCAACCAAAGCTCGGATTGGAACATCGATGTGGAGCAGATCGTAGCGAGCGGTTCGAGTGCCGGGGCGATTACGGTATTGCAGGCAGAGTATGATTTATGTAACGGACATGAGTTGGCGAAAAGGCTACCGGCAGGTTTCAACTATGCCGGTGTGATCTCATATGCCGGTGCGGTCTCTGGTGTGCTTCCTCCACATTGGGAAAAGATGCCTTGTCCGATTATGCTATTCCATGGCGATGCGGATAAAACCGTTCCTTTTGAACAAGCCGCTATGGAGAACCTCGGCGGTTTATGGGGATCATCCGCTGTAGCGAAAAGTCTGGAAAATCTTCAAGCTTCCTATTATTTTTATAAGGTAGAGAATGCGGGGCATGAGATCTCTGGGCTCCCTATGTCCCGGAACCAATACGATATCATGAGCTTCTTGAGCCGTCAAGTCTTAGGCGATGAGAATTTAGCGATCACGACAGACGAACGTGTTCCCGGTGATACGATCGTACGGAAAGATTTTACCGTACAGGATTATATCTTGGATAATTTGCGTTAATATGATAATGAAATATAAACAGCCTTAATTTGACCTTTTTAGATTAAACTATTCACCCGAAGGATTGTCTTTACTATATAGAGTGATTAATAGTGTGTTTAGTTTATTAAGGTTATGAGATTAACAAGGTTAGTTGGATTTTTAGGGATTGTCCTTTTTTGTGCAGGGCAATCCCTTTTTGCTCAAAGTAAGCAAGAGCGGAAGGAGCAAAAAGAGAGAGTAGTGAGGGAGATCGTGGATAGCGGTCGTATTAAGATCGATGTGGATCGTGCCGTACCGATGGCCGGGAGATCCGTCAATCTTACTTCCCCCTACTCATTGGAAATACATGGTGACTCGATCCTGTCTTATCTTCCTTACTTTGGACGTGCTTACTCTGCTCCTTATGGTGGTGGAGAGGGCTTGACGTTTAAAGAAGTGGCGACAGAGAAGGAGCAAACCTCTGAAAAGAAAGGTAGTTCCGAAATCAAGTTCCGTGTAAAGACCAAAGAGGATGTATACATGTTTCGGGTGGAAGTCTATCCGAATGGCTCGGTGACAATCAATGTGACACCCGTGAATAAACAGGCTATTACCTTTTATGGTGATGTCGCCTTAGACTTGAAATAGTCGTCCTTGCCGTGTATCTCTTTCCTCGATCCGCTTATTTACCTTAGCGGTAAATTCGAAATTCTTTAAACCCCAATCCGGTGCGATCAGTAGCTCTTTGGGGGATTGTGATACGAACCTCTCTACTACGATAGAGGGGTTCAGTCGTTCTATGAAGTCAATCACTAATTCGATATATTCATCAGCCGTATATAAATGGAAATCAGAAGGATCTTCCTTGAACTCTTTCGCCATGCGGGTATTCTTGATTAGCTGCAATTGGTGCAGTTTAAGTGTCGTGATCGGGAGGCGTGATAAGACATCCGCATGGTGTAATGTTTCATCCCTACTTTCTCCCGGTAGTCCGAGTATCAGGTGTGCCCCGGTGTAAATACCTTTTGCCGCCGTACGACGGATAGCGGATTCCGATTCTTCATGGGTATGCCCTCTGTTTATGCGGACTAAGGTCTTATCAAGCGTACTTTCCAATCCATATTCAATCATGACGAATTTTCGCTGGGAAAGCTCCGCAAAATAATCCAATAAACCTTCCGGCATACAGTCCGGACGAGTGCCGACAATCAATCCTTCTACTCCGGGATAGGCAAGCGCTTCCTCATATTTGAGAATAAGAGAGTCTAATCGGTCGTATGTATTCGTGTAGGCTTGGAAGTAGGCCAGATACCGCATATCCGGATATTTGCGGGAAAAAAAACGTACGCCTTCCTCTAATTGCTCGGTAACGCTTTTCTCCGTATGACAGTATTCTGGACTGAATGTTTGGTTATTACAATAGGTGCAACCGCCCCATCCTTTAGACCCGTCTCGGTTCGGGCAGGTGAAGCCTGCGTTTATGGAAATCTTCTGAACCTTGAATTTGAATAGATCCCGTAGAAAATCCCCAAATTCATAATATCGTTTAGTTTTTTTCATAAGACAAAGATACGATTTCTCGCAATTTGAATCACTTTTTTATGCTAACTTCGCGTTTCAATCTGAAATAAAGAGTATAAATGAAACGATTAGGTTTTAGTTTATTGCTTTCGTTGGCCGTATTCGGAAGTGTGGCCGCACAAACCGGAAGCAAGCATGTTGACTTAAAAGAAATAACCGATGGGAAATTTCGTCAAGTGACGGCTATCGGAGAGATGCGATCCCTGCCGGATGGAGAACACTACACAGCCATGAACGCCGATAAGAGTATGATCATTAAATATTCCTATCGTACGGGAAATCCTGTGGATACATTGTTTAATGCCCGTAAAGCTCGTGAATGTACCTTTACGGATTTTGATGGATATACAATCAGCAGCACCGGGCATCATATCTTGGTTTGGAGGGATACGGAGTCTATTTATCGTCGCTCTACCAAGGCTGTGGTTTATGATTATGACGTACGTCGTAATTATGTGAAGCCTATTTCCGATGCCAAGGGTAAGCAAATGATCCCGACATTCTCGCCGGATGGTCGTATGTGCGCTTATGTACGGGATAATAATATTTGGATACGTAAGTTTGATTTTGATACCGAGGTACAAGTTACCAAGGACGGTGAGTTGAATAAGATATTGAATGGTATCACGGATTGGGTGTATGAGGAAGAATTCGCGGTGACAAATCTAATGGCGTGGTCTCCCGATAGCGAGTATCTGGCCTTTGTCCGTTTTGACGAGTCCGAGGTGCCCGAATATTCTATGCAGATGTATGGTGAGGGACTTTATCCGGGGTATTACGAATATAAATATCCGAAGGCCGGGCAGAAGAATTCAAAGGTCTCCGTACATTCTTATAGCGTAGTCACCAAAGACACGAAAGAGATGAAGGTCCCGGTAGAAGGCGACTTCTATATTCCCCGCATTACTTTCACGCAGAATCCGGATCAGTTGGCTATCATGACATTGAACCGCCAGCAGAATGTATTCAATATGTATTATGCAAATCCGAAGAGCGGTGTGTTCCGTTTGATCTTGCGTGAGGAAAATAAATGCTACGTGGATTCTGATTGGTTGACTTCCATCCAGTTCTTGAACAATGGGTTTACCTATGTGAGCGAACAAGATGGCTATTCCCATATTTATTTGTATTCCCCGACAGGTGTTATGCAACGTCAGGTAACTCAAGGGAACTGGGATGTCACGAAGTTCTTGGGCGTGGATGAGAATACGAAGACTTTCTATTACGAGTCTGCCGAGGAAAGCCCGATCCGCCGCTCTATCTATAAGATCGACGCGAAAGGCGTGAAGACAAAACTCTCCACGGAAGAGGGTATGAACAAGGCGGTCTTTAGTGACAATTTCGCTTATTTCGTGAATACCTATTCCAACGCGAATACCCCGGCGAAGATTACAGTGAATGAGACGAAGACCAAAAAGGAACTACGTGTCCTGCAAGATAACGCTGCGTTGAAGAGTAAACTGAAGGAATATGCTTTTGCCAAGAAGGAGTTCATGAAGGTACATACGGCCTCGGACTATGAGTTCAACGCTTGGATCGTAAAACCCGCTGATTTTGACCCGTCGAAGAAATATCCGGTGATGATGACGCAATATAGTGGCCCTAACTCCCAGCAAGTATTGGATCAATACGGTTTCGATTGGGAGCAATATCTGGCCTCAAATGGTATTATCGTGGTATGTGTGGATGGTCGTGGAACCGGTGCCCGTGGTGAGGCATTCCGTAAATGTACTTATTTGAGAATGGGCGAGCTGGAATCCAGAGACCAAGTGGAGGCTGCGCAAGCGTTAGGCAAGTTACCTTATATCGATAAGGATCGTATCGCGATCTGGGGTTGGAGTTTCGGAGGTTATAACACGTTGATGGCCTTGAGTACCGGAAACGGAACGTTTAAGGTGGGTATCGCTGTAGCTCCTCCGACGGACTGGAAATATTATGACTCCGTTTATACGGAGCGTTTCATGCGTACCCCGCAAGAGAATTTCGAGGGCTATGCGGCTACCTCTCCGTTACGCCGGGTGAAAGACTTACAAGGCAAGTTATTGCTGGTTCATGGAACCGCCGATGATAATGTTCATTTTATGCAAACAATGGAATATGCCGAGGCTTTGGTTCAAGCCAATAAGCAGTTCGATATGCATGTTTATAAAGATCGGAATCATAGCATATATGGTGGTAATACCCGTTACCATTTGTATACGAAGATGGCTAATTATTTATTCAATAATTTGTAAGACATGGCGCAGCATTTAAGAAAGCCGGATTGGTTGAAGATCCGGCTTGGCGGAAATGAGCAATTCACGAAGACAAAAAGTATTGTTGAATCTCATTGCCTTCACACAATATGCACAAGTGGTAAATGCCCGAATATGGGTGAATGTTGGAGCCGGGGAACAGCTACATTCATGATCGGTGGTGAGATCTGTACTCGCTCTTGTCGTTTTTGTAATACGCTAACGGGTAAACCTCTTCCGTTGGACCCGAAAGAGCCTGCGAATGTAGCGGAGAGCATCCGTTTAATGAATCTCAAGCATGCGGTGATCACGTCCGTTGATCGTGATGACTTACCAGACTTAGGCGCTTCTCATTGGGTAAATACGATCCGTACGATCAAAGAGGTGAATCCTCAAACGACCGTGGAAGTCTTAATCCCGGATTTTCAAGGACGATTGGATCTGGTTGATCAGGTCGTGGATGCGGCGCCTGAGATTATCTCCCATAATATGGAGACTGTACGCCGTATCAGTCCGCAAGTGCGTAGCGCCGCTAAGTATGACGTGAGCTTATCCGTTTTGCGACGAATCGCTGAGCGGGGTGTGGTAGCCAAGACTGGTATCATGGTCGGACTGGGGGAGACTGAGGATGAGGTGCTTGAATTAATGGATGATGTTTTGCAGGCGGGTGTTTCTGTTTTGACAATCGGGCAGTATTTACAGCCCTCTCGCAAGAATATTCCCGTCTCTGAATATGTGACTCCTGAACGCTTTGAATATTATAGACAACAGGCCGTTAACAAAGGTTTTAAGAAAGTAGAGAGCGCTCCGCTGGTGCGCTCGTCGTACCATGCGGAAAAGCATATATGATTCATGAACTTTTGACAATCTTTGTTGTTATTAATATAAAAGTGGACTAAAGGGGGGGAAGGAATGAACAGAGTAAAGAAAGGTCTAGATAATCAGGCGATAGGTTTATTGCCGTTGTTGTTGTTCATGTTTTTGGACAATTATTTTTCTTATTTATTATCCTTTATAATTGGGGTTACTTTCTGTTTTGTTTGTATTTTTTTGTTTCAAGTGTTGAGTAAGGATAAGGTGTACCAATTTATGCTTCTGCCATCGGCGGGCACATTGGTCTTATATTCCGTATTTCTTTGTCTCAAGCTTGAACCTGTGTTGTTTATATACTCTCCTCTTATCACGGAAGTATTACTGGTCGTGGCGTTAGCGATCGTGGGGTTCACGAGGAGAACGGTCATACAACGTATACGCGATTCGAAACGTCCCTCTTTTAAACGTACTTTGCTTCGTACTACCTTGAACGAATTTTATTTCCTCGCTCAGTTGGTACAGAACCTGTACACGTTGCATCTTTTCATCATCTTGTTATATAGCATCTTGCCGGAAACGATGCAGAATATGCGTACCGAACGTTTCTTATACCGGGAGTTGGGATTGGTAATCGGTGTTTTGGTCATTGTTTATGAGCAAATACGTTTGTCCTTGATGCAAGGTAGCTTGAAAAAGGAAATGTGGGTTCCCGTATTGAATGACAATGGGAAGGTGATCGGTTGTATCGCACGTTCGGTCAGCCGCTCTTTACCGAAGAAATACTATCATCCGATCGTGCGTATCGCCGTTGTTTATAATGGTATGTTATATCTGGTGAGACGAAGTAAGGATGAGTTTGTCTCTCCGGATACGATGGATTATCCGTTCCATAATTACGTGCTCTTCCGACATAGTATAGATAGCACGGTCAAAGAGACTCTCGGAAGTTTGGCGCAAGATAAATCAATTGCTCCACGCTTCCTGATCCGTTATACATTTGAGAACGAGAAGGTGAAACATTTGGTATCTCTCTATGTTATTTGTTTACGTACGGAAGAGCAATTAAATCAATGTAAGCGCCGTAGCGGAAAGCTTTGGACAGCGAAACAAATCGAGGAGAACTTGAGTTCCGGGGTATTTAGCGAATATTTTGAGAAAGAGTTCGCTTATTTGCAAAATACGATTCTTTTCGCCGAGAGTTTCTGTTGCGGTAACTAATCATCTTATAATGCCCGATTCCCTAGCTCTATAACTTCCAAATCTTTGATATCCTTTCCCTCAATAACGAAACGTAATAAGGTACGTACTTGATGAAAGCCACTTTTTCCAGCCGCTCCCGGATTCATATGCAGACACTTCAAGCTTCGATCGAATACTACTTTCAGGATATGCGAATGTCCGGAGATGAATAGATTTGGCCGTGTATCGTATAATTCTTTGCGGATCTCGGGATTGTAGCGGCCCGGATAACCTCCGATATGAGTCATCATAACGTTCACGTCTTCTACCTTGAAATGAGCTACTTTAGGATATTGCAGGCGAATGGCTTGTCCGTCTATATTTCCGTATACGGCTTTGAAAGGTTTCAAAGCCTCGAATTTCGCGGCCAAAAGATCGGAGCCTATATCGCCCGCATGCCAGATTTCATCGCAATCTTTAAAATATTCGGCGTACTTATCATCCCAGTACGCATGGGTGTCTGAAAGCAATCCAACTTTAATCATAACAATTTCTTTTATTGCTCGAAAGTATCTATATTTACACGCCTAAGATAAGAATATTATGGAGAATTCATATCAATATTTTAAACGGGACTTAAGCTGGTTGTCGTTTAACTACCGTGTCTTGCTGGAAGCGGAAGATGATACGCTGCCTATTTATGAGCGTATTAAGTTCCTTTCTATCTATTCCTCGAATCTGGAAGAATTTTATGAGATCCGGGTTGCGGAACATCGGGGGGTAATCATGAAAAAGAATTATTCGGAGGAGAGCGCAGCTGAGGCGGAAGAGACCTTGGCGGCTATCACCCGGGAGGTTAACCGCCAGCAACGGGACTATTACCGTATTTTCTCGGAAAAGATATTGCCGGAATTGAATCGCCAGAATGTTTACTTATACCAGAATGAGAAGCCGGAACCTTTCCATGAAGAGTTTGTCCATAATTTCTTTAATGAGGAGGTTTTCCCATTCCTGTCGCCGGTCATGATTCAAGCCGGTGATATACGTACGTTCATCCGGGATCGTCGGCTTTACCTTGTGATCCGTATGATTAAGCGGAGCAAGCGGATGAATGAGCCGGGCTTCGTACCCGAGTATCATTATGCGTTGATGAAGATTCCTTATGCGAAAGTTCCCCGTTTTATCGAGTTGCCTCCGCATGACGGGAAATATTATATCATGTTTATCGACGACATTATCCGTGCGAATTTACAGAATGTTTTTCCCGGTTATATTATTGATGGCTGTTACAGCATCAAGATTTCCCGGGATGCGGATATTTATTTGGATGATGAGAGCCGGGCGAATATCGTGGAGAATATCCGTAAGAAGGTGAAGAAGCGCAAGATCGGAGCCTTGAGCCGTTTTATGTATGATCAAGCGATGCCGGATGATTTTCTGGCTTTTGTTTGCGATGCCTTTGGTATTACGTCGGAGGACTTGGTGTTAGGTGGACGATATAATAATTTGCAGGACTTGATGAAATTGCCGAATCCGGCAGGAAAGCATTTGGAGCAGCAGCCACCGGTGCCTATGCGTGTGCCTTTCCTCGATGAGATGGGGTCGGTATTCAAGGCCGTGAAGAAGCGGGATATCTTATTGCATTTCCCTTATGAGTCATTCGATTATTTGATCCGCTTTTTGATGGAGGCGGCCTTTGATCCGAAGGTGGATGAGATCAAGATTACCCAGTATCGAGTGGCAGAGAATTCGGCCGTGATTAATACGCTGGTCAGCGCTGCCCAGAATGGTAAGAAAGTGACGGTATTCGTGGAATTGAAAGCCCGTTTCGACGAGGAGAATAATATGAGTACGGCAGAGCGTATGGAGCAGGCCGGTATTCGTATCATTTATAGTATTCCGGGCTTGAAAGTACATGCGAAGGTCGCGGTCATTCTTCGGAAGGATACGTCCGAGGGACTTAAACGGCGTGATTTTGCCTATTTGAGTACCGGTAATTTCAATGAGAAGACGGCCAAGATCTATTCGGATATGGCGTTATTGACTTCGAATACGGAGATTATTACGGATATCAATAAAGTATTCGCTGTTTTGGAAGGGCGTATGAAAGAACCTACTTTCCGCCATTTGTTGGTGGCCCGTTTCAATATGGTCTCGGAATTGACAGGTAGGATTCGGCGGGAGATCGAGCATGTGCGGGAAGGCCGAAAAGGACGGATCATATTAAAGATGAACGGACTGCATGACCAACATATGATCGAGGAACTCTATCATGCGAGTGAGGCGGGGGTAGAGATCGATCTGATTGTTCGGGGGATTTGTTGCCTGGTACCGAACCAACCTTATAGCGCTAACATCCGGGTTACTCGTATCGTGGATATGTTTTTGGAGCATTCACGGGTTTGGTATTTTCTGAATGATGGTCAGGAGGATCTTTTCCTTACCTCGGCTGATTGGATGCGTCGGAATTTGAACCGACGGATCGAGACGGCTTTCCCGATCCTCGATCCGGATCTGAAGAGGGAGATAATCGATATCTTGAATATCCAGCTAAGTGACAACGTGAAAGCTTGTTATTTGGATGGCGAGTTACGTAATAATTTTAAGTGTGATGATAATCCGGTAAAAGTGCGTTCGCAATTGGCTATCTATGATTATTTGAGAAATAAATCCATACGGTAACCGGGATGGGGGAGTTTTGGGGATTTGTTGATTGGGGGGCTGGTTGCTTAGCCTTGAGCGTGGCGGTGGTATTTAGCTTTTTGTTGGGAGTACGTACGGGACGTATCCGGGAGAGAAATGAATCTGTCCGTTCTCGCATTCGGCAGAATAAAGCGAATATGTATCGCTATAAACAACAATTAGCCTCCTATCAAGAGCAAGTCGTACGCTTGGAGCGGGAACGGGATTCTCTGGTCATCCGCTCGGAGGCTTATGACCGGATCGAGACGGAGCTGACGGCCTATCGCCAGAAGATGGAGCAGTTGGAGAGAGAGATCCTTGTTCTTTCCGGCGATAATAACTTATTGGACAATGCTACCGGAAAAGTAGATGTGGATGTACCTAAGCTTTTATGTGCCCTTAAAGATGATCCTCTCCATGTGAATCCAAGTAAAGAGGAATGGGCTGAGATTATTGGTATGACCGATCTTCTGTTTAATAACTTCTTAACCGATCTGAGAAATAAATACAGTATTACCCGCCATGAGCAGGAAATATGTTGCTTGATCAAATGGAATTTCTCCCGAAAGGAGCAACTAGCCGTGTTTAATAATACTCCGGATGCGTTAACCAAATCGAAAGGCCGTTTAAAAAAACGTCTAGGCTTGGATGAAAAGACGGATTTGGATGCCTATGTCCGTTTATTATAAAGCTTAAAGTTATTTTGTTTGTCGTGATTGTCCGGCAATATTATCCGTTTATCTCCCATTGCGTGGTTTATATGTGTGATTATTAGTTGTTTGATGTTCGCTTGTTTTGTCCGGTACCATTTCTTTCCTCTTTACGATCCTTCCTGTACTTTTGCGGTGTGTGATTTAATTTTTAAGAACGAATAATCAGGAATGCTATGAGAACACAAACTGTACTACTATGGATCAGCCTTAGCCTAATGGTGGGGCTTTCCGCTTGTGATTGGACTTCGTCCTCTCCGGTGGCCTCGCTACGGCGGGCTACCGGATGGCCTTTCGAGGTGGTGGTTGTAATGGATCGAGACGCATGGAATGGTGAGGTGGGGGAGTTGCTGCAAGAACAATTGCGAGCGCCGATACCTGCTTTGCCTCAAGCGGAAGCATCTATGCGTGTCACCTATTCGGAGCCATCGGGCTTTTCCGGTTTATTACGATACGTACGAAATATCTTGATCGTATCCGTAGATCCTAACCGGTATACGAAAGCTGGAACAAGAGAGAGTCCCGATGAATGGGCCAGCGGTCAGAATGTTGTGACTCTGTATGCTCCGACTACCGCTGCTTTAACCGAGTTCCTTTTATTAAATGAAGGACGGTTGGTCAACCATTTCAATCGAGTGGAAAGGGAACGTTGGATAGTTGGACTTTCTAAGAGCCATAGCAGTTGGATCAATGAGAAGTTGAAGTCCCGTTTCGGTATCTCGCTGTTCGTGCCGGAAGATATGTCGGCCTATAAGGAAGAGACCGATTTCTTTTGGGGCTCGAATAACGCAAATCGGGGACGGACTGATATCTTGGTATATAGTTTTCCCTATACGGCTCAAGAGGCATTTACCGAAGATTATCTGGTCGCTATGCGTGATTCTGTAGTGAGGCGGAACGTACCGGGCTCTTTCCCGAATTCTTATATGAAGACAGAGAAGCGCTTCGAGCTTTCTTACGAGCCGATCACCTACCGTGGCGAATACCGCGGCGTATTGCGTGGTCTTTGGCGTATGGAAGGAGATAAGATGGGCGGCCCGTTTGTCAGCCATGCCCTGCTCGACAAGAAAAAAGGGCGGGTTATTGTAGCGGAAAGCTTTGTCTATGCCCCGGAATCAAAAAAGGCGAACTTGATCCGCCGGATGGAGGCCGCCTTGTTTACGTTGCGATTCGTGGATTAGGATTGATTCTCTCACGTATATAGGCGTAACCTCATGCGTATATACGCATCGGCCTACACGTACGTAAGTGTGGTCTTATACGTATATACGTGTGGCTTTATGCCTATATAGTGGTCTTATCGTCCTAAAAATAGTTTGATTTCCTCCGGAATATATCCCGTCCGTATACGCCACTCTTGCGGATACAGGTTATTGGCCCGGTTGCCAAGGTTCTTTACAAAACCTAGCGGAAGTCTTTGGTAGCGTACCAACACATATCCTTTATCTATGCCGGAGGGTAAGACGAGCGCCTCTTTCTTTAAGAATTTAATAGCGTCTTCCCATTCCAGTTCCACGGATGGAAATGCGTTGGGAGTTAAGGCAGTACTTAAAGCCAGCTCTTGAGACGGGATAAAGTCTTTCCCTTTCGCTTCTCCTAGGCAAATACCGGCGGAAAGTACCCGTAAAGGCTTGGCATTGATGAGTGAAAATAGATCCGAATGGGCTTTGGGATACGCTCGAAGGAAACTGCCGTTCCATTCGAGAGAAAACGAAGTTTCATCCGAAAGGAACAGACGGGCCTCCTGTGGGATGGACGGAGCGGCTTTTCCCCGCTCTTTTTTCCCTTTGGACTTGACACGAATCTCCTCGATCTCGCCTTCCGCTTTCCGGAGGGCGGCGAGGAAAAAGCCTTCGCCCCGTGTCTTATGCGGGAAGAAGCGGTAAACCGGATGTTCAAACCGGAGGGCGCCGGTGATCTGCCATTCCTCTTGGGTAGGGATAGGCAATGCCTCGGCTCCCAGCTCCTCTATTATATAATGTATGTTCTCCTCATCCTCTTCCGTATTATAGGTACATGTACTGTAGATCAAGATACCTCCGGGTTTCAAGGCGTTCCAGATATCATGGATGATGCGCCGCCCACGGGAGGCGCAAAGCCGTACGTTATCTACGCTCCATTCGCCTGTGCTATCCGTATCTTTCCGGAACATGCCCTCACCGGAACAAGGTACGTCGGTGACGATCACGTCGAACAGATGAGGCAATGCCTCTCCGATCTCCTCCGGGTCATTATTGATAACGATCGTGTCCGGGTGGCCCCATTTAGCGATATTCTCGGCCAATACATAACTCCGGCTGCGGATCACCTCATTGCTCACTAACAGGCTTCCATCCGGCAATAAGCTCGCCAGATGCGTGGACTTGCCACCCGGGGCGGCGCATAAATCCAGGCAACGTACCGGCTCTTTCACGTATGCCTTGATCGCTTGTTCCAGAAACATGGAAGACGCTTCCTGCACGTAATAGGCCCCCGCATGGAATAGAGGATCGAAGGTGAAAGACAACCGTTCCGGCAAATAAAAACCGCTCTCGCACCAAGCGACTGGAGCACCTGCTTTGGGAGCGGGAGTCCCTTTCATCGGGTTGATACGGATACTTACGGGAACATCAGCGCTTAACGCTGCCTCTAAATGATCGAACTCCTCGCCAAGTAAAGCCCGTGTACGGGTAATAAAATCAATAGGAAGTGCCATGATTATTCTGTTAGTTTGCGGCAAAAATACTACTTTCGCGGAAAACAAACAGTATGCGAGCATCTCTTTTCCTTATACCAGTTACCTTGGGCGATACGGAACATCGCCGTGTTTTACCAGAGTACAACCGTGACGTGATCTTATCCATCCGGCATTTTATCGTGGAAAACGTGCGTACGGCACGCCGTTTCTTGAAAAAGGTGGAGCCGGGGATCGTGATCGATGACTTGACATTTTATGAGCTGAATAAACATACCTCCCCGGAACAAGTAGCTGGTTATCTGGCTCCTTTGGCGAAAGGCGAGAGCGTAGGCGTGATCTCGGAGGCGGGTTGTCCGGCGATCGCTGATCCGGGTGCTGACGTAGTAGCTATCGCCCAACGGAAGGATTATCCGGTGGTACCGTTGGTGGGGCCTTCGTCTATCTTGATGTCGGTGATGGGATCGGGCTTTAACGGACAGAGTTTCGCTTTTCACGGTTATCTGCCGATTGATGCTTCCGAGCGAACGAACACGATCAAGAAATTGGAGGGAAGGATCTATTCCGAGCATCAGACGCAATTGTTTATCGAGACTCCTTACCGGAATAATAAACTGGCCGAGGAGTTGATCCGTACGTGCCGTCCGTCTACGAAACTGTGTATCGCCTCGAATATAACCTGTGAGGATGAGTATATCCATACTCGCCCGGTCAAGGAATGGGCGGGTAAAGTTCCCGATCTGAGCAAGAAGCCTACTATTTTCCTAATCTATAAATAAGAGGATTGATATGAGTTATCAAGCGCACGAGACAGCGGTAATCGATGCCGGTTGTGAGATCGGGGAAGGAACCCATATCTGGCATTTTTCCCATATCATGACGGGATGCGTGATTGGCAGGGCGTGTAATATCGGCCAGAATGTAGTCGTATCGCCGGGCGTGGTCTTAGGGAATAACGTGAAGGTACAGAACAATGTGTCTATTTATACGGGGGTGATTTGCGAGGATGATGTGTTCTTGGGGCCTAGTTGCGTGTTTACAAATGTAACCAATCCGCGTAGCGCTATCTCTCGGAAAGACCAGTATAAGGAGACGGTGATTGGCAAGGGGGCCTCGATCGGAGCTAACGCTACGATTATTTGTGGACATACGGTCGGGCGGTATGCCATGATCGGTGCCGGGGCGGTGGTAACGAAGGATGTTCCGGCTTATGCGCTGGTCGTAGGAAATCCATCCCGCCAGATCGGTTGGGTAAGCGAGTACGGCCATCGCCTTGTATTTGACTCCGAAGGATTCGCTACTTGTCCGGAAAGCGGCCAACGTTACCGCCTACACAATCACCAAGTTGTAGAGACGGGGCGTGCCCCGTCTCCCACAGACTGATAATATCTTAAATTACTATTTTGCAGGGATGAGACGGGGCACGCCCCGTCTCTACAATACAGACAATATTAATATTCTATACAAACATGAAAACATCTTTTTTCAAGCAAGGGTTCTTAGCGATAGGGATAGCCTGCTGCATGCAGCTTTCCGCCGTGGAGAATCCTGTAGACTACGTGAATACGTTAGTCGGTACCCAATCCAAGTACGAATTATCTACCGGAAATACCTATCCGGCCACGGCCATGCCTTGGGGTATGAACTTCTGGACTCCCCAGACCGGCGAGATGGGCAACGGCTGGACCTATCGTTACGACGCGGATAAGATCCGGGGATTCAAGCAAACCCATCAACCGAGCCCGTGGATGAACGATTACGGGCAGTTCTCCATTATGCCTACTACCGAAGGCTTGGTCTTCGACGAGGAGAAACGGGCTAGCTGGTTCTCTCACAAAGGGGAAGTAGCTACACCTTATTATTATAAGGTCTATCTGGCCGATCATGACGTGACTACCGAGTTGGTTCCGACGGAACGTGCGGCTAAGTTCCGCTTTACATTCCCGGAAACCAAGAAAGCGTATATCGTCATCGACGCTTTCGATAAAGGCTCTTATATAAAGGTATTGCCTGCGGAACGTAAGATCATCGGTTATTCCACGAAGAACACGGGCGGTGTTCCCCGTAACTTCAAGAATTATTTCGTGATCCAATTCGATAAGCCATTCACGTTCTCCTCTACGGTTAAGAACGGGGCGATCCAGTTGGATGAGTCGGAGGTGAAGACAAACCATGCCGGCGCTATCATCGGTTTTGAGACAAAGGCCGGCGAGGTGGTGCATGCCAATGTGGCTTCTTCTTTCATCAGCACCGAGCAGGCCGAGTTAAACTTGCGTGAGGTGGGAGATACTGGTTTCGATCAGCTAGTGACCAAAGGGAAGGAAATCTGGAACTGGGAATTAGGTAAGATCGAGGTAGAGGATACGAACATCGATAACTTGCGTACTTTCTATTCTTGCTTGTATCGTTCCTTGCTTTTCCCCCGTAGCTTCTATGAGATCGATGCCAAAGGGCAAGTCATGCATTATAGCCCTTATAACGGTGAGGTCTTGCCGGGCTATATGTTTACCGATACCGGTTTCTGGGATACATTCCGCTGTCTTTTCCCCTTCTTGAACCTGATGTATCCGGAGATGAACCAAAAGATGCAGGAAGGTTTGGTGAACGCTTATAAAGAGAGCGGTTTCTTGCCGGAATGGGCAAGTCCGGGCCACCGGGATTGCATGGTCGGCAATAACTCCGCTTCCGTGGTAGCTGACGCTTATATCAAAGGCTTGAGAGGATACGATATCGAGACGCTTTGGGAAGCCTTGAAGCATGACGCGAATAGCCAACTGCCGAGAACGGCTTCCGGTCGTGTCGCTTACGAGGAGTATAATAAACTGGGTTATGTACCGAATAATATCGGTATCGGACAAAACGTGGCTCGTACCTTGGAATATGCTTATAATGACTGGACGATTTATACCTTGGGCAAAAAACTTGGCAAGCCGGCAAGCGAGATCGATATCTTCAAGCAACGGGCTAACAACTATAAGAATGTGTACGACCCAAAATATAAGTTGATGGTCGGACGCTCTGATAAGGGCGAGTTCAATCCGACTTTTAAAGGTACGGACTGGAGCCGTGATTTCTGCGAGGGAAACAGCTGGCATTGGAGTTTCTGTGTTTTCCACGACCCGCAAGGCCTGATCGACTTAATGGGAGGAAAGAAGGAATTCAATCATATGATGGATTCCGTCTTCAAGATGCCTAGTCGTTTGGGTATGGATAGCCGCGGTATGATCCATGAGATGCGTGAGATGCAAGTAATGAACATGGGACAATACGCCCATGGCAACCAACCCATCCAGCATATGGTGTATCTATACAACTATTCCGGCGAGCCTTGGAAAGCCCAATACTGGGTGCGCGAGATCATGCATAAGCTCTATACCGCTGAGGCGGATGGTTATTGCGGCGATGAGGATAACGGACAGACTTCCGCATGGTATGTATTCTCTGCCTTAGGCTTCTATACCGTATGTCCGGGTACCGACCAATATGTATTAGGTACCCCTTTGTTCAAATCCGTAAAACTCCATCTGGATAACGGAAAGCAGGTGTTGATCCAAGCGGACAAGGCTGATCGGGAGAACCGTTACATCAAGGGTATGAAAGTAAACGGCAAGACATATACCCGCAATTTCTTGACACACGAGCAGTTGCTAGGTGGTGCGAAAATTCAATACCAAATGAGCGATACCCCTAATAAACAGCGAGGTACTCAGGATAGTGATCGCCCCTATTCTTTCTCGTTGGAATAAGAAAACCATGATGCCCATTGTAAGCCTGTTACAATAGGCATTCTAAGCACCTTACGATGCCCATTGTAAAGACCTTACGATGGGCATTGTTGTTTCTTGTAGACTACCGCTTAAAATAATAGCGGGCGGGAATTGTTTTTTATTAGTGATTGATTACCTTTGTAGCGACTTATCCGTCTTTCTTAAATCCTTTTATTTGTTAGATGTATGGCAAACTCAAAAGAGATGACGGGGGGAGCTGTATTCCCTCTTCTATTCAGTTTCACGATGCCGTTATTGCTAGGGAACTTACTTCAGCAGACTTATTCTCTGATCGATGCCGCTATCGTTGGTAAATTTCTAGGTATTAATTCGCTGGCTGCCGTAGGAGCCAGTACCTCGGTGATTTTCTTGATTCTGGGATTCTGTAACGGATGTTGCGCCGGTTTTGGCATCCCGGTAGCTCAGAAGTTCGGGGCGAGGGATTATGCGACGATGCGCCGTTACGTGGCGGTGGGGTTGCAATTGGCTACGGTGATGTCCGTGGTGATCGCCGCTGTCTCCGGTTTCTATTGCCGGGATATCTTGCGGGGGATGCAGACACCCGGGAATATCTTCGATGGGGCCTATGATTATTTGTTTGTTACTTTTATCGGTATTCCTTGTACATTCTTCTATAATTTGTTGGCAAGTATCATGCGGGCTTTGGGAGATAGCAAGACTCCATTCTGGTTCTTGCTGTTCTCTACGGTCTTGAATGTTTTCTTGGATTTATTTTGCATCTTGGTACTAGGATGGGGCGTGATGGGAGCGGCTATCGCTACGGTTTTCTCGCAAGGGCTTTCCGCCATTCTATGTTATTTATATATGCTTCGGAAATTCCCGATCTTACGGGCTACTTCCTCCGAGGACCGAAGGTTCCATGCCGGGCTGGCCCGTACCTTGTTGGCGATGGGGGTCCCGATGGGATTACAATTCTCTATTACCGCCATCGGCAGTATCATGTTGCAGAGCGCCAATAATGCGTTAGGTACGGCCTGTGTCGCCGCCTTTACTTCCGCCGCCCGTATCAAGATGTTCTTCATTTGTGCTTTTGAGAGTTTAGGTATCGCCATGGCTACGTATTGCGGACAGAATTATGGGGCGGGAAAGCCGGAGCGTATTTTGCGGGGAATTAAAGTAAGTGCGTTGATGATGCTTACGTATGCCGCCGCTACATGGATGATCTTGATGCTGGGATCTCGTTCGTTGGCTTTGTTGTTTGTAGCTCCATCCGAGGTCGAGATACTGGACTATACGGAGCAGTTTTTGCATATTTCTTGCTGGTTCTTCCCGGCTGTCGGGCTACTGTGCATCTTGCGTTACGCGATACAAGGGGTAGGTTTCAGCAACCTTGCGATGCTCTCGGGTGTTTCAGAGATGATCGCACGTATCTTGGTGAGCTTGTATGCGGTTCCCGCTTTTGGATTCTTAGGCGTTTGCTTCGGTGATCCGTTGGCTTGGGTCGCCGCTGACTTATTCTTGATACCGGCGTTTTTGTATGTTTATAAAAAGATAAAGAAAAGATTAGATGATGAGAAAGTATCGGTGTCCGCAGTGTGATATCCCTTCTATGTATGTAAAGAATGCGGACGGGGAACGTCTTTTAGTGTATGTTTACGAGAATGGGGAGGTCGTTCCCAAAGATCCTACTGCGGATCTGTCCGGATTTGACTTGACAGAGGTATTTTGCCTAGGATGCTCATGGCATGGAGCGCCTAGGAAATGCCGGTGATTTTAATGGGTGGCAAGTTCTTATAAGTCTTCTTTGGGTAACTCTCTGATCACTCTACATGGGTTACCGACGGCCACGCTATAGGTGGGAATGGATTTTGTCACTACACTGCCTGCCCCGATCACGCTGTTCCGCCCGATCGTGATGCCGGGTAAGACGATCGTTCCACCACCAATCCAAACATTGTCTTCAATGGTGATGGGGAGGGCTTTTGTCCTGAAAAATAAATCCCCCGATCGTTCGTCCCAATCATTCACGAAGCGTTCGTTCGCATTTATCGGGTGCGTAGCCGTATATAATTGTACGTTGGGGGCGATGAGGACGTTATTTCCTATTTTGATAATATTATCGTCTAAAAACGTACAGTTCATATTGATAATGACCTTGTCACCAATAAAGATGTGCTTCCCGCATTCGCAATGGAAATTTATATCAATGCTGGAATACTTGCCAATGCTTCCTAGCATTTGGCGTAAGAGGGCATCTCTTGTAGCGCTGTCGGTTATATTGGTTGCGTTCAAACGAGCGAGTAGGTTTTTCGTCTGAACGATCATTTGCAGGACTTCTTGATCCAGATGGTTGCAATACTCGCCCGCCAAGAACTTTTGATAATTTGTTTCCATAATGATTACAGGGATTTGATACGGTTATTTACATATGTTGAAGTTGTATATAGAAGACGATGAAAAAGGCGATAGTCGCAATCAGGGCGATAGAAGAATATAGACGGAAAGGCTTATCTTGTTTATAGCCTCCATAGGCTAGTCCTATCAAGGCGCACAGTAGTATACCAGTAGGGATGCCGAAGAAGCCTAAAACAATGACGCTAATAAGCATTACCCATCCCATGGCTATTAATATTTTACTTCTGATAGTTCTCATCTTTAGTATCTGTTTAGTTATTGGATATAATAGACAGTTTTAGTGTTGAGAAAATGGAATCTTGGCACGTATCTCTATCCTTTCGGAAGTGATAGGATGCGTAAACGCTAAGTATTCAGCGTGCAGATAGAGCCGTTCCGCCTTTCGTCCGTAAAGCTCGTCGCCAAGGATGGGGCAATGAAGACCTAGGGGATGGGCGGCGTGTACCCGTAGCTGGTGGGTACGTCCGGTTTGGGGATAAAAGGCGATAAGGGTTTTTCCGGAAGTCCGTTCCAATACCCGGTAGCGCGTGAGGGCAGGTTTCCCAAATTCTTCGCTTACGATTTGCCGGGGTCTGTCCAAAGGATCGGGACATAGCGGGAGACGGATCTCACCCTCATCTTGGGGAACTTCACCCTCTAATAAGGCGATATACCTTTTCTGGATGGTTCGGTTCTTGAATTGGGCTTGTAGGTTCTGATGCGCTTCTTTGGTCTTGGCGGCGAGTAGCAAGCCGGATGTCGCCATATCCAAGCGATGTACGATAATTGGACCGGTGGCTTCCGGGTAAAGGATCGATAGCCTTTGATAGACAGAGTCCACATCTCCCTTGCCGGGGACGGAGAGCATACCTTCCGGTTTATTGATGACCAACAAATAGTCATCCTCATAAAGGATATCCAGCTTCGTCTCCCGGTGAGAGTCCGCCAATAACGGATTTTCATCTACCCGCAATCCCTGTAGCATATGATGGAGGATCGGCTCGCATTTTCCTTTGCAAGCCGGATAATAATATCCATGGTGCCGAATCTCCGTCTTGGGAGAATCGCCCCACCAGAACTCTGCCATGGCGATCGGTTCCAACTGATGCTGGTAGGCGTATTGTAAGAGTTTAGGGGCGGCGCACTCACCCGCTCCGGCAGGCGGCGTACCTTGTGAGGTAGGAGCGAACAGTTCGCATAAGTCCTTCACCTCGCCCCGGGCGTTCAGGATTCGGAATTGTTCGAACAACTTGCGTTGCAAGGCCGCCGACCGTCGCTTGCGTTCTTGCTTCAGTTGCTCGATCTCCTGCTCAAGCCGATCCACCTTAGCTTGATCCTCCTCCAGTATAGACCGCAATGATTTCTTGGTTAGCTTGTGAGCGGCTTTCATGTGTTGGCTCTCTTTAATAAGAAGTGCGGTCTCTTCTTCCGTGAGAGGGAATTGCCGAAGTCGGTCGCGCTCCTCTTTCCTCTTTTTCATCAAGTCTTTTGCGGCCTGTAATACGAAATCGCAGTATTCGATCGTGCTTTGTAACCTCGACCGTGCGTCTTCGAGAGCTGGAGAGGCTTGCTGGGTTCGGATACGGGCATTGATCTCATTGATCTGCTCCTCCTCTTGCCGGAAGAAACCATCCGGTTGTAATAGGTCATAGATCGGGGGGACGAAGAAAGGATGTACATTCTTCCCCGCTAGGTTACCGGAGAACGCAGCCAGATAGCCGACCTCTCCGGCGGGAGTACGAACCACCAATACGCCGAACATTTTTCCGGTTTGTAACTCTTCCCGCCATTCGGTTCGTTCTTTCAGGTATGCCTGCGTCTCCTCAGCCGCTATTACGCATAGAGGATGCGGTGTATAGTGAAAAGGATACGTGAATCGTTCCGGTAAGGGGATCGATTGTATCGGTTGGGCAAACGTGTGAAACTTAGATTCCATCATTCATTTTTTAATAGACAATAAGCGTAAACGGCCGGTGCCGTAGGATCTCCCTCTTGATACAATCCCGGACGGGAGATACGATCCCATTGGATCAACGACCGGGTCTCTTTCGCGGAGAGAGCTTCGCCGACGATCTCGTTCCATGCTTGTCCGTCCTTACTCCAGTAGAACGTGCTATGCGTACCGTCGGTCACTTTCATCTGTAGATATAAAGGCGAGGCGGGAAGAGGAAGATCGGCCAATTGATGTTCTTTCCCCTCTAAGATATATTTCAATATCAAACGGTCTCCTGCGCATCCGCAGGTGATTAGGTTATTTGCGTCTCCGTACATCGTGATTCCTTTCCAACTGTCATTCCGGTTTACGATCGCTGTTTCCAACGTGTAATTCGGGGAGGTTGGGCGTAAACAAAGTGCCGCTCCGGTCTTTACGCCGGGTTTCGGTGTTCCGGATAGAGATAGTTTACCGTTCTTGATCTCGGTCTTGACATCCGTGTAAGGATAGTTCCAACTCCATTCGGGACGCAAGGTCGCACCGGTGAAATCATCCGAGAAATCGAATACCGGCACTTGTGCGGACTCGGCAAATGGCATGGGTTGCGTGCGGCTCGCGTATTCCCCGGTTACGAAGTGAGGCCAATGATCCTCACCCATTCTCACCTCTTGCAGGTAAGGTTGGCGACCTTGGTAGAAGCCGCTTCCCGGCTGGTAAGCGTGGCATAGGTAATACATGCGTCCGTCCGGTGTAGTCGTAATCGTTCCGTGACCGATGGAGAGAACCTCCTTGCTTCCGTGCAAGATCGGGTTTCCTAGGTATTTCTCGTAAGGACCTTCCAGCTTCTTCGAGCGAGCCACGGATACGGCGTAATCGCTCTGCGGGCCGCAACAGTCTCTCACGGAGTAGATGATATAGTAATATCCGTCTTTCTTGAACCAATGCTGACCTTCCATACCTTGACGCTCATCGTCACGCAGCAGGCTGAAAGGCTTTCCGTCTAGGCGAAGCCCATCGTCCGTCAACTTACAGGCCAATAACTCTATGGGTTGGTTATCCAATCCATAAGCCTTCCAACTGATGTAAAGTTTGCCTTTATCCTCCAAGATAAATGCGTCTATCGCTTCCTTCCCGAACTCTACCACCGGGCCGTGATCCTTGAACTTGCCCGTAGGTGAATCCGCCACGGCAACACCGATGCACGAGATGTTATCCGATTGCTTCCGGGCCGTATAATAGACATATACCTTCCCTTTATGCTGATACCATTCCGGAGCCCAGAAAGAGGACTTAGTCCATTCCGGCTTCTCGTCGAATACATGTCCGGTTTGCTGCCAGTTCACCAGATCGGTAGAAGTGAAAACCGGATAATAGGGGGCCCATTCCGAGGAGGTGCCGGTGATATAGTAAGTCTGATCGATCCGAATAATGGAAGGATCAGCTACGTCACCGTGGATCACGGGATTGGTAAAATAGGATTCTTGTTGCGCTAGTCCTGTGGCCAAGGAGGCGGCACAGAAGAATAGTGTGAAAATCTTTCTCATGTTTTATCGTATTTTTTTTAAGATGTTCTTACGTACGGTTCGCAAAGAGATTTGTAGTAAATCGGGTTCCGCCAGATCGAGTAGTGTCTTATACTCCTGTAATAGCTCTGGAATGGGACGGCATAACTCATATCCCAGTTTCATGCAAAGCGTTTGCACACCGGGTAATTCCTTCGCTGAAAGCATCCGGTCTAGGCAGAAGTTCAGGAAATCCACCCGTGGGGGATTCGCTTGAGGCTGTCGTAAAAGCAAATTCAATAGAAGACGTCGTTTACCGGGATGCTTGCAGACCAGAATCTCGTTTATCAATTCATCTTGTTTATCGTATAGCCATTTATTCTCATCTGCGGAAAAATGGCTACAGGCCCATAACGCTTGATAACCGATGGTCTCGTCCGGATCGAAGATCAAACCGTATAGTTCCGATTTCCGTTTCTGGCTTCCTTGCACATATCGCAATATCTCATGGATATCCTCTATGTGGATGCGGTCAGATAATCTCTCTCTTAAATCCATTTACAACATTGAATCTTATATCTTTCGATCTTTTATGCCGTAAAGTTATAGTCTTTTTAGCAAACTTTCTCTAATTCTCTTACTTTTGTTCCCATTCGTTTCATCGGCGTATACTTCATCCCATGCGTCACCTGCTCCTCACAGACAGGCTCGAATCCGAGCTTTCTGTAGATGGGGATTGCGTAAGAAGAGGAGTTAACCGTCATTTCTGATACGGGCTGATTTAAGATCGCGGTCTTGAACAATTGTTTACCGATTCCTCTTCTATGATAAGACGGTTTGATAAAGAATAAGGAGATATGTTTTCCCTCGTTTTTTGTCGCGATTACGCCAATTAAAGACTCTCCATCGAAGGCTCCGTAGAAGGTTAATTCATTTACTAGTTGCTTATTATAAATGAAATTCTTGAAAGTTTCCAGCCCCTCTTCATCGAAATCCTTTCTTCCGCATTCGATGAAAACGTCCAGAGATAAGTCTAATGCCTTATCGTATTCATTTGCCGGTAATTGTCGAATTTCCATAGATATGTTATTCTTTTTGATTCTCTTCTAGTTTCTTATCTGCTACCAATTCAAAATGATGCGCATCAATGAATTGTCCGTTTTTGTAACAAGCCTTTCTGAAAATGCCGGTCTTCCTGAATCCAGCTTTTTCTAATACTCGCATGGAGGCCGGATTATATTCGTAGACCGTGGCGAATATACGAATAACCTCCGTATGCGCGAAATAATACTGGATGGCCTCGGTTAACGCATCCGAAACAATTCCTTGATTCCAGTATTTCTCACTAATCCAATAACCCACTTCCGCATTGAAACGCTCTACGTCCGTACCTCTCACAAAACCAATGTTACCAATAGCCTCGCCACCAACCGTAATACAAAAATCCGATATATCTGTTTTCTCCTGCGCTTGTTTGATGAAGAAGCGGGCATTCCCTTTTGTATAAGGATAAGGTAATCCATCCCGGCAGTTATCCCAGATTTTCTTATTGTTCAAATGGAAGGCTAGGGATTCGGTGTCTTGATCTTCCCAGCTCTTGAGCGTATATAAATCCTTTATTACTACAATCATAAGATGTTGTTTTTACGGGATAAGGACGGATTCTCAAGATAATAGCACAGGTGGTCATATATTTGCCCATTATACATTAACTCCGCTTGGTGAAGCAGCCCTTCGTATATAAATCCATTTTTCTGTAATACACGTTGTGAACGTTGATTATGAGGATAGCAATTGGCCGTGATCAAATGTAAACCCATTTGGGTGAATCCGTAATTCAATACGCTCTTCACTGCCTCGCTCATGAAGCCTTGTCCCCAGTATTTCTCATCCAGCCAATATCCCAGCATGCGGGCATGCGGATTCTCCCGCTTTGGATCGGGAATGATGCCAATGGAGCCAATGACTTGTTTTGTCTCTTTTGATACGATAGCCCAAACCCCTTCTTTCCCGATAAAAATGGCATTTAGAACATCGATTGTCTCCTCGATCGTTTCGAGAGGTTTCCATCCTGCGTTATTGCCTAGGTTTGGATTCTTACAGCTCTCAAAAACATCAGGAGCATCGCTTTCGCTGAAAGGACGGAGCACAAGACGGTTGGTTTCTATATTCGATGTTTGTGTCATATACGGATGTTTATTTAGTCGAGATAGATCATTTTCTTGGTCATCCCACCGTCAATCGTAATATTCTCGCCATTAATGAAATCGTTTTCCTCTTGACAGAGAAATAAGCACATACGGGCGATATCCTCCGGCTTGCCCACCCGTCCGGATGGATGTTGAGCATGATCCTCCGGACGAAGCTGGTCGTAATTGTTATTCTGTATCCAACCGGGAGCGATAGAGTTTACCGTGATATGCCATTCCGAGAGCGATAAGGCCAACGCATGCGTCAAAGAATAGATACCTCCTTTAGAGGCGGCGTAACCCTCGCTACCGGGTTCACTCATCAAGTAACGGGTAGAGCAGATGTTGATAATCCTGCCGTATGGATTGGGGGTCTCGAGAGATTGCCGATGGAGCGCTAATCGCCGGGAAGTGATGAACGCGGGACGTAGGTTTATGGATAATATCTTATCAAAATCCTCTACACTCGTTTCCGTGATGGATGAGAACTGGCTGATACCCGCGTTATTGATGATGATATCGATATCGCCCCATTCCTCGATGATCTTTTGCAGGCAATCCTCCAATGCGGTCTTATCGCTAACGTCCACGGGAAAGAATTGAGTTCCGGTTTGTAATGCGGTCTCTTTTCCTGATGCTTCGTTTTTATCACAGAACGCTACTCGATGGCCGGCTCCCCTGAACGTTCTCACGATGGCTTTTCCGATCCCCTCGGCCCCACCGGTAATGAAGACTCTTCTTGTTTTATGGAGTGTCTTCGTATTGTGACTGGTTCTTGTCCCGGAGGTTTTCCGGACTTGATATTGCTCGTATTTTTTTTCCAAATAGTTGTCTGCCATGATCCATTATTAGTTGAAAGAACAAATATAGTGTTTAACTAAATAGGTTGTGCGCTTGTTTATAAGGTAAAGATCATTTAGAATCATGAAAATAGCGATTAGCGGTGCGAGTGGATACATAGGACAGCATCTTACTCTTTTTTTCACGGAAAAGGGTGATGAGGTGGTTCCTTTAGGAAGGAACCTGTTCAAGGAGGAGAATTTCGATGAGCTATGCCATCGTGTGGAATCGTGTGATGTGGTCATTAATCTGGCGGGTGCTTCCATTAATAAGCGCTGGACAAAAGCGTATAAGCAAGAATTATATGATAGTAGAATCCGGACAACCCATCAGTTGGTAAATGCCATAAATACCCGGGATATTCTCCCAAAGTTGTTTATATCAACTTCTGCCGTAGGCTATTATCCCACATCCGGAGAATATGACGAATATAACAATCGGCAAGGTGAGGATTTCTTGGCCCGGTTATGTGGCGCATGGGAAAAGGAAGCGCGGGCGTGTTTGCCGGATGTGCGGCTTGTGATTGCCCGGTTCGGGGTCGTACTCTCGGAGGATGGCGGGGCATTGAGACAGATGCTTCATTTGCAACGTCTCTCCCGGATAGGTGTGGTGATAGGCGATGGCCAACAGAGTTTTCCGTGGATCAGCGTGCATGATTTGTGCCGCTCTTTTGATTTTATGATACAAAATAGTACGTTGAGAGGAGTGGTCAATCTTGTCTCTCCGCAATGCATCACCCAAAAGCAACTGGCATATGCGCTGGCGAGAGCGGATGGAACCCGTTGGGTTATGCCTTTGCCTACATTCATTTTCCGACTGATGTTCGGTGAAGGAGCCTCGTTTGTAACGGAGGGGCAAACGGTTCATCCTACGAAATTATTGGAGTCTGGTTTTACATATGATTATCCGACAATAGAAAAGCTTATGAATATAACAGATCATCGTACCGTGCAGGCACTGGATGTCCGCCGGTATATGGGACGGTGGTATGAGATCGCCCGTTACGAGAATCATTTCGAGAAAGGTATGACGGATGTTACGGCTACTTATACATTGCGATCGGATGGAAGAATCCGTGTGGAAAACGAGGGGTTTAAAGATGGAATCCATAAAAAAGCAGTAGGCCGGGCGAAACAGCCAGAACCAGAAAATAGCCCGGGTAAATTGAAAGTCGCTTTCTTTTTATGGTTCTATTCAGATTATTATATCTTCGAACTCGACGAACATTATCAGTATGTTGTGGTAGGCAGCAGTTCTGACAAGTATCTCTGGATTTTGAGTCGTGATAAATCCTTGCCGGAAGCGGTTATGGAAGATTTGCTTGGCAAGATAATGAAACGAGGATATGATATCTCTAAATTGGTTTATAACAGAATTTGATTACATAGTTTCCAAAATTAGTATTGATAGTAATCTAGGCTACTATCAATACTAATTGCTATTACCCTGTCATTTATTTCAATTGTTTTCCATCGGAAAAGGCATTTCCTACCTTTTCGCCCACTCTCAAATAGTCGTTGTTGAATGGATCAAAGATGATGGGAGCGGCTTTAGCTACATTCACCTTGCCGTTCTCATCAAGTACACGCTCGTCAACACTGACATTTACGATCTCGCCACGGAGTATGCAAGTATCCGGATCGTAATCTTTCAATTTACATTCGATAGCCACGGCCAATTCGTCGATCAACGGAGCATCTACGAAGTCTGATTTTGTAGCGTGAAATCCTGCTTTGGCAAACTTGTCGGTAACTTTATTGCCCGACACGATACCTACATAATCACAAGCCACGACATGATCGGCATCTGCCATGCTTACCGTGAAAGCTCTACGCTTCAGGATATTCTTAACTGTCTTGTGACCGGCGCTAAGACACATGCTGATCTCATTCATCTCACTGATACCGCCCCAAGCGGCGTTCATCGCATCGGGAGTTCCATCTTCTCCATACGTGGCGATAATAAATACGGGTTGCGGATAGCTCAAAGGCTTCGCACCAAAATTCTTTCTCATAATCATTTATTTTTTAGTCCAATTCTTGATATCTTCTTCTGTCGCTCCGTTCATCAACTTCCCTTTTTGCCAGTTCACATCCGGATAGGCTTTCCGCAATTCACTCTCTGCGTTCGAGATATTGCTGCTGCCTGATGTGGCGAATGGGATAACGGTTTTGCCCGAGAGATCGTATTTCTCCAAAAAGGTGTTGATGAGTCTTGGAGCTTGATTCCACCAGATGGGAAATCCTAGGTAAACGGTGTCATACTCCGCTAGGTTCTTCAAATCATCGATAATGGCCGGTCGTGATGTCGGATCGTCCATCTCTACGCTGCTGCGTGAGGATTTATCCCGCCAGTTCAGATCGGCGGAGGTATAGCTTTTCTCAGGTTGGATCTTGTGAAGATCACCACTGACAATAGACGCGACTTGTTGGGCCGCTTTTTCAGTATTTCCCGTTGCCGAGAAGTAAGCCACTAAAACTTTTGTCCCTTCGGCAGCCTTTTGCGCATAAGAGGCGATACATACCATTGAGACCATGACCATGAATAATACGATTCGTTTCATACTTCTTGAATTTTTGTTGTTTTTATATTCATTACGAGAATGCTATGTATTTATGGCGATAAAGATAGGAGAGAAAAATGAAACAGTTTGTACCCAAATTACTGATATATCTGATATTTTTGGCGATACGATCCTTATCTTTGTAAGGCGATTAACTAAAAGAAGAAAATATCATGCTAGCGTACACTTATATTGAACAAGGGAAATTTGAATTGCGGGAGAAACCGATGCCGGAAATAAAGGATTCACGGGACACTATCGTACGAGTGACTTTGGGTAGCATTTGTTCTAGCGATCTTCATATTAAACACGGTAGCGTACCACGTGCGGTACCCGGAATAACCGTTGGGCATGAGATGGTTGGTGTGGTGGAAAAGGTGGGTGCCGATGTTACTGCAGTCAAGCCGGGTGACAGGGTGACCGTGAATGTCGAGACCTTTTGCGGAGAGTGTTTCTTCTGCCGGCGTGGATATGTCAATAATTGTACCGATCCCAATGGCGGTTGGGCGTTGGGCTGTCGTATCGATGGGGGGCAGGCGGAGTATGTCCGGGTTCCTTATGCGGATCGAGGCTTGAATCGTATCCCAGATACGGTCAGTGATGAGCAGGCTTTGCTGGTCGGTGATGTGTTAGCGACAGGTTTTTGGGCTGCCCGCATCTCGGAGGTCTCAGAGGAGGATACGGTTCTCATTATTGGCGCTGGTCCTACGGGGATCTGTACTTTGTTGTGCGTGTTGTTGAAGAAGCCACGACGTATTATTGTTTGCGAGAAGTCTCCGGAAAGGGCCCGGTTCGTTCGTCAGCGTTATCCAGAAGTCTTGGTGACAGATCCCAAAAACTGTAAGGAATTTGTTCTTCGTAACAGCGATCATGGCGGTGCGGATGTCGTATTGGAGGTCGCGGGGAGTGAGGATACCTTCCGCTTGGCATGGGATTGTGCCCGTCCGAACGCCATTGTCACCATCGTAGCCCTCTATGATAAACCTCAGCTTCTTCCTTTGCCAGACATGTATGGCAAGAACTTGACGTTCAAGACTGGTGGGGTGGATGGCTGCGATTGCGCCGAGATTCTTAACCTAATAGAAGAAGGTAAGATAGACACGACGCCTCTTATTACCCATAAGTTTCCATTGAACGAGATTGAGGAGGCTTACCGTATCTTCGAAAACAGGTTGGATGGGGTTATAAAGGTGGCGATTGAGGGGAATCTCATCAAACCTGTCTTTGTTTTGCCGCATACACTTTGATTCTCTCCTCGCAACATTGTCGTGTGATATCCCGGAGCAGTTCTACTTTGGGGATAAGCGCCTCGATATCTTCTTTAGTGACGCGGAAGTGTAAATTATAACGAGCCTGAACGTATGCGTCCTGCAGCAAATCGAAAAGTCGTTTTTCTTCTTCCGTATCCCGGGGAAAGGCTTCGGATGACTCTAGGGAATGCGTTTTGGCTCTGCCGGATAACGTTATTAGGCTATGCTCTTTGGGACTATACAATGTAAAAGTCAAGATTATGCTGTTGTAATAATTCTCACAAGCTTGATGCAAATGAAAAGAACATATTTTATATCTCTCGTCGTTTTTGTCATACATTGCATTTCGTAAAAAATCATTCGCACGTTCAAACCTGTCGTTGTAATACTCCTCCGCCAACTCTTTTATCTCCCGATAGTTCAGTTTACGACGGCGGGCCAACTTATAACGGCCGCTGTTGTAAAGCATGATACCTTCTCGCTTGATATCGGTATAGAAATATCGGTTTTTATCGATGGCTTTATTCAAGTCGTCGATGCTTTCGTCTATAAATTGTACGGTGGTGGATGCGTATCTGTTCTTCCCTTTGTAGTAATTATCGGTGGCTTTACTCAAGATGTGATTGATAATATATCTTTGGAAACGGGTACTGGTAACTACCAAAATATCATAATCGCTCATAAAACAGGTGCGGATACCGTATTCGATGCGTTGGTCGTAGTCAACGTATGTATTCCGGGCATAACTTCCGTAGAGAATGATCATCTCACAATCGGGAAGTACTTCCAGTACGCACTCTACAATTCTTCTGAGGTCATCCCGTTTCTGTTCGGGAAGGTAATTGATGGATGTTTTCATTCTTCGTTTATCTATGCAAATTGTTTGTAATCACTTTTTACTTTCAATGAACATTGTTCTGTCCCGATAGCCTTTACGATAGCTAAAAGCGGTGCGCTGAACTGTTCGGTTAGCTTGTTCGGTACTTGTTCGGTCGACTTGTTCGGTTGGCTGTTGTGGGGTCATGATTTTCTCCCATCATTAAGTTTCTGAAAAATGCGATCAAGAAACTCATATCCGGTTCAACGTCTTTTCGCACATTTCTATAATTCGCACGAACCAGCGCATTGCGAAAGTACCAAGAGTTGTCGGCAAACAGATCATTGTTCACGTCAAAACCGATGCTACGCAAATGCTTTATAGCTGTATCTTTTAAATAATCGGATGTTTGCAAGCCATCTACAGCTTGTAAACCAATGGCTGTTTTCCAAGCTGAAGCCTTTTCTTTTTTGTCGGGCTCACTACCACGGATGTATGATTCGAAATCTATGTCCATATGTATCCAATCATGATTATAAACAGGCAATAAAGATATAAAATATCCTGCTATGTGATAGTGAAAAGATGAAGAAGTTGTATTGGCTCGGTCTTTTACGTATTATGAGTTTCCTGTAACATTGAATTTATAAAAATATCTACAATATCTACCACTCTATTATATACTTTTTGTAAATGAGAGTATTATCTGTTGGTTGTAGATCTCCAAACATCTACAATTATTATTCAATATCTACCACTTATTATTGATTTTCATACAATTTTCTTTTCGTGTGAAGGAAAAAAGTGTTATATTTGAGGAATACTGAAAATCTAAAAGATATGATAGAAAAACTCGATTACGCTATGGTGCCGACAGGCTTTGTACATTGTTTTAATGAAAATTGTAAGAACGCCAACCGCTGCTTGCGGCATCAAATCGTCCGTTTTATCCCCGATACGCTTTGGGCGGTGAGCATCGTGAATCCCGCACGTACCAGTCCTACCGGAAAGTGTGCGGCTTTCATGGCGGATACTCCCGTGCAATACGCTGTCGGCATGGATCACCTATTAGACCAGATACCTTATCTGGAGGCGAAACGCATCAAGCAACGTCTGTTGATGACATACGGTAAGAATAAGTTTTATCAGTTTAAGCGCAAGGAAAGAACCTTCTCGCCCGAAGACCAACAGTATATCCGTCAGGTCTTTCGGGCGTACGGAGTAGAGGATGAACCAGTCTTTGATGCTTGGCAGAGTGGCTATCGATGGACGAAGGGATAAGAGCTGATAAGAGTTTCCCTTAGGAGAACAAATAGTTTCTCTTAGGGAAAACAAAAGTTTCTCCTAGAGGAAACAAAAGTTTCTTTAGGAAGAAACAAAAGTTTTATTAGGGGAAAACTTTAGTTTTTCTATAGGAAAAACTGTAAGCATAAGTTATTCAACTTCTTAAATAATATATTAGACATGAAAATAACCAAGCAAACAGCCTATCGACATACCGTCGCACAACGGGCGATGCGTATGGAGGAGATCGTGGCATGGGTAAAGGATGAGCGGACGAGGGATAAGCTTGCGCTCTTTCGAGAGAAATTAAGGCGGGCTTATCCCGACAAACGGTATCCGTTTACCCGGAAATTACCTCAGTTGCTCTTTGCCGGAACTTTTCGAAAAGGCGAGTTGAAGGAGTATAATGGCTGGATTTTGCTGGAGATCAATCGATTGAAGAGCATAGAAGAGGCTTTGTCCTTGAAACAAAAAATAGTGGAATATCCGCAGACACTGTTCGCTATGATCGGCTCTAGCGGACGGAGCGTGAAGTTCGTGGTGGCTTATACCTATCCCGACGGGTCGCTTCCCCGTTCGCGTACGGATGCCGAGGTTTTTCATGCGCACGCTTACCGACATGCGCTCAAGACGTATGAGCCTCGCCTTTCTTATCCCATCGAGCTGAAACGTCCGGTGCTGGAGATGGGTTGTCGCCTCAGTTATGATGCCGATGTGTATTACAATCCGGACGCTCTTTCCATTCATCTGGAGCAGCCTGTGGCTATGCCCGACGAAAGCGCCTACCAGGAACGGTTCGAAAAACGGGTGCCGGTACCGGTAGAGAGTGCCGGGCAGACGCTTTATGACCAATACCGTTACGTTGCCATCCAATATGAATTCGCTTTGCAGCGGGCTTTGGAGGAACATGGAAGTTTGAGCATAAAGGTGGATTTCAAACCTTTGTTGGTCACTCTTGGAAGACTTTGTTTCGCGGCTGGGGTAGAAGAGGAGGATTGTGTGAAGTGGACGATGCTTTATTGGGGGAATCTGATCTCGGAAGTGGAGATCCGGGAGACCTTGAGGCAGTCGTATCGGTTAGCCTCCGATTCGGACTTTGGTTGTACGTCCCTTTACAAGCCGGAGCAACTACAGAGCTTGAAAATGGAGGAGTTTATGAACCGTCGTTACGATTTCCGGTACAATCTGATGTCTGGCGGACCGGAATATCGGGAGAAAAACACCTTCTGTTTTGACTATCGTCCCGTGACGGATCGTGTGTTGAACAGTATCGCTTTGAATGCCCAGAAAGAAGGATTGCAGCTATGGGACAGGGATGTACGGCGTTTTGTCTTTTCAGATCGCATCCCGGACTATGCGCCTATCGAGGACTATTTGACCCGCTTGCCCGTGTGGGATGGCAAGGATCGCATCCGTCCGCTGGCCGCACGCATCCCTTGCGACAACGTACGGTGGGAACAGTTGTTTTACACTTGGTTCCTGTCGATGGTAGCGCACTGGCAGGGACGTGACAAACAGCATGGCAACAGCCTTTCCCCGCTCTTGGTGGGCGGGCAGGGGTGCGGGAAGTCCACGTTCTGCTTCAACCTGTTGCCACCGGACTTGAATAAGTATTACACGGACAGCATCGATTTCAGCAAGAAGCGGGATGCCGAGCTGTATCTTACCCGTTTCGGATTGATCAATATTGATGAGTTCGACCAAGTGAGCGCGAGGCATCAAGGCTTCTTGAAGCATCTGTTGCAGAAGCCGGTCGTAAATGTGCGCAAGCCTCATGCCACGCAGGTGGAATCGGTGAAACGTTATGCTTCCTTTATCGCTACGAGCAACCATACGGATTTGCTGGGCGATCCTTCCGGCAGCCGCCGTTTCATTTGTATCGAGGTGAAAGGGATGATAGACAATGCCCAGCCTATCGATTATCTCCAGCTCTATGCGCAAGCGGTTGCCGCCTTGAATAATAACGAGCGTTATTGGCTGACGCATGAGGAAGAGGTTTCGCAGATGCAAGCGAACGAGGCGTTTCAACAACGTCCTTTGTTTGAGGATCTGTTTTTTCAATATTATCGTCCCGCTTCGCATAAGGAGGAAGGTTTGAAGATCTCTGCCGGAGAGATCTACCTATCGCTGCAAAAAAAGAGCGGCGTAAAACTTCCGATGAGCAATGTCTCCGTCTTTGGTCGTTTCTTGAAAAAGATAGGGCTTAAGACGCAGTTAGCGAGTAGGGGACGGTTGTATTTAGTGGTCGAAAAGTAGTAAATGGTGGTAGATGTAAGTTGTTGGTGGTAGATGTTTATTATCTACCACCATTAGATAAGTGATTTATCCCACTTCTGGATCTTCCCAAACACCTGTTTTGTTCATTCGATAGCTTCTCTCTATCTTTTGGGAAGAGTCTGCCTCCAGCGCATAGAGTATTTCACGACAGAACTCCAGAGTGGCAAATCCGTTGGCGGTTACAATGTTTCCGGCTCTGACAGCCAGTTCATCCATATAAAGATTTTCACCTGTATAATTAACCCCCGCAAATTGTTTGAGGTAATCCAATCCGTTGCTGGTATGATTTACATGGTTCAAGAAACCGTGCCTGCCAAGAAAGACGGAGGCGTTACAAATTCCGGCCACCAGCCTCTTCTTCTCTATGGCCTCTTTAACCAGAGGGACAATGGTTTCGGCTTCCGGAGTGAACCAGCTCATGCCACCTATTAATACGATTCCTGCATAATCGGCCGGAATGTCATGGATCCCATAGTCGGGCAGCACCTTGAACCCTCCGATCGATACAACCGGCTCTTTCCTGACAGATACGGTTTTAACTATATATTTGCTTTCACTTCCGGGCTCAACACCTAAATTGAGGTTGGGAGCGATATAAGCCCCTTCCCAATCGGCAAAGTCTTTTAACAAGACGAATAGAATTTCTTTTTTCATTATTTATTGTATTTATCGAAGTTATACTTCTTTCTAATCTCGTTTTGCTCGTCAGGCGAAAGAGATTTGCGATCGATACTTATTTATCCTTTACGATCTCATGGAGTATAGCCACCTTTTCTTGCTCGGCCTTTAACAATCGCTCGTAAAGCTCAACTATTTTATCAACGGGATTGAATGTCAGATGGAGAGACTATAATTCTCTATTTAGGGTTTAATTATTCCAATGAACTCTCCGATAACTTTAAATTCATTACAGTCCACATTATCGATTGAAATAGATTTATAGTCCTTGTTTTTGGGCTCAAGAACTATTTTTTCGTGTTCCCATTCTCCAGTTTCAGAATATTTCTTTAGGCTGGTATAAGTTTTAATAGAATAATTACCTACGTTATCGCCATCATAGAAGTTTATGTGCTGGGTTAAAACTATTTTTCCTTGTCTACTACCAACAGGGTTTGCTCTGAACACGCAATAATCTCCATCATGAATTGTTGGTTCCATTGAATTACCTTTGGCTTGTACAACAAACATATTTTTGTCTAATTTTCCCAGATTTGATACTTTTATCCATCCTAATTTATTTACTTCATCACCCTCTCCAAAATAGCCACATGCTGCTTGAATTGTATATAATGGAAGATATTCGGAAAATTGGTCTTCTGGTATAATATCTTCACAGATCTCGATTGTTTTAACTTTTTCTGTAAATAATAGCTTCTCTGTATTATGCTTAATAACAGGAAAAAACTGTTTTAAATAATTCCTTAAGGAGTCATTACATACGTAAATATATGTACCTTCCAGACCTCTTTCTAAGATAGTTGTATAGATGTTCTTTATGTAAGCAAGTAGAATGGAATCATTCTCTATTCCCATTTTTCCCTTGTTGTCTTTATATCTCTTTTTATAAATAAAAATACGATTCTTTTCATTATCATAATCAATTTCTGGTCCTAGAATAATACCTGCATAATTAAGATCGAATCCTTGAGTTGTATGGATACAGCCAATTTCATTGATTGAGTTTGGGGAATTGATCCAATCTGTATCTGTTCTGTTCCATATATATTTATAACCATTAATCTCTATGTCAAATAGATTCTCTTTTATTATTGAGCTTAATGATTTTCCTTTTGTTTTCCAATCCCAAGCATATCCTGCTATATTTCTGCAAAGTCCGACTTCCTTATTTTTCTTTTTTATCTCAGATATCATGTCGTCAACATCTTCATATAATTTCAGATCATATTCTTTAAAAGTAATTTTTAACTTTTGTTTGCAATTTAAAATATTCTGGATATATTGAATATAATCATTTCCTCCTTTACAACGAAGTTGAGAAGTCAGTTTATACTTGTAATTATGTTTATTTTGAAGTAGAAGAAAAAATCTTTCAGGATCAACATCTGTTGGTTTGATGGATTGTCCTGAATCATAGAAGAAAAATTGATATTTGCTCTTTTTTAAGATCCAATCAAGCTCCGTCCCTTTCTTCCCTAATCCTAAAATCTCATTCTTATGATCAAAAGCTTTATAGTCTCCGGGGCTAGCTAAACCATATCGTTGTCTTAATCTATGAGATTCATCAATAATCAGAATATCATATTTGTCTTGTGAATTAGCGACATCTGCGGGACTAAGAACCATATTGGGACTTAATCCTTTAATACCTTTGAATACCTTTTTTAATGTCTTACGAAAATTTTGCATAGGGACAACATATCCCATTTTTAAATTATAATTGAGCCCATTTGCGATTAAGTTAAGGTCTTCTTCCAAATTATTTTCCTCTATAGCCCAATTAGTCTCATTTTGAGCATCTACTAAAAGTTTTAATAAAAAGATACCTAAAATGGACTTTCCTGTTCCTGCTCCACCATCAATAATGGATATTCGGGGAATACCATTGGATAGGTCTGTTTTCAATCTTTCGATTATTTGGTATGTTATCTTATATTGTTCTTCTGTTAATGTCTTATATGGAGAATATTTAAACAAATCACTATTTTCAATGATTCTAATATCTTGAGTAACTATATTGTGTTTTTTTAAAATTTGCCAAATGTACTTGAATTCTTTTTGGTATTCCTCTCGTTGATAGTAATGGTGAAAATGTTGACCTCCATTTCCATTTTGTAACTGATATTTACCATCAGAGGCAATATATTTGATAAGAAAAGCTTCAAGATCTAAAATTACGGATTTATTAAAAGCAGGATTGTGGATAATATGAATGCTTTTAAGTTTTTTTCGTTTTGGATTATTCCAATGCTGATTTATGCGATTACATATATTAGTTGTTTCTCCAATATATGCCAACCTTTTTCCTTTATCTTCTATTATATATACAACAGGCCATTTGTCTCCGAATGTTGATTCTTTCAATTCGGAAAAAGTCTTTTTATTAAAAATGTAATCTGTTATTGTTGTGTGATAATTTCTAATCATAATTCGCTATATTTCTTTGCACAGCCTTTTGCTTTGTCTATAGGATACTTTTCTGCGTTTCTTTTTAGTTTAGTTAAGACGATGTCTTTAATGTCTAAATTATATTTATAAGCAATTAAGAAAGCATAGTTAATGATGTCTGCTAGTTCCTCTTTTATTTTATCTATTTTAACATCTTCTGCGCTTTTCCATAAAAATGCTTCGTTTAGCTCAGAGGCTTCAATAGAAAGAGCAAGAGCTAAATCTTTGCCATTATGGAACTGATCCCAATCTCTATCTTCTGAGAATTGAACGATTTGTTCCATGATCTCGTTTATGTCAGATTCTTTGCTTTGCATACTTTATCCTTTTGGGTTCAATAATGACAAAGTTAGAAAAACTATTGAAATAATAAAAAAGGAAATCTTAAATAGTTTTAGATGTGATGTGGAGAAGTTTATATTATAATTAATAGATTTCTTCTGTATTTTATTTGCCGATGCAAGCATACATAGCTGCTTGAATGATAGATTGTTGCAATTTAATCGGTAGAAAAGTTGTTTTTGAGCCTCCTTGACTTGTTTTGAAGGCTGTATTACACTCTTTTCCCAGTGAATCAGAACTGCGAGGAAGTATTGCATCCTCAATGAAGTTCACCTGTTTCCTATCCAGTTACAAAGGTACAAAATTCTGGGATGTTTTCGCCGATAATGTCAACTAAATGCAAGATATTTTCACGGATATTGCATGCTGACCAAAAGAAATATTCAGTTGAAGCCTTTTTTCTTTTCTTCCCCTCTGTTTGACTTAACTTTATTGCCCGTGTATATAATAACGGCCATTAAAGTCAAGTTGAGAGTGGAGTTATATCTTTTTCTTTTGGCAAGCAAAAAATCAGTTATTGGAATTTTTCGAATGAACTGAAAAATTTAAGCCCCAACATATCATATAATATACAAATAGGAACGTTTTTAGTTACTATATGATATATTGAGGCTTTAAAACGTATTGCTGACGAGCTCATGCCTTTCACAAGACAAGGAACTTGCCCGGATCAAATCCGTTGGCGATATGTTCGTTCTCAAAAACATATCCCATTTGATTGCAAACGACATTTGTTCCGTTTATCTCAGCATTAATGTTGGTATGTGAATGCCCATAAATCCATGCGTCAATGCGACTGTCGGCAATAAGCCCACTCAGTTCAGTTGCAAATGCACTATTCAGCACTGAACCTTTATGGTGATGGGCGACGACCTCCAATGTGGGAAGATGATGTGTTACTACCACAATGTGCTTTGCGGTGCTTTCAGTTAGACTATGCTTGATGAAATCCAAGCAGAATTCATGCATCTGATTAAACTCCTCAGTTTGGAGCAATTTACCATTATACATTATCTGCCGAAAGTCGTTCATGCCTTTCCATATAAAATACTCGTCAGAAGGAGAAATCTGAGACCACAAAGTGCTCATGATAAAATCGGTATCATCAATCTTTACTACTTGATTCTGGTAATATCCTACATTCTTCTTGAACATCCAATTCCATTGCAGTCCCTTACCCATCACATCACAATAATTGTAATACTCATGGTTTCCGGGCACAATGAGCACTTGCCGATAATTTGCAGATGCCCATTTCCAAAAATTGCTCAAAGGTGCAACCTTGTTTTTCAAATAGAATATATCTCCGGCAAGAACCAGAACATCGCCAGTTACAGGTAATTCATTATGTTTCATCCACCTGCTGTTATCGCTGAATTCCAAATGCAGGTCGCTCATATATTGTATCTTCATAATCTTTTGTTTATTAATATTTTGTATAAATCAGTTCATAATTCTTTGAATTTGATTCATTGCCAATAATACCCTCCAAGAAAGAAAATTTATTATATAGGAATTGGTAGTGTTCAAGTTCTTCTTCCTCAAAGTCTATGTTCTCATAGCTGTTGTCTATCTCCTTGTTGATTTTATCGTACAAATCGACGGTCGTTTTGGCTATTCGTACTTCCAACTTGGCAATATCTTCTTTATTCTTAGCAATAGCCTTTTTGCAATTTTCGATTTCTTCTTTATAAAAGCATAAAACCTCCTCAAGAAGGACGTTTGTCAGCACACTTGGAGATGGGCTACATGGAAGCACAGTCAATTCACGACTTGGGGTAGTAGTAAGATAAAACAATTTACACCCCAAAGACTTTGTAACCTGTTTGTTATATTCATCGACTTTCATCAAATCTTCTTTAGATTGACTTTGGCATTCTTCATGAGACGGATGCTCTTTCTTTTTCAACAAAGGCATGTCTTTGTGTCTTAAATAGACCGTTGTATATTCACTCATACATAACCCTCCTTTTTTATTTCTTATGAAATTGCTCTACTTGTTTTTCAATCATCCTTTTTACCTGTTCAAATGATATGGGTGTAAAGTTATTGTTATCAACCCCTACATCGTATTGCGTCGGATAGAGATACTGAAGCCGGGCAGCGTCAATTCCAGTGTTGTTCTTCCTTGTATGTACGTGTCCGAACAGTTGCCACACATCTTTGTAACCGCCATCAAAGCATAGGAAAGGATAATGGTTCAAATATATCCTTTGTTTACCGACCTCTATGTGCATCTGCATTGCCACATGTTCAAATCTGTCAATGTAGCCTTGACGTATATTCTTCAAATCATGATTGCCCATAATCAGATATATCTTTCCGTTCAATCTATCCAGCATTTTAGTCCACTCAGCCGAACCGCTAAGACAGAAATCACCTAAGTGAAAAACAATATCATACTGTCCGACAGTATTATTCCAATTGGATATGATTGTTTCATTCATCATTTCCACATCCTTAAACGGCCTGTTGCAGAAACGAATGATATTCCCATGATAAAAATGGGTATCAGATGTAAAGAACACCTTGCTGCCATCAAATTTATAGTTCATTTCTTCTCAATTTATGTGCATCACTGCACGTTAATAATCTGGTTACCAACAGCCCATCAGACGGAAATGGCAGAAGAGCATCATAAAGGCGACTGTCACAAATGGGCATACAAACAAAATAGTTGGAAAGTTTGGTAAGGACTCTCCAACTATTCAGTTTCTATTCTCTCAAAGTACAATAATGTACTCGCTATGTTCGTTGGAAAGTATTTACTAAACGAGGTTCAATACGTGAAACATGAACACTCGACACAGATTCAGTGCGTTTATTGCTCTGAATTGCGGTTGTTATAGATAATATGTTCATTCTGTTTCTTTGCATTGTTAATGTTTATATTGTCTCAAAAGCAATGCAAAATTAGCAAATATCGCTGGAAAAATCGAACAAAACCAGCAGATTAACGCAATAAGAATTGAGATTTAAGCAGTTAGGAGAAAATCACGGAAGTTGGGAAAAGTGTTGAAAACCGTTTCAAAGCGGATTGCAGCAGGAAAACGGTTTCCTATTCGTTACCCGTTGGAAATGCAGATTTAACAATCTCCGTTTTATTTGCGCCGTTCTGCGTAGGTTTGCTTGTCAAGGTTTAACTCGTTGATTTATAGTTTTGCAACCAAAAAAAAAGACGAGTATGGCAAGAAGCACATTTCGCGTGCTGTTCTATGCGAACGGCAGCAAGGAGAAGAACGGAATTGTCCCCATCATGGGACGGGTTACAATCAACGGGACGGTGGCGCAGTTCAGTTGCAAGCGGAGCATCTCAAAGACGCTTTGGGATGCTAAGGGCAACTGTGCCAAAGGGAAGAGCGTGGAGGTAAGGGAAACGAACCTTGCGCTCGACAACATCAAGGCGCAAATCATCAAGCACTACCAGCGCATATCCGACCGCGAGGCGTATGTCACGGCAGAAATGGTGCGTAACGCTTATCAAGGCATAGGTTGCGAGTATGAAACGATACTCGGTGCGTTTGACAAGGAGAACGCCAAGTTCTTGAAGCGTGTCGGCAAAGACCGCTGCATGGGGTCTTACCGTGTAATGGTACGTTCAAGGAACTATGTGGCGGCGTTTATCAAGTCGTTCTACAAGCGCAACGACATGTCGATGCTGGAACTTATCCCCGACTTTATCAAAGAGTTTTCTGTATTCCTCACAACGGAGCAAGGGCTTAAAAACGCGACTGTATGGTTGGCGTGCATGTGGGTCAAGACTATCGTTTCACGGGCGCATTACAACGGTCTGATACCGAGAAACCCGTTTGCGCAGTTCCGTATTACTCCCAACGTAAAGGAAAGGGAATATCTTACGGAGGGAGAAATCCGACAGCTAATCGAACATGAGTTTACCGATGCAACGCTCGCTTTCACTCGTGACCTTTTCGTCTTTGCCTGCTTCACCGCACTCAGCTTTGCAGACATCAGGGAACTGACCACGGACGATATTATGGACGTAAACGGCGAGAAGTGGATTATTTCCAAGCGACACAAGACAGGCGTACCGTTCCAAGTGAAGCTGCTGGATATTCCATTGTAGATAATCGGGAAGTACAGACCGTTCCAAAAAGACAATTCAGTTTTCGGTGAAATCAACTATTGGAGCATCTGCAAAAAGCTGAAGAATGTCATCCGTGAGTGCAACATAAACAAGCAAATCAGCTTTCATGTTACCCGTCACACGTTCGGAACATTAGCCCTTAGCAAGGGTATGCCGATTGAAAGCGTGAGCCGTGTTTTGGGACACACAAATATCAAGACCACACAGATTTACGCAAAGATAACCACGCAGAAGTTGGGTAACGATTTGACGGCTTTCGGTAACCAGCTGAACCGGACTTTCGGTAACATCAAAGTGGCAGGAGTATGAAACGGACAACAATCACGATGGACAAGTACGGTAGGGTTACCGTACCGTCCGATGCCGCCAGCGTATGGATGAGCGAAATGGAATTGGTGAAACTTTTCGATGTAATTGCCCCGACACTCCGTGCCGCCATACGAGCCGTGTACAAGAGCGGAGTGTTGCCCCCTTATGAGGTGGAAAAACGTACCAAGATGCCCAACGGATATTATTTGGAAACTTATTCCCTCCCTATGGTCGTGGCACTTGCTTTCCGAATTGATACACCGAGTGCGTCAAGTGTACGCAATGCCATTTTAGAAAGACTGTGCTTGCGAAAAGAAAAGCAAATGCTATGGGTATCATTAAGCAACAGACAGCCGTGTAAATGTTAGCAGATACGGTCATGCGGCAATACGCCCGTGCGGTCACACAATTCCGTCAGTCCGAAGAAGTGCGGTTTTGCTTCTTCGGGCTTTTTCTTTTCGCCTTTCGATGGCTGATATTACCCGTTCCACTGCATTTTCTTATCCGTCAGTTCCTTTTGCGCCGTTCTGCATCGTTTTACGTATCAAAGTTTTAACCGCCCTGCCGTAGCTTTGCACCCATGTTTAATCCGCTTGCCGACAATATGTTGTCGGCACTAGAATCTTATTGAAAACATGGAGAAAAAAGAAGAATTTATCCGAGTAGGCACCACGCTCTACAAGATTGTGGACCAGCCCCGCATTGACGGCGGCTATGTGAGGAAACGCATCGCATGGAACTCCGAGACCCTGCGGCAGGACTACGGCAAGGACTATATGGCGGGCATCCCCAAGTATGACGGCTTCTGCACCGTACCCGACCATGTGGGCTACAAGCCCGTAGTCGGCAAGTTCCTCAACCTCTACGAACCGATAAGCCACCGACCGCAGGAGGGGGATTTCCCCTGCATCCGCTCGTTGGTGGAACACATCTTCGGCGAACAGTACGGGCTGGGCATGGACTATCTGCAACTGCTCTACCTCTATCCCATTCAGAAGCTGCCCATCCTGTTGCTCGTGTCCGAAGAAAGGAACACGGGCAAGAGCACGTTCCTGAACTTCCTGAAAGCCATTTTCCAAAACAACGTGACGTTCAACACCAACGAGGACTTCCGCAGCCAGTTCAACTCCGACTGGGCAGGCAAGCTGCTTATCATGGTGGACGAGGTGCTGCTCAACCGCCGAGAAGACAGCGAACGGTTGAAGAACCTCAGCACCACGCTTTCCTACAAGGTGGAGGCGAAAGGCAAAGACCGTGACGAGATAGGTTTCTTCGCCAAGTTCGTGTTGTGTTCCAACAACGAGCACCTGCCTGTCATCATTGACGCTGGGGAAACACGCTATTGGGTGCGGAAGATTGTGCCGTTACAGAATGACGATACCGACTTTCTGCAAAAGTTGAAAGCGGAGATACCCGCTTTCCTGCATTTCCTACAACACAGACAGCTATCCACCGGGAAGGAGAGCCGCATGTGGTTCAACCCGAAGCTGCTGGAGACGGATGCCCTGCAGAAGATAATCCGGAGCAACCGCAACCGGCTGGAGATTGAGATGGCAGAACTGCTGCTTGATATCATGGCGAAGATGGAGGTGGAAACGGTGTCCTTTTGTTTGAACGACATCATTCCCTTGCTAGTCTGCTCGCAAGTCAGGGTGGAGAAATCGCAGGTACGGAAAGTGGTGCAGGAGTGCTGGAAGCTGACACCTGCACCCAACGGTCTTACCTACACCGCCTACCAATACGGCGGCAATGACCGTTACCAGACCCGAAGAAGTGCGGGCAGGTATTATACCGTCACGAAAGAACTGCTGGAAAAGCTTTGATATTCTGTTGAATTGTTGAATAAGGGTAATAAAGTATTGATATATAAGAATATGCAACCTCAACAGACCGCCAACAACACACAACGGCTGATGAAAAGAAGAAGCAACGGCATATCACTCCGACCTCATTTTTTCTTTTCGCATCCGTTTGTTGGGTAGCACGCTTTTGTTGAGAGATTGTTTAGAGTGTATTTTGTAATATATCAGGTTATTACATATCAAATTCAACAGTTCAACGCTTTTTCACCCCTCAACAAGTCCACCGGGAAAATGGCAGGGATAAACACCGCCATCCGCAGGCTGGTCGGACGGACTTCCATCCTGCCGACCGAAAAGGGAAAGCCCTCATTGCTGGCGAAAAAAGAAAGGCATCCGACAGCCGCCGACACCGCCGCAGGCTTTTGGGAAACAAAAAGCCATAGCTCATTAGGGCGTTTTCTTCACGCACCGCTTCGCTCATGCTAAAAACACCCTAATGAGCCAGAGGGGTGTAACCCCTCTGGACACCCCCGTTTGCCCCGTGCGGCACGACCGCAGGCGGACGGACACCGACAAACAAGTTTGTAGAACCTAAAAAACAAGAAACGAACATGGGATACATAAGCATCCAAATCAACAAGGCGAAAGGGTCGGCTGACACGGGCGCATCCGACCACATCGAACGCAAGACAATGCCCAAGAACGCCGACCCGACACGCACCCACCTCAACCGTGAGCTGGTGGAGTTCCCCGACGGCGTGGCAGACCGTACCGAAGCGATAAGCCACCGCATCCGCACGGCAGGCATCAAGCGGAAGATAACGCCCGACCAAGTACGGGCAATCCACATCGTTCTTTCGGGCACGCACGAGGACATGATAAGAGTGCAGGACGAGGGCAGACTAAACGAATGGTGCGATGACAACCTGCAATGGCTGTACCGTACGTTCGGAAAGGAGAACACCGTTTCGGCAGTGCTGCACATGGACGAGCATACGCCGCACATCCATGCCACGGTCGTACCGATAGTGACGGGCGAGCGCAGGAAAGCGAGGAAGAAGCAGGCGGAGGGCAAACGCACCTACCGTAAGAAAGCCAACGCCGTGCGTCTGTGCGCTGATGACCTGCTGACACGTGAAAGGCTGGTAGCCTACCACGACAGTTACGCAAAAGCGATGGCGAAATACGGCTTGCAGCGTGGTGTCCGTGGTTCGGAAGCACGGCACACCACCACCGCCCAATACTACCGTGACCTGAAACGGCAGACGGGAGAGCTTGAAGCCAATGTGCAACAACTACAAACCGAACAGCGGCAGGCGGAACGGCAGCTTGACGAAGTCAGGAAAGAAATCAAGTCGGAGAAGCTGGAAACCGCCAAGACCGAAGCGAAAACGGCACTCGTGGCAAAGGTCGGTTCTCTTTTGGGCAGCGGAAAGCTGAAAGAGCTGGAAGCCGACAACCGCACCCTGCAAGGCGAGGTTGCTGCCCGTGATGAAAGCATCGAACTGTTGCAACGGCAAATGCAGCGTCAGCAGGAGAACCACCAACGGCAGCTTATGGAACTGCAAGTCAAGCACCGCAGGGAATTGTCGGACAAGGAAGCGGAACAGCAAAAGAAAGTGTCATTCTTGAAATCCATTATCCAAAAAGCCCAAAAGTGGTTTCCGCTGTTTCAAGAACTGGTGTACATGGAGAAGTTCTGCCTTAAAGTCGGCTTCAACGAGCGGCAGACCGCCACGCTCATCAGCGGCAAGCCGCTGTTCTACGAGGGCGAACTTTATTCGGAGGAGCATAAGCGAAAATTCACGACCGAGAGGGCTGGCTTCCAAGTGGTGAAAGACCCGACAAACAGGTCTAAACTTGCACTTGCTATCAATGGGCAACTGATTGGCGAATGGTTCAAGGAACAGTTTGACAGGCTGTTTTCATCTGTTAAAAGGACGGTTGAGCCGCTTAGGAGAGGCAAGGGCGTGGGATTATAAACAATGCCAACGGGAGGATAGCAAGTTTGTGTTTCGGGCAGACCGAAACCGCTTGCTGTCCTTCTGTTGATATTTTAAAGATAAATGAATTATGAAACTTCGTAACCTTGTGAAATGATATACGACTTTTCTTCCTTGCTGAATCTTTTAGCGATTTTATAGCCCATACTTCTCAAAGTCGAAACTTCCTTATCGTTAAATGCTGGCTTAAAATCATTATCATTTTTATTTTTTAGTCTAAGCCAAGCTATTGGTTGCTTTTTATTGACACTTTCCATGACAAATAGTTGTCCTTGCTGAACGAGCGGAGCTTTTTGTTCTATTGTTAGGAAATTTGTGTCCGTGGTGGATATATCTTTACCGTTTATCGTATCTTCAGAAGATAAATCTACTGCTACATTTTCGTTTCTATTTTCCGAATAGATTTCTTTTTCGTTAGATTCTTGCATTAAATCTAACTTATTAGCTTCTTGATTCTCAGTTCGTAATTCAAATATAGGTAATTTTACAAAATCGTAATACGCATCATAAGTTTTGTCATACCCAAGAGTCAGTCCTAAAAGATATACCGCAACGGAACATTCAAACCCAAATGTCTTGGCATAATCAATAGTTTTAAAATCAATGGAAAATCCACTGCCAAATTTGTCTTTCATAAGCAAGAATAATGGAGCCGCTACTGCAAATTGACATTTGGCAACTTCATCTGTTCGAGAAGGTAAATTTGAATTTATTGCTATTTGTGAAAGTGGCTTGAAATCCGTTGCTGGACTTTCTTTTATCAAATTATATAATGTTGTTTCGATGGCAACATCGTTCTGCATTTCTGTTTTTGCCATCCAATTGCAAGCTACATGGATATAATCACAAAAATATCCTTTCGTATTTTTAGGATAAAAGCTATGGCGTTCATATCGTAGCAGATACGTCCATATAGATTGTTCTCCTGTCGGGCGTTTATATGAAAACAATTCATCAAATACTTCGGAAACGACATCATCGGTAATAATAGATTCACACATCTTTCTGTCAGTTTCCGACAAATCAAATATCGCCCATAAATTATCAATACCTCGTTTTGATTGCGACATTAACTGATTATTGTATAAAGCTTTAAATTTCTCACCCCAAGGTGACACGTGAAGCCTAATTCGAGAATCAAACGATACGTTCATTTCCTTTTTAGCTTCCTCATCAAAAGTATAAAGCCCCCTTACATCTTCAATGTTTATGGGATAGGGATACTCATTCCCATTATCGCTAACAAAGTGTATCACCATATACTCAAAAGAGTATTCGAATAAGTTCATGCTCTTTGTTAATTTCTCAAACAAATCATCATCATTTGCATGAGCCTTGATATTTCCGTCAAAATTGATTGCCGAATAAACATTCAATTTACCATACTTGAATAAATCTACGAAATCCGCCTTACGTATAATTGCTAAATAATCCATTGTATCTATAATTTAAAATCCCCAAGGGTTGTTTTTATTGTTATTAGTTGTTGATTGGCTTGCCACCGATGTGGAAATATCTATGTGCGAACAGTTTGACTTGAAAGCATCCAGATAATCACTCGGATAGCCATAATGGGAAATATACAAATTCTTCCTTGCTCTGGTCATTGCTACCATAAACAAGGTCTTAGCCATACTTTCATCCGGGCTGATATACAAATTGTTATTAGCAAATGGGATGAAAACATTATCAAAATCCAATCCCTTTGCGCTGTGATATGTCATGAGGATAATACGACGGTCATTTTCAGAAAAGTTACCGTAACCATTACCCACATATTGCATTTTTATACCATTCGCTTTGAGAAATGCATTCATTACGCCAAAATCAGTTTTTCCATACTGGTTGGTTGCTCCTCCCCATGCTGATTTTCCAGCATGGCTAAGGGCTAAATTTACGAAATGGATAATTTTTTGAGCAGATGGAATCAAGATAGCGGCTGTATCACCTACATTCACAGCTTTCGTTGCCTGTTCTATTACGTAAGCTACTTCTTTTTCTTCGGAAGTAGCTTCGCACAAACGTATTTGTGTATCGCTTTTTGTCATATCTCTTTTTGCAGAAAATATGTTCATTCGTGGTAGGAAGCGTTGTACGGCATCAATAATAGACCGTGATAGGCGATGAATGATTCCTAATTCAAAAGCGTCTCCATTGATTAGTCGTCCTATTTCTGACGGAGTTACGGTTGCTTCTTGCCATTGAGGGTCATGGTCGTATATCGATTGATTGGAGTCTCCTGCTACAACAACGTGCGTACCACGGTTATTCATCTCTTGAAGAATACGTGGTGTTAAATCTTGAACCTCATCGCACAGAATATAGTCATAATGACTATTTCCTCTCATAAACCTATAGTAAGTTTCTATGGTAACATTCAATCCGATTTCCTTAAATGCGGATTTAAACATTTCAACCAATGATTGTGTGAACACAATCAATAAAATGCTTGCAGAGGGTGATTTTGCACGGACTTTTTTGGCTGTATATGCAAGTAAAATAGATTTTCCAGAACCTGCAAATCCTTTAATCCAAACATTCTTGCGGTTTATGTCCACATTGTCAAGAAAATTACGTTGTTGAGCATCAAGTTTATTCTCTTCTATTATCCAAGCCATAATCGCAGTTTTTTTTAATTATTTGTCAACATATTATCCCTAATTTTAGACAAGTTTTCTTCATTATAATAAGATTCATTTTCAAGTTTCTTGGCAGAGGCCATCACTTGATTTGCAATGCCATTTTCTCCAAGTTCTCGTGCTACAGCTGCTAACCATCCCAAACTTGCACTATCCTTTAAGGTATTTGTTTTCCATTGTTGGAGCATATGGTCATAAGCACGATGGAATTTATTATTGCTATCTTCAGTTTTGCCTTCTGCCTTATCTATACGTCCTGCTTCAATCAATGCTATGTCATAATTAGGATTGAGTTCGTATGCTTTACGCACCTCCCTTTTGTACACATCTTTGTTGATAAACTTCATTGTATTGCCTAAATTGAAATGTGCATACTCATTATTCGGATTTTGCTGAATAGCTTGTTCAAAGAATTCTGCAGCCTTTTCATTATTCCCTGAATTATGATAGAGTACACCTATCGAATTTAGGTTTTCTACATTCGGATATAATTCGTTTTGAAGTTCAAGTGTTTCTGCTGCCTTGAAATCATTTCCAATCTTCAGATAAGCCTGTTTGAGTGTAATCAGGGTTTCTTTCGAAGGTACACCGCCATTTTGTTCGGCTTCAAGGTTAGCTTGTCTTTCTGCTTTTAGGGCAGCCCTTTCTTCGGTTGTCAATTCTTTATTTGCAAATGGACTAAGTGGTTCCACATGACATATTGTTCCCATGCAAGTAGCATGGATAATCAGCATCTTATCCGCATTGACTTCAATTACCAATTGGATTGGAGTATTGATAGGAAAACCATTGGGCATGGAAGATTCTATCTTCAAATTGAAAAGCATTTTTGTTGTATTACCAACACAAATAGGTAACTCGACAATTTTTTGTCCATCCCGGCTTGTTACCAAGTCATCAATCTCTATAGTGTTACAGGGTATTTCTGTTCCTGCAGGGAGAATGATTTTAGGTCGGTCGTCTTTGGTGATGATTAAAATCGGTTCACTCGTGATAGGTTGTATCAGGCATTTATTCATACCATTGAACAATAAGCTGTGAATGGCTGCTCCTTGTGAAACGTGGGTTTGCAGGTCCATCGGAACCAATATCTCCGAATCCTCAAAATAGGAATGCAAGGCTTCCTGGATGTATGGACTTTTGCTGCTTCCTCCAATAAGCAAGACATAATCAATCTCTTCTTTGGGAGTTTTAGATTTCTTAATGGCACTTTCTATAGGAGAAAATATACTGTTGTATTCATCTTCTCCTTTTATGCGGGTAGTCTTACCGAATCCTTGTTTTAAGAACACAGCCATTGTTTCTGTAAGCTCCTTATTCGTCAGGTAGAACTTGTTCTGTTTGAGCGTACCTTTATTGGTAATGATTTCAACCTCAGACTCTATTTCAGTCTTTGAATCGCTCAATTTCACATCAGGTATTACAAAATCAGAGGCAAGCGTTGCTAATGTTTTGTTCACTAATATTTTCAGTCGTTCTGCGACTTTATAAAGTGCAGATGCTATTTGTTTACGTTCATTCGTCCGAAACTGTTCTTTTTTCTTTCCATTAGCTTCCAAAAAGCGTGGCATGAGATAATGGTACGTTATGTACCTGTCTATGTCGTCACCACCTAACTTTGTAAATTTTGAAATGGCAATGTTCTTAGAAAAAAATCCATTAGCACTCTGTCCTATTTCGAGTATAGATATATCGCATGTACCTCCTCCGAAATCAAAGACTAATACTTTCGAATTATAATCTGGGCTTATGAACATGGGGCGGTCTTCTGCTGCCCGTGATACAGCATAGCTGATAAAAGCCGCATTCGGCTCATCTATAAGAGCTTGCTTTGACACTTTCATATCATTCGCCATTAGTGCGTCAAGTAAATCTTTACGCTGATTGGCTTCAAATGATGCAGGGATGCTTACTGCATACAAAATATCTATACTGATATTATTTTCGGTACAGTATTTAATGATGAGGTATTTCAGGTAGGCAAAGAATACCCGTGCAGCATCCACAGGATTCTTTATCCGAAAAGGGTCTACCTCACGCAGTTCACTATCGTAATACTTTGCTCCTAAATCCTCGCCTAACTCCATTTTGAACGAATACCAGATATTCTTTCCCTTTTTCAGTTGGTATTTCATCTGCGATGCACCTTCTCCAACCAAAATACGTCCATTCAGCCACGCTATTACCGTAGGTACTATCTCTGACCTGTATAAAGTCCCGTCAGGAAGCATTTGTGGCAATCGTAAAGACTTCGTATGGATTTTATGGTCGTACTCATCATAGGAAACGATAGATACCACCGTTGTTGATGTGCCAAAATCGATTCCGATGTACGTTTTACCACGCATGAGTGCTGTATTCCTGACAGCAGGCAACATTGATGATATTGTTATTTCATTCATTGCACTATGTTTTATTTCACGAGAAGTTTATTAAGTCTTGAATGTTCACTTCTAACAGTTCTGTTATACGTTTCAATGTTTGTAAATCTGGTTGCGTTGTATTTGTACACCATTTGGATACTGTTGTTTGGTTCACTCCAAGTTGTTCTGCTAACCATTTACTGGTACGCTTTTTCTTAACCAAAACTATTTTGAGTTGATTCAAATCTTCCATTAATTTTTCATTGTTATTTCTTTGAATGCAAAGATAATGATTTTAACAATAATAAAAAACCGATATTCTAAGATATTTTTGCTTTATACGAAATAAAATCATACCTTTGCATATAAAGAGTTACCCGAACAAGCAAAGCGATACAGATTGCAGCAATTAGGACGGTTGCCAACTCATTACCCAATACCGGGGTCATTCTTCTAACTCTCTTGATTTCAGACAGGTGTATTCTTTTTGCAGAATTAGCAAATAAATCCCATTCTTACATCACTTTTCATTAAATTCTTTTGCCATAATACTATGATATAGGATTTTATTTCTTCGATCATGCTCGCGAACCAAATAAAATATGTAATTTTGCATTTAACGCAATTTATAATTGAATACAATATGGCGAATTTGAACTGTATAAAGGCAGTATTGGCAGAAAAGGGTATCATGAGTAAGTGGCTCGCTAAGACATTGCAGAAAGATCCGGCTACGGTTTCCAAATGGTGCAACAATCATGCACAGCCTGATTTATACACATTGGCACGGATAGCAGAAGTTCTGGATGTAGATATTCACAGACTCATTTGCCATACAAAAGAAGAATAGAGGATATGAAATATACAATTGAAGAAATACGGCATATGCAGGAAGGTCAGACTTTTGACTGTAAAAGTATCCTCATTGAGCCTAAGCACCTTGCCACTATCATAGTAGCTATGGCGAATGCAGATGGTGGAATGATTGCTGTGGGTATATCCGACAAGACTCGCAGAGTAGAGGGTGTTGACCAAGACAAGGAACATCTCAATGATATATTGCGGACACCTTTGGATTTTTGTGTTCCATCAGTTTCTGTCACTACGGATTATGTGCCTTGTACGGATGCTAAGGGACGTGATAACCGTGTATTGTTGATGCACATTCCTGCAAGTCCGCGACTTCATGCGAATCAAGCTGATGAAGTGTTTTGGCGTGTAGGAGACAAATCACGCAAACTGACTTTTGATGAGCGTTTGCAACTCATGTACGACAAAGGAGAACGCTATTACGAGGATTCCACAGCATACGATGCCACACTTGATGACATAGATATGGATGCAGTCAAAGCCTACATGCAGCGGATTGGTTATGGCAAGTCTGCAATGGAGTATCTGCAAGAGAACAAAGGTTTTGTGACCTATAAAGGCGATGTGCCGCAAGTCAGTGCAGCTTGTATATTGCTTTTTGGCAAGCATCCTCAGACATTCTTTCCTCGTGCAAGAGTGCGTTTTATCAAGTATTTCGGTACAGAGGAAAAGGTGGGACGTGAAATGAATGTCATCAAAGATGTTACTTTCGATGGTCGTATTCTTGAACAGATCCAGAAAACTGTTGAATATCTTGAAACGCAGGTCAAGGAGCATTCCTATCTTGGAGAGGACGGTATCTTCAAAACCGACCGCGAATACCCCAAGTTTGTAATACAAGAGATGGTGGTGAACTCCGTTTGCCATCGCGATTACAGTATTAAGGGCACGGAAATTCAGATAAAGATGTTCGACGACCGTCTTGTGTTCGAAACACCAGGTAAGTTGCCGGGCATTGTTCGCACTGACAACATTCGTCATACCCATTTCTCTCGCAATCCGAAAATTGCGGAATACCTCAAAGCTTACGATTATGTAAAAGAGTTCGGTGAGGGTGTTGACCGTATGTGTCGTGAACTTTCGGCTTTGGGTGTCCGTGAGCCACAATACAACTTGGTTGCCTTTATCATGAAAGCAACTGTTTGTGCGAAGGTTTTGGAGGAAGGGCAAGGAACTAACCATGCCGACCAGAAGCGACCAGAAGCCGACCAATTAGGGCATAACAAGGGCATGACAGGGGCACAACAGGGGCATAACAAGATACTTTCTCTTATTGCAGAAAACCCACAAATCAGTATCTCTGCATTAGCAAAACAATGTGAAGTCTCGGAAAAAGCAATGAGGATAACACTGGAACGCATGAAAGCAGCGAATGTTATCAAACGAGTTGGACCAAGTTTTGGGGGGCATTGGGAAATCCTTTCATCAACCTCTAGGGAAACAAAATAATACGAATTATGGCAAAGAAATCGATAAATAAGAAAGACAATCTCCCAATGGAGGAAGTACTTTGGAAAGCATGCGATGCACTGCGTGGATCTATTGAACCCAGCGAATACAAACATGTTGTCCTGTCATTGATATTCTTGAAGTACGCCGGATTTCATTTTGAGAAACGCCGTCAGGAAATTGTCAATGACGGTTTGGAAGACTTTGTGGATAATGTGGAGTTTTATGCGGCCAAGAATGTTTTTTATTTGCCGGAAACAGCCCGTTGGCCGTATCTTAAAGAAAATTCAAAGCAACCCAACATCGCATCTATTGTAGATAAAGCTCTTTCTGACATAGAGAAGGAAAACAAGCCTTTGCGTGGCGCATTACCCAACAACTACTATAGTTCGTTGGGTATAGAAGCGGAAAAACTCGGTTCATTGCTTGATAAGATTGATGGATTTGATACGATTCTGGAATCCGCAGACGGCAATGATATTATTGGACGTGTTTATGAATATTTCCTATCCAAGTTTGCCATTAAAGAAGGAAAAGGTAAGGGGGAATTTTATACGCCCAAAACGATAGTCAATTTGATAGCCGAAATGATTGAACCCTACGAAGGTAAAATCTACGACCCTTGTTGCGGTTCGGGCGGTATGTTTGTGCAGTCGATGAAGTTTGTGGAGAGTCATCATGGCAATCGTCGCAAGGTGTCGGTGTATGGACAGGAATATACCAAGACCACTTTTAAACTGGCCAAGATGAACCTTGCTATTCGTGGTATCGCAGCCGACTTGGGCGATTATGCCGCCAACACCTTTACCGATGACCGTCACAAAGATTTGAAAGCCGATTTCATTATGGCTAATCCTCCGTTCAACCAAAAAGACTGGAGAGCGGACAATCAACTGACGGACGATCCTCGTTGGGATGGTTATGACGTGCCGCCTACCTCTAATGCCAACTATGCTTGGATTCTCAATATGGTGAGCAAACTCTCGTCCAACGGTGTGGCAGGTTTCATTTTGGCCAACGGTGCGCTGAGTGCCGATGGTACAGAAGGAGAAATCCGTCGCAAGATGATTGAACGCGGATTGGTGGAAGCAATTGTAATACTGCCTCGTAACCTCTTTTACTCTACTGATATTTCCGTTACGCTTTGGATTATCAATGCGAATAAGAAAGGTCGTTTGGTCAATCGTAACGGAGAAGACATACATTATCGTGACCGTGAAAAGGAGATACTTTTCATCGATATGCGCCAGATGGGCGAACCCTTTGAAAAGAAATATGTGCGTTTCACCGATGAGGATATTCGTAAAGTGGCCGATACCTACCACAACTGGCAGCGAGAGGGTCATACAGAAACCTATACCGATATACCGGAGTTCTGTAAATCGGTAAGTGTTGGTGAAGATGGAGGAATTGCAGACAAAGGTTTCTCGTTGGTCCCCTCCAAATACATCGAATTTGTCAATCGGGATGAGTCGGTGGATTATGACACACGCATGAAGGAACTTCAATCGGAACTTGCCGACATCCTTCGTCAAGAAGCCAAAAGTCGAGAATCAGTACTTAATGTTTTTAAATCATTGGGTTATGAAATCGAATTATAAAAGATTGGGTAATTATATCCGGCAAGTTGATGTGCGCAATCGAGACTTGGTTGTAAATAAACTGCTTGGTTTAAGCATTGCTAAGCAGTTTATCACATCCATTGCAAATACAACGGGGACTGATATGAGTACATATAAAATAGTCCAACCTCGACAGTTTGGCTATGTTCCTGTAACTTCTCGCAATGGAGATAAAATAACAATTGCTTTGTATGAGGGGGAATCTCCTTGTATTATTTCACAGGCTTATGTTGTTTTCGAAGTCATTGACGAAACAGAATTATTGCCGGAATATCTGATGATGTGGTTTCGTAGGCCAGAGTTCGATAGATATGCCCGTTTCAAATCGCATGGTTCTGCGCGTGAAGTCTTTGAATGGAGTGAGATGTGCGAAGTCTTGTTGCCAGTTTCTTCAATTGATGAACAACGAAAGATTGTAGCCGAATATCAAGCAATAGAGCGACGGATTGAAAACAACCGCAGATTGATTGCTACTATTGAAGAAACAGCTCAGGCCATCTACCGCAAGATGTTTGTTGACGATATTGATGTGGAGAATTTGCCTGAGGGGTGGCGAATGGGAACGATTGGTGAATTTTGTAAAGAAACAAAATCGGGTGGTACTCCTAATCGTTCTAATCCTAAATATTGGGATAAACACCATTATCGATGGCTAAAATCTGGAGAAGTGGCAAATAACATTATCTTTGACACGGAAGAATACATTAGCAGAGAAGGTTTAAAGGGGAGTTCTGCTAAAATTATTCCGAGTGGGACTGTCGTTATGGCTATGTATGGTGCAACCGCTTCACAAGTGACGTATTTAGACTGTGACACCACAACGAACCAAGCATGTTGTAATATGCTAACAGCAACCTTTGAGGAAGCCGCATATCTTTATTTTCATTGTCTTTACCAGCAAGAGAATATCAAACGTCTTGCAAACGGTGGAGCACAAGAGAATTTAAGTCAAGAACTTATATGCGCACAACCAATTCTTATCTGCGAAAACACACATATATATGATGTTTTTTCTAAATTACTCAGCGCAAAAATTGCTTTTTCTAAAGAAAATTATTGCTGTGGTATATTACTCAAAAACCTATTATCAAACATAGTAATTATTTAATATATATGGCAAATTATATAACCCCAAAGAATCAAGAGAAAAAATTCACTTGTCCGCATTGCAATACAGTTTCTCAAATGATATATTTTAGTGCTTCATGGAAACAGGATAAAAGCTGGTGGTGTACTCCTTTTGATGATTGCAGTTTGATAAATGTAGCAATATGCCAAAACTGCGACAAGGCTATAATTTGGATTGATAATCAATATGTATATCCTGAAATAGCTGCAACAGAACCAAATGCGGATATGCCTAATTCAGTGAAATTATTGTACGATGAGGCTGCTTTGATTTACAATAAGTCGCCACGGGCAGCATGTGCTCTTCTTCGTCTTGCAGTGGAACGACTTTGTAATGAACTTGGTGAAACTGGAGCAATAGACAAAATGATAGGAAGTCTTGTGCAGAAGGGGTTACCTACAATTGTTCAGAAGGCATTAGATGCAGTTCGGGTTATTGGTAACAAAGCTGTTCATCCAGGACAAATAGCATTTGATGTTGATGATAGGGCTACGGCTGAAACTCTTATGAAATTGCTGAATATTATTACTGAACGTCTTATTACAGAACCAAAGGAGATAGATGGTATTTTTGATGCACTCCCTCAATCTGTAAAAGATTCAATCGAAAAACGTGATAAAGAATAATACTATGGCGGAAAAAGTTAATCAAGGAATTGAACTAGTGAAAGCAGGAGCGAATGTGCTCGGTCAGTTTTATCAAGACTTGGCACAGCCAAGTGTTAAAGCTTTAGGTCAAGCATTAGCAACAGTGTTTGAATTATGTCCCAATTCTCTGCTTTCTCTAAAATTGTGGACAGAGAAGCGAAAATTGAATTTTGCCAAACGGCTTAACGAGTATAAAGATAAACTTGAACAAATACCAGAAGAAAAACGGTGTGAGGTGGACACTCAAATAGGTACCCCTATTGTAGAAAAGTTAACTTATACAACGAATGATGAAATAGCGGATTTGTTTACTACATTATTGGCAAATGCTTCTAATATTGACACCGTTAATCGTGCTCATCCTGCATTTGTTGATATTATTGGTCGTTTATCAGAAGATGAGGCACGAATCATTCAATACTTGCGAACAGCTATAGAAGTTCCTTATTGTTCTTTTAGGGCGATAACAAAAAACGAAAATGGAGGTTTTATTACAATCTTAGATCACGCTACGATGTTGCCTTATTATATCTCATTAACTTTTCCTCAGAATATTACGGCCTATCTTTCTAATTTGATTAGCCTTGGAGTTTTATCTGACGAAGACGGATTGTACAAAATAGACAATACTGAATATGACAATATTTGTTTAAAAAATGGATTGGACTCCTTAAAGGCGAAATTAGTACCTCTATCATTCAAAGATATTGAAGTTTCAAAAAGTTACTATAAGGTAACCCCATTCGGTAAATTATTCATAGATGCTTGTATTAAATAATGTGTTATGCCAGCATTCAACGAATCACAATTAGAACAGGCATTTGTCGAACTCTTTAAAAAAGAGGGATATGATTATATATATGGGGAGAATATCAGTCGTGATACACGAGATGTTATTCTCTACGATGATTTGCGCTTTTATCTGCGGAAAAAATATGAAGTAGACCATATCACCGAGGATGAAATCAATCGGGCAATCGCCAGATTGGAAACTTCAGATGGGGGTAGTGTGTATGCAGAGAATGTAGAAGCGTTGCGACTTCTGCAAGAAGGTTTTTCGTTGAAACGAACCAATCCTAAGTTACCAAATCTTCATATCTATCCCATTGATTATACAGAGGTGGATAATAATGAGTTGGGAAAGAATAATATATTTAAGTTCGTCAATCAGCTTGTCATTGACGGTGAGCACCATCGCATTCCTGACGGTATTGTATTTGTTAATGGTCTGCCTTTGGTGGTACTTGAATTTAAAAATGCCATCAAGCAAAATACCACAATAGAAAACGCTTTCAAGCAACTGACGGTGCGTTATAGGCGTGACATACCTAAATTGTTCCGCTATAATGCGTTTGTAGTAATCAGCGATGGCGTGAACAATAAAATCGGTTCACTTTTTGCACCATATGAGTTCTTTTACGGATGGCATAAGGTGGAAGCTACGGATTCTATTCTTGATGGTGCTTTTGATACTATGTTCACGATGATGCGCGGATTGTTCAGAAAGGAACGCCTGCTTGATGTATTGCATAACTTTATCTATTTGCCAGATACTCCCAAGGACGAGGATAAAATCGTGTGCCGCTATCCGCAGTATTTTGCTACCACTCAACTGTTCAATAACATTCTGAAACATTCACGATTGAATCTTGATGGTGATGGAAAAGGGGGCACATACTTCGGAGCTACAGGGTGCGGTAAGTCGTACACCATGTTATTTCTTGCCCGACAACTGATGCGTTCCAAAAAATTGAGCAGTCCTACCATTGTTCTGATAACAGACCGTACAGACCTTGATGATCAGTTGTCTAAGTCGTTTTTAAATGCTACCAAATTCATTGGAGACAAGACAATCGTTCAAGTAGAAAGTCGGGAGAAACTTAAAGAACACCTTGAAAAGCGTACTGCCGGAGGCGTTTATCTGACAACGATTCAGAAATTCGAGGAAAGCACAGGCTTATTGAGCAATCGTGCAAACATTATCTGTATATCCGATGAGGCTCATCGTTCACAAGCCGGTTTAGGGCAGAAAACAACTATCACGGAAAAGGGTGTAAAGCATCATTATGGTTTTGCCAAGTATCTGCGCGATTCTCTTCCGAATGCTACATACGTAGGATTTACGGGAACACCGCTTGATAATACGCTGGATGTGTTTGGCCCGATTGTAGACCGTTACACCATGACCGAAGCGGTTGCAGATGAGATCACTCGTAAGATAGTCTATGAAGGTCGTGCTGCTAAAATCATGATTGACTCGGCTAAGGTGAAGGAAATAGAGCTTTTCTATGACCAATGTAAGCAAGAAGGATCAAGTGACTATCAGATAGAGGAGAGCAAGAAAATGATGACGCGAATTGATGTTATCCTGAATGACCCTGATTTACTAGCCAAAATAGCCCGGGATATGGTGGAACACTACGAAAAACGGATTGAGGAAGGTTCAACGGTGTTGGGTAAAGCTATGATTGTGTGTAGCAGTCGTTCCATTGCTTGGAACCTCTATCAGGCGATTATCCATTTACGACCGGAATGGGCGGAAATCAAAGAATGTATTGAAGGGGAAACTCTTTCGGAGAAGGAACGCAAAGAAATCAAGCCGATGCCGCGTATTGCTATGGTCATCACTCGCGACAAGGATAATGATTCTGACGAACTTTATAATCTGCTCGGCAATGATGAATACCGGAAAACGTTGGACAAACAGTTCAAAGAAGAGAAAAGCAATTTTAAGATTGCGATTGTTGTGGATATGTGGATAACTGGCTTTGACGTACCGAGCCTTGATACGATGTACTGCTTCAAACCTTTACAAATGCACACGTTGATTCAGACCATATCTCGTGTTAATCGTGTTTATCCCGGAAAAGAGAAAGGGCTTGTGGTTGATTATCTCGGCATAAAGCGGCAGATGAATGAGGCGCTTCATCAATATGGCGGAAATGGAGAAGTCGATGGTCCGGACCTCGAAACTGTTGAAGAAGCGGTAAAAGTGGTTAAGGACGAATTGGATGTGATTAAGCGGATGTTTCATGCTTTTGACTGGTCTGGCTATTTCATTGGAACGCCTCTTGAACAGTTAGGCATTCTTCAAACGGGAGCAGAATACATTCAACATACCAAAAAACTTGAAACTCGTTTTATGCGACACTGTAAAAAGATGAAAGGTGCGTATGATATATGCTGCAACTCAGAACATCTGACAGAGGCGGAAGACAACGATATTCATTTTATGTTGGCCATCCGTTCCATAATCTCTAAACTGACGAGAGGGAATGCGCCGGATGCTGTAAAGATGAATAAGCGTGTGAGCGAAATGCTGAAAGATGCCTTGATGTCTGAAGCAGTGGAAGAGGTGACTAAAATCGGTGTTGCTGCCGATGAAGAAATAGACCTTCTTTCATCGGAATACATGCAACGTCTTGACCAAATTCCCTACAAGAACACCAAAGTCAAGTTGATGGAGCAACTTTTGAAACAGGTTATAGAATCGTTACGGAAAATCAACAGGCAAAAAGGCATAGACTTCACGAAACGCTTGGAGGATATTGTCAAAAAATACAATGACCGTTCAGACGATGCAGCACTTGCCAACGATGTGATTGATGATGTCGTTGGCGAGATGGTAAGGCTTATGGAGGATGTAGCAAGCGAACGCACTGCCGGCAATTCTATAGGATTGTCATTTGAAGAAAAGGCTTTCTTTGATATTCTGAAATCAGTGGCGACAAAATATGAGTTCATTGAAAACTTTCCAGATGAGACATTGACAGAGTTGGCTAAGCAAATTAAAACGATGGTAGAGGAACAGTCGGATGTGTCAGATTGGTTAAACCGTCCTGACCTTCGGGCGACATTGAAGATGAATGTAATTGTCCTGTTGGCTCGTGCAGGATATCCACCTAAAATTCGTGATGAGGTATTCAAGGAGATTTTGGAACAGGCTGAAAGTTTCAAACGGCACAGCCGGCCTCGCCCTTATGCTATTGACAATGATTCTTATTCATCAATGGTAGCAGAACCGTAGTATGAACCTCAATAAATACAGAACGATTAACTAGGATTTTTATTTTAGGCATATAAAAATCCTCAATAAAAGAAGTAACAGTGATGAATAGAATAGTACTTATTGGAAACGGCTTTGACTTGGCACATGGGCTTCCTACTAGATATGAAGATTTCATAAACTGGTATTGGGAGAAACGAGTTGATTCTTTTACAGGAAATCTTACGTCTATATCAGAGGATTACCTTTGTTCTATCAAAATTACTTCAGACAATTACAATCGCTGTTGGAATGTCTTTGCATTTTGTCTTCCTAAGTTTTTTAACAAACCGTCCGGTAAAGAGATTATTGATAGTATTGCCAATGATTCTGAATCTTTTGAGTTTTCGTTGTCTCCGTTTTTTAAGAATATATGTATTTGTATTGAAACTAAAGGGTGGGTTGACATAGAAAAGGAATATTATGATTTATTGCGAAATTTGATTGTGAATCCAGATAACTGTGGTTATACAATTTCAGAAATCAACAAACAACTACATTGTATTCAAGAGCTTTTAGCTCAATATCTTTCTTCTATCACAACTAATAATATAAAGTGCAATACAGAGATACAACGTCAAATTTATGGAAATATTCGTAAAGATGATATTAGTATTTCGCAATTACAGGTTTACTATGATTACGTAGATTATCTAATCCAACAAGACAATGTGTACCAACAGTTACTTTGTAGATATGGTTTTGAAGGTAGCGATAGGTACTTTATAGCAGAGGATATTAAACAGCTCAGAAAGCAATTTTCAGAATCGTCAAAGATAGAAGAAATCTACCTAAAGAACTTAATAATTCCTGAGAATATTATGCTACTTAATTTTAATTATACTGAAGTAGCAGACAAATATGGGTGTTTGAAAGTTGCTTCTACAAATCATATTCATGGAGACTTGAATAATCCCGATAGCATAATATTTGGCTATGGTGATGAGCTTGATGAGGATTATAAAGATTTCCTTAAACAATCAGATAATGAGTGTTTAAGAAACATCAAATCTATAAAGTATTTAGAGTCGGGAAAATATCGTAATTTACTTCAGTTCATTGAATCTGCTCCATATCAAGTTTATATCATGGGGCATTCTTGTGGCAACTCAGACCGAACGTTGCTAAACACCTTGTTTGAGCATAAAAACTGTGTTTCAATAAAGCCATATTATTATCAAAAAGATGATGGTTCAGATAACTATCTGGAAATAGCACAAAATATATGTCGTAATTTTACGGACATGAAGCTAATGCGTGATAGAGTCGTAAATAAAATGTTTTGTGAACCATTACCACAATATATTAAATGATTTTGTTATGGTAAAAAATATAGAAATACGAAATAGTACAGCAGAGTTTCTCATCTTCATGCTTGAAGGCAAGGATGATGGGATTCAAGTGATATATAAGAACGAAACCATTTGGGCAACCCAAAAGGCGATGGCACAGCTTTTTGATGTAGGAGTACCTGCAATCAGCAAGCATCTTAAAAATATTTTTGAGAGTGGTGAGTTGGACGAACATTCAGTTATTTCCAAAATGGAAACAACAGCTTCGGATGGCAAGAATTACGATACGACATTCTATAATCTCGATGCCATTATCAGTGTCGGGTATAGAGTCAATTCTGTTCGTGCCACTCAATTCCGGCAGTGGTGTACGTTTGTACTCCGGCAGTTTGCCATTCGTGGATATGTGCTTGATCATAAGCGAATGGAGAACGGGGCTTTCTTAGGTGTGGATTACTTTGAGCATTTGTTGGCCGAAATAAGGGAGATAAGGCTGAGTGAGCGTCGTTTTTATCAGAAACTGACCGATATTTATGTTACGGCAATAGACTATAACAAGGATGCTCCGACAACCCGTCTTTTCTTCAAGAAGGTACAGAACAAAATGCACTATGCTGTGCATGGGCATACAGCTGCGGAATTGATAGTTGAACGAGCCGATGCAAATAGGGAGCACATGGGATTGACCACTTGGGAAAATGCTCCGAATGGAAAAATTGTCAAAACCGATGTGTCTGTAGCAAAGAACTATTTGCGAGAAAAAGAATTAGAAGAAATGGGCAGGATAGTCAATGCATCCCTTGATATGGCAGAAAGCATGGCTATGCGTCATATACCTATGACAATGGAAGATTGGGCAAAGCGAATAGATAAATTCATTAATTTATTTGAGAGCCCGATATTACAAGATAACGGACAGGTTTCTGCCGAATATGCCAAAGAGTTTGCTGAATCAGAGTTTGAAAAGTACAGGATCATTCAAGACCGTCTTTTCCAATCTGACTTTGATAGATTTGAAGATGATAGTTTTCCTCCATTGGATATGGAATGATTATGATGCCATCTATAATTCCTGTTTAGCTCTCAACTCAGATGCATAAAATGTCAAATACCTTACCAATACGATGAATCTTCTAAATATGAGAGAAGGAAGAGTGGTGAAAAGTTATGAAACGTGAATATTAAATAGATTATTATGTTTGATGGACGAAATATAACTTCAGGATTGCCTGATGAACTTGTTAAAGTTGTAGACTTTTTAAATGAGAAAGCGTCAGCAGGTGAATTTGAATTCAGTGATTCCGTATCCTATTGGGAAAACAATGAACATATTATCAATCCATCGGACTATAGTATGAGTGGGTGTTATTTTGCTGTCGCTCTCGCATATATAGCACATCTAAAAAGTGGTAATATTATTTTCGAGGAAACTAATAATATTGGGAGATGGGCGTGGGCATTTCATCTTGTTTCCGGAGTCTCAAGTTGGAGTCCAGAATTTATGAAAAACGTTATTCTGTCATTTGAGAGTAAACATGATAATACTGAAAATCTAATTCTTTGGGCTGTTCAAAAATACGCTAGTGCTTATTATGACAATGCCATTGTATTAATCTCAATATTGCCTCAGTACAAAACGAGCTGCCTTGCTGGTCTGATGGAAAATGATTTTGATAGGTATTACGCAGAATATCCTCCTGAAGATAATATGAAGGAGTTTGCAACTGCATTTGTAAAAACAAATCAAATTGCAGAGGAGTATGTTAATAAAGCTTTTGATATAGTTGTATCTAACACTTGCTTTAAATCAAGTGCAGCAATGGCTTTTTCCCTTTTTACGATAGGACGTTTGGTTGGCCAAAGAAAAGAAATATGTGAACAAAAGATTCTGGAAATGTTGCAAGGAGATCCGTCACCGTACATAAATCCTCTATGTAACTGGTTGTTTGTGCAACAAGGAGTTAGTCCATTTATAGAACAGAGTATCATATTGTTGGTCAAAGGGTTAAAAAGTGAGAATAAAGAGACTGCGCTCAAAAGTATTGATGACTCAATACATTTTCATTTTAAAGATGCAGTGTTTTTGACAAATATTTTCGTAGCAATCGCAAATTCTTTGACCCCAATGGATATCCTAAAGATGGAAGGAAGTCTAAGGTCTTTACATGAGAATGAGGATAACTTCATAAACTTTGTATTATCGTTTATTTTTCATCCCAATGGATTGTATCGTGTTGTCGGGCGAAGATTGTGGGATGATTATCATTTGGAATCTTCAAATTTTGACCCTCAAAAAGACTTGGATGAGAAATTGCAATGTTTATTGATTATAGAATTGCTTCAGGATTATGGCAATCCTGAGACTAGACTTCCAAAGTTATTGCCTCTGATTGAAAGTGAATTACCGAGCGTACGTAATGTTTTGATGAGTCAGTTAGTTCCATATTTGGATGAATATATGGGTCATGTAATCAAAGCTTTTGAGAAATTAAATATTGATAATGAGTCTGTTACGAAAATCCATTGGTATTTTGAGAAAAGGTCTGATGCAATAGATAAAAGAAGATCTCTTAAAGAAATGTCACCCAAATACGGTTATATGATAGAGTATCAAGAAGCTTTGAAAACTCAAAAACAACATTGGCAACAACAGATGAAGAAAGCTGATGAAAATCATAAGAGTCTTTTAAGTAGTATGATGAAGCACGTTACTTTAGCAAGAGGAGGAGGTTGGAGAGACGAAAATGGAAAAGTACAACACTTGGGATGCATACAATTTTCAATGCCATCAAGGCAATTGGCTCAGTCTATGACGCCAATGGAACAAGATAAGTGGATTAATGATTTATTAGTTGATTGGAATGAAAAGACGGGAAATAATTAAACAATATATTGAGTCTTTGAAAGAGGATCAAGAATTAGACTATATCTTTCCTATACTTCTGGAAAGAATGGGATACAGAGTCCTTTCTACACCGTGTCAATCAAAAGGGCAGTCACAATATGGACGTGATGTAGTAGCTATCAAAGGACAAAATGGGCAAAAAACACTTTTCTTATTTGAACTCAAGGGGTTCGGTGCAAAAGATATAACAGACAGAACTCTTAATGAACCGGATGGATTAATAGAATCTTTAAGGGCTTCTAAATACACGGAGTATGAAGACCCTTCTATTCCAGGCCTATCAGGATTTCCAAGGTATTATGTTTTTGTTCACAATGGCTTGATTGACGCAAATGCAAAACCTACATATTCTGGCTTCATTAAGAAAGAATTTCCTGACGGAAACTTTGAAGAGTGGGACATTGAGTTATTGACTACTTATTTCTCAGATTTTTTGTTTGATGAAACATTATTAACTGATGACGAGAGTTATCGTTTATTTAAGAAAATACTTGTCCTATTAGATGGAGAAGGTAATAATTATGAAGACATATCAACACTTGTTCAACTTCAATTAAAGAAAATTACATCGGCAAAGAAAGAGAACAGGAGATTAATCCTTAATACGTTCGCCTCATTGCGCCTAATTGCCCATATGGTTCATTATTACTCTGTTGAATGTCAGAATTTACTACCGGCCAAGTATTGTATTGACACTATAGTTCTAAAAACTTGGGCATGGATTCTTAAATCAAAAAAAGAGAATAAAAGCTCAATAATCAAACACTTTAATAGCCTTGTATTGTTGCAAATTCAGATATACGAAGAATATATCAATAAAATATTGCAAGTAGTCTTATTTCCAAAAGGACTATATAGTTTTGAATCCTCAGATACCGAGTATATGTTCTATCCGCTAAGATGCTATGATTTTCTTGGTGATTTAGTATATTTCTATTTTTTAACAAAATCTTATGCAGAGATTTCTGAAGATGAACTTCGTAATAGGTTGAATATCTTAAAAAATGTCATCGAAAACAATAATGCATGTACAATGCCTTTGCTTGATACTAATTCTATTGTCATTCAGATGGTATTCAAATATATGTATATGCATGCTGAGAATCAGGATGACATAAATAGTTTAGGTAAGTATCTGCTTTGTACAGTTATCAATCTGATGAAACGGTATGACAAACAAAAGATGTGGCCGGAAATGCACGGAAATAGAATAGCATTAGCAAAGAGTATCTACAAGAAAGATGAAGACTATCACTGTGATTCCTCTTTGCTCTTAATAGTGGCATTTGAATTGTTGGCATACTTGAATATGCCTGAGTTTTACTCAGCTCTTAAGCAGAAAGTAGATGAGTCTGAGGTGAACTTACAAATTGCATTTCCAATCACCGATGAATTTGATATAGAACAGTTACTCTTTGAAAAAAGATTAAATAATGAATTGGCCGTACAGACTGGTATAAAGTTACCTGAAACATTGAAAGATTTTCAGAGCCGTTTTGAAAAGAAATACAAATCTATTGCATATAGAACAGATAAGGTTGGATATTGGTTTTTGCGTGTGTTGGCTCACAAGTACTATGAAACGGATTTATTTCCTGATTTTCTAGGAAGAGCGTATTGTACGGAATAAGTATTAATAGTTAACACCTTTGGTGAAATGTCTTGTTGAATTTAGTTCAGATACTTCAGAATCTCATATGATTCGTTGGACTTGAATTATGGAAAACGATTCCTAAAAGAGTTCGTGAAAGCGAGTCAATAAATTTATAAACTGAATTCCCAAACACGCAAACAAACAATGGGCAATTTGTTTAAACTCATTGGAGTACTGTCCAGTCTTACATTTTACGCAGTGGACTGCGTATTTTTACGCACTACAAAGAGGATAGGCTATTTCCTATTTTAGGATGCCATTCGGAAGTTGGCAAAATCGCCTTTGGGATATGGCAGATTCATGTCGTTAAATTGGCAAGCGTTCAGACAATAGTTCTGTGTTCATCATCTAGTATCTGCATTTATGGTGGCCGACGTTACTCCAGGATACCACTTAAAAGCAAGAAAAGAGTTCACATAAGAGTTCATAAAAGAACCAGTAGGGTTCATGAAAGTGTTCGTAAAAGTACTACTGAAATACGCTTGCCTATGGTAATTGTCAAACAGAGGCTACAAAGGTATTACAAGCCCATCCAAAACATGATTGCGTGGAGAGTTAAGGTATTCTATAATCGCAATAAAGCCATATCCTGCTTGCCTGGGATTGGCAACTTTTCACGAGCGATTTATCGCTTGGGGTATTGAGTTACCCTAACTCAATAGAGGTCGTATAATGGGCAAGCCCAGGGCGCAATTAAGTGTACAAATTTCGCTTTTTGTCGAGAAAGACGAGGAAGAGGCTGGCGAAAAGAAAAAGTGCTTAAATAACGCTATTTTTCATCCAATCAGCTTGCTGGAAAATTGGCATTCTCAAACGGCCGATTGGTCGCTTGGGGTATTAGGCTCCCCATACAAGATAATGTCTGTACAACGGGCAAGCCCGTGGCTTAAAAAAGATGTGCTTTGAAGTAAAATGTTTGATATTTATGGCTTTGATTGACTGTCAAAGACGATTTAGAGAGAACAATTTTCGTATAAATGTGTATTTATATGGCAACTTAAATGGCATTAATGTCACATTTGGTGTTACAGTAGTGCCAATTCAGAACTTCTAAATTGTATCAGAACATTTAGCCAACAGAGAAAGTGAGCAAAAGGCTGAAATTAGTTTGGCATTTGGCATATCGTTTTGCCGGTACTCGAATATGAATTGTTCCAGCAGGTTTGCCGAAATATAACAGAAGCTCATATTGAAAAACAGCGAAAACAGAAATTATTGACAAAGTAAAGTGTCATTTTATATACCAATACAAAGATTGCTGTTTTGTCATAACCTTAATTGTACAGGCGGCAAAATCTATAAATGGCAGAAGAGGAACACTCTTTCCATACTGATTGCCATAACCTATTCCAAAGGAATTATCCACAAGGACGTTGGTAAATAAAATGGCAACGACCAGTTTCGAGAATTATCATGAAACCAGTCGTTGCGCTTAAACTTTAACATACATCACAATACACGCTTTTAGAATAAAGTCAAGTGGAGAGTCAATAGTGGTAATCCGGCATGAACCGATAAATGCCACGGCTTTCCTGAACCACCATCCGTTTGTTCGTGAGAAACTTAATTATCTCCACAATCTTGTTGTGATTAAATTTCGTTCCTGCCAGTTCGTAGGCAGTGGTCAGTTCTTCTTCCAAAGCCTTATATCCCGAAATCGTCTCTTTTCCGTCAAAAGCCAATTCGAGAGCCTTGCGATGGATGGCTTCGTGGATATCCCTATAAGGGGAGAACGATTCCTGCTTGGGACGACCTGCGCTCTTCTTTGTCGGCACATAGTCTGACAGAAGTTCGGGAAGTGATTGGGCATTGATGCAGAAGGCGAATGGCAGGAAGTCCTTTGAACGGGTATGCACACTTTCCACTTTGCTGATGTTGCTGTCGTCTTTGTCTTTATCGATTTGAATGATCGTTTCCGCTTTGTTGTTGATTTCCGTGCCAATGTGCCCTCGTGCATTTTCATCACTTTTGTTCTGATGAAGAATGGTGTGAAGATGAATCTGGTATTCGTCAGTCCATTGCATAAGTTTTGATATTACGCACGTGGCTTCGCTCGGAGAATTAATGTCATAAACCAAGTCACGGATTCCGTCAATCACCACGAAACCGAGACCCTCAATCTGACTGATTGCATCATCTATGATAGCCAAACGCTCCTTGGGGTTGAACTTGCGTAGAGAGAGAAAATAGAAACGGTCGCAATCCTCATTGGTCGGCAACTCCGCCAGTTTCATGATACGATGCATTACAATCATGCAGTGGTTTTGACTCTGTTCGGTGTCAATATAAAGGATGCGGTTCTTTCTATCGGGAAAATCTGTTGTGTAGTTAAGAACTTCCTTTCCGGACAAAGCAGCTGCCACCATTGCCGACACATTAAAAGTCTTTTTACTTTTTGCCTTGCCAATGGATGCACTGAAATTTCCCAATGTTCCGATAGCCACTCCGCCTATTTTCAGAACTTCCGGCTCTTGTTCGTACACCTTTTCCAAACTGAGCATGGTATCTTGCCATTTTGTGGCGACCTGAGTAAGATCTTGATTGGGTGCTATCGTTTCCATACTCACCAGTTTTTAGGATTGGCTTTGCGACGTGTAGTTGCAAGCATTCGGGCGTGTTCTTCCTCTATGCTTATAGGTGTGTCTCCTTTTCTTCCGCTTTCTAACCATTTGTCCAATTCATCACGATAGACAAACAGGTGCTTGCCTTGTTTAATGATTGGAATACCTCCATGTTTGGCTTTGTAATAAAAGGATGATTTTGAGATACCCAGATACTCGCAGACTTCATCAACGGTCATTGGAACATGGGTATCCTTTTTTACCTCGTTATGCTGCTGATGAAGTTTTTCTGTCAGCAGATTTTCCATACTTGAGATTCTCTCGCAGAGTTCGCCTACCACTTCCGGTAGGTCATTGAATGTTAGTTTATTCCTTTGCATGATATAACATTGTTTTGTTTAACATGCTGCAAACCAACACAATGATGTAACGCTGACAAACCTCAGAAAGCAATAATATTTCGGTCTGCGTTGAATAACCCTAATTGGTTGAATCTAAGTCCGATTCAGAGTCGTTCTTCATACATTTGAAGTGATAATCTCCGGTTTTAGGAATATCAAGTGCTATTTTGCAAACTCCGCATGTCCGGAGATTTTTAGACAGATATTTAATCGAAGCATCTTTTAGTTCATGTGGAAATATAGTATGTATGAATGTAGCTCTGTCTATAAGAGAAATACTCAATCTCTCTCCGATATTCCACACGAAATGCATCAGGTCGATAGAACGGAGTAGATTATCCAATACTGAACGGATTGGCTTATATAAATCAGGTCGTCCGTGCGCGAAATACTCTATATTTTCATGCAGAATTTCAAGATTTTCTTTTGAGAGAAATTCAGTCATTACAAATGTGGTATATTCATGAATGACACGCTTAATGTCTGCCTGCCTTTCGGCTTTTTTACGTTCAATCTCAGCCACACGTACTTCATAATTATCCATATAATCTTGTTTTACAACACTTTCTGCAACTAAATTTACCGGATTTATGTCCTTGGCGTTTGGACACTCTGGTTCAATCTCCTTAATTTGTTCAGTTAGTTCAACAGGAAGAGGTTTTACTTGCTTGCCAAAAGACAAACTCAATTCATTCTTTGTAATGAATCGGAAGAAGAAATGCTTAAGTACTCCACAGGCGAGTATCATTGCCGTAATATATAGAATAACTGGAGTGGAATATTCCATCAGGTTGATATGGCAATTGAGATATAAATAGGAGTCTGTTGCCCAGTAAAGAATGACACTTGCTGAAAGTATGAAACTGGTTCTTTGAGGAGAGATTTTAATACTATTCGTCATAAACTGATACTATTTGAGTTTTACAATAAGACAAATGTATATGCAGATTTCCAAATAGTTGCAGTTTGCGATGGATAATCGTTTAGAATTTAAGAAAAAATATGCTCAGAATATGATTTGATGCAAAATATCATACTCTGAGCGATAAAGACGGGATTATTTGGACTTTAATTCTTACTTGCGGATTAAAGAGATTCTGTTGCTGGCTTCACGCTTGTTGCTGTCCACAACTTTCATGTACCGTTGTGTCGTGGTAATACTTTTATGTGCCATGTTACTTTGAATGGTACGTATGTCTGTGCCGGCTGCTCCTTGAAGTGTTGCGTATGTTCTTCGGTAGGAGTGGAAAGTGATATTCTTGGTAATACCGGCTTCGCGAATCCACTCTTTCATGGGTTGCTGTGTCCAACTTCGTTTCAATCCTTTAAATACTAATCCGGTTTTTTCCGGAGAATAGCCGATTAATTGCAGGGCTTCGTCACTGATTGGAATGATGTCCTCTGTTTTGGTCTTTTGGGTAATTGTATGGACACATTTTCCTCCAGCTGCAAAGTCAATGATTTCATGCCATTGCAACGATAGTATGTCGCTGATTCTAAGACTGGTCAGACATGAGAACAATGCCGCTGTTTTCAGAATTGGCTTTTTGCAAGGTGTTTCTGCCAATTTGTATAATTCTTCCACACTTAGATAATCTTTTGGAGTATCTTCTGTTTCGATTTTATCCAAAAAGTCATTGATATTGGTTTTGATTAGCCGATTGCGATAAAGGATTTTCAAAAGTCCCCTGAATGTTGACCAATAGCCGGAAGCAGAGTTCTTTGAAATGTGACCGTCACGCCTGAGTTGCTTGGCATTTAGCAGATACTCACGAAACTTATTACAAAGGTCAATATCAATTTCTTCAAAAGTACATTTGCCATGAACGAAGTTGTAGAAATGGTGGTATACAAATTCCCACTTTTGGTCATGCTTACGAAGTTGCCTGCGGTAGTATTCCAGAAAATCCGCTTTGAGTTTGTGCCTGTCAAAGAAATCATACCTGTCATTTACGATAGATTCAAAGCGTCTGCATCGGATGGCTTCTGCCTTTTCCGACATAGTGGCATTGAAGTTACGTTCACGCTCATTCTTGGGATTGGCATAAATATAAATGTTCAATCCTTCGTGGCGGATGGTCTTCATTGTTTCCTGGTCACGATAGCCTGGATAATAATCCAGATAGTAAGAAAGCATCCCGTTTTTCAAAGGACGTGTTCTCAATGTTACTGTTTTACATTCTAACATGGTTACAATTATTATTAGTTTATACTTGATTTGCTGCAAATGTCCGTAATGACTTGACGCAGACAATGCTCATTTTTAGAATCATTTTCTGGTCTGCCTAAATTCAGACTTAGGCTTATTTTCTGACGCCCATTACATGATCAAATTCCACTTTCAGGAACCTGACGAAACGCCCTTTCTTCTCACGTTTGATTTCGTGGAACTGCAGAATGCCATAGACAGAATCCCGTGTGAGATTGTATCTCTTCATGGCTTCTTGCACGGTATAGTATTCCGAAGCATTATCTTCGGCAGTCTGCTTGGATAGGTCAAAATGTAGCTTCGAGTAGAATATCTGACCGTGTTCTTTCTTAGACGGGATGTTGTTGCGATAGACATGGGAGCGGATGGCAACCCGACTCATCCCATACTTTTGTTCTATCTCTTCGGGAGTGTACCATTCAGTCAGATCATTATCTGTCTTGTATTTGGCAAAAGCAGCATCAATGTGCTTTTTGCTGTAATAGTTGAACTGGCGGATACGGATTTTGGGGATATTGTTCTCTCTTGTATATGCCCAAATCCATTTTTGCGATACTTTGTACTTTTCGGAAATTTGCTCGGCAGTGTAGTACTCAGTTATATCAAGATCATCTTTTACTCTTCTTCGTTCATAGGGGCGTGTTTTGAGCATCAGTTCAATATCGGCTCTGCGAATGATTGACATCCTTGCACTGATTCTTGAAGCTCTCAACTTATCCTCTTTGACAAGCTTGTAAATGTATTGACGAGAAACGCCCATCAACTGTGCGGCTTGTGCAAAAGTAAAGTAGTCTTGATGGTCAAGTTTACTTTTGACTTCTATCAAATCCTGTAACTCACGAAGTTCGAGTCTTCGTTCTCTCATACGGTGTTTGTAGCCTTGACTGGCACATTGGTGACTACAATAATTGGTGGTAGTTTTCTTCGCAATGAATGGCTTACCACACCATTTACAAATTCTTTTTACTTCCATGTTGTTTTCTCCATATTTTTAGTGAAACCATATAGTTTTAATTTCGCTTTTTGTCTACTTATGTAAACCATTGTCAACACATGTTGTTGACTACCTCAGTGTGACATCGGAGTCAAACCTCGATTTGTTTCGTGGTAGAAATACGGTAGAAAAATAGGGTGGACAACCGCCTCCGACTGCAATCAGCCGGATTTTGGACAAATAAAAAAGCCACTGATTTACAGTGGCTTCGTTATAGTTGGTTCTAATTCGTTGCAGTCAGTTATGCGCAATCACTTTCCGATGCAAAAATGCTGAAATATATTCCCCAACACCTGATCCGTCGTAACCTCTCCTACGATATCCGATAAATGGAATATACACTCCCGTAAATCTTGCGAGATGAAATCCCCGGAAAGGCTGGAGTTCAAACCTTCTTGTACCCTATGTATAGCTTCCAGCGCATGCGTAAGTGCCTCGAAGTGGCGGGCATTCGTTACGATGATGTCGCTTTGGTGGAGGGTGGGGATGGAAGAGACTTCCGTGAGGAGTTGTTGTAGCTCTGCGATATGCAGCTTGCCTTTGGCGGAAATAGCGATTTGATGCCAGCCTTCGGTGGGGAAAGAGAAGGTTGGGAGAGAGGATGCGGGTAATACATCGCATTTGTTCATCGCTAAGATAACAGACTTATTCGTTAATCTCGGAGCTATTTCTTGATAGAAAGCCTCGAAATCTTTGAGGTCACGGGTTAAGTCGTACATGAGGATGACGATTTGCGCTTGGTCTAGAGCCTTGAAACTACGTTCAATACCGAGAGCTTCGATCGTATCGCTTGTTTCACGGATACCGGCGGTGTCGATGAAACGGAAGAGCTGGCCGTTGATATTGATCGTATCCTCGATAACGTCACGGGTCGTTCCGTGGATGTCGCTGACGATCGCTTTATCCTCGTTCAACAAGGCGTTTAGTAAAGTAGATTTGCCGGCGTTCGTCTCACCGATGATGGCGACGGGAATACCGTTTTTGATCGCGTTACCTACGCTGAAAGATTGGGCGAGTTTGGAGATGACCTGTTCGATATGATCCGCAAGCGTGCGAAGCTCGCTACGATCAGCGAACTCCAATTCCTCATGGTCACTGAAATCCAGTTCCAATTCCATGAGAGAGGTGAAATGGAGCAGCTGGTTCCGAAGTTCGGCGAGTTCCCTACTGAAACCACCTCGCATCTGGCTTAGAGCCAAACGATGTTGGCCGGCCGAAGTGGAGGCGATTAAATCCGCAACGGCCTCCGCTTGGCTAAGGTCCATCTTGCCATTCATGAAAGCACGTTGCGTATATTCACCCGGTTGCGCTATACGGCATCCGCTGGAGATAAGGGATTGCAGGATTTGTTGTTGGATATACGTCGAGCCGTGGCAGGTGATTTCCACCGTATCTTCCCCCGTGAAAGAATGGGGGGCACAGAAAACAGCGGCGATCACCTCATCTATGGTTTCGTCATTGTTACCGACGATGGAACCATACGTTAAGGTATAAGCCTTTTGGGTAGATAAACTTTTACCTGCCTTCTTCGGCCGGAATATCCGATCACAAATCTTGAAAGTATCCGGTCCGGAGACACGAATCACTGCGATTCCTCCTACTCCCGGAGCTGTAGATATAGCGCAAATTGTACTCATTCCGTCTATTAAACCGTTATTAATTCATACGCTTGAGAACCCAGTCCGATTTCTTCCGCATAATGTAGGCCGGCTTGCCAGTTCGTATCCGGATGAATCAAATGGAATTTATCCTCTCCCTCAAGGTGTTCGTGAGGATGAGCCTCGGCTAATTTATTACCTCCGATGATAGGAGCGTTGATAACCATATCGGCGCAAGCCTTATCCAAGGCCACCGGATCGAAAGACGCGGCGATCCCCAAATCAGGGATGATGGCGGCATCGTTATGATTCCAGCAATCGCACTCCGGAGATACGTTCATGATAAAACTAACATGGAAATGGGGCTTGTCTGATAATACGGCTTTGGTGTACTCGTCGATCTTGTAATTCAATCGCTCGGAAGTATCACCTTCGCCCATTACGGCACCGTCGTATTGGCAAAGAGCCACACATTGCCCGCAACCTACACAACGCTCGTAATCAATTTCGGCCTTTCGGTTGTTATTCAAATGGATGGCATCGTGAGCACAGTGCTTTACACAGATGTTACAGCCTTTACAAGCCTCCGTATCGATACGAGGCTGTGAGGCACAATGTAATTCCAGTTTACCGCCTACGCTGGCGCATCCCATCCCGAGGTTTTTCAGCGCACCGCCGAAACCGGCTTGCTCGTGACCTTTGAAATGGTTCATGGAAATGATGATATCGGCATCGGCGATAGCGGCACCTATTTTCGGGGCCTTGCAATATTGCCCGTCGATCTCGATTTCCCGGTAGTCCGTACCTTTCACGCCATCGGCGATGATAACGTTGCAACCGGCGGACATGGGATTGAACCCATTTTCCATGGCGCTTTGAAGATGATCGACAGCGTTGGAGCGACGGCCCGAGTATAAGGTGTTACAATCGGTAAGGAACGGTTTCGCGCCTAATTCACGTAACAGGCTTACCAAGCGAGCGGCGTAATTAGGACGAATGTATGCCAAATTCCCCGGTTCGCCAAAGTGGATCTTAATGGCTACAAATTGATTTTTGAAGTCGATATTGGCGATACCGGCACGTTTTACCAGACGTTCCATCTTATCCAGCAGGTTGCTGCTGGGGGTCGTGCGTAAATTAGTAAAGTAGACTTTGGATGTATTCATCTTTTTATTGGTTTAGTGTTGACAAAGGTACGAAAAACACGGAACATTTTTTATATTCGCGTAAAACAGATTTGTATATGGACTTGCTTCAGCGGAATCATCAGCTATTGTTGAAAGGAATAAATTGTACATTCCTGCGTTATTTGCATGCACGGATAGAGTGGGAGGATCGGTTAATCGGCATCTTCGGCTCTCGAGGGGTTGGTAAGACTACCTTGTTGTTACAGCATATTAAGTTGAAATTTGAAGATTCACGGGAAGCCCTGTATGTGAATCTGGATGATTTCTGGTTTGAGACACATTCATTGACCGATGCGGTTAAGGAGTTCCTGCAAGCCGGGGGGCATTATTTGTTTTTGGATGAGATCCATTTCTATTCGGGCTGGATGGAAGAGGTCTCAACTTTATTGGATGCCAACCCCGCCTTAAAGATTGTTTTCGCTACCACTTCTTTGTACTCGCAGACAGAGGTGCGGAACGGGTTAAGGCATGAGGCTGCTTTTTATACCATGCATCCGATGTCGTTCCGTGAATTCCTTTCTTACGAAAGCATTCTGGATAAAGATCCCATTCCGTTGGAGGATATCTTAGCGAACCATCATGATTTGGTGAAGGAGATCAATGCGGAGATGAATATTGTGCCGATTTACCGGAACTATCTGGAACATGGATGTTATCCTTTTTATTGGCAAGACCCGGATATGTATTATTTCCGTCTGCAAGAATTAGTGAGAAAAGAGATTTGCCGGGATTTGCCTTCGGTGGTTTCTATTTCGATGAGTAATCTGGAACGAGCTCAAAAATATTTTATGATGGTGGCTGAGTCGGCTCCTTTACGTCCGAAATCGATTGATGTAACCCGTAAGACAAATATGCTTCGTCAGCAAAGCGATAGCCTGTTGCGTTTCTTTCATGATGTGAGGCTTATTTATTACTCGGCAGACCAACTGGGAACCACTCCGGCCAAGCAGAAAGTCTTTATGGGGGATACCAACTTGCTGATCTCTTTTTTCGGAGATAAGGAGAATCGGCAATTGATGTGTGAAACCTATTTCTTAAGCCAGATGCGTTCCGTGGCGAACGTGGAATTCATGGAGAACGGAGATTTCTTGATTGGCGGTAAATATATCTTCGCCGTAGGTGATCCCTTAAGGGGATATGATCGTCTCCGCTTCGTACCCGACGCTTATGCGGCTATCTACGGGTTACCGAAAAGCGTGTTTAACCGTATGCCGGCATGGATATTAGGATTTAGTTATTGAGAATTTAAAAATAGGATTGCTATGTTAGAATGCATGAAGAATAGAAGAAGTATCCGTAAATATACGGATCAGGATATCCCGGAGTCTTTGCTGAATGAATTATTGGAAGTGGCTACTCGTGCCTCGAATACAGGAAATATGCAATTGTATAGTGTCGTGGTTACCCGCGACCCTGCGAACAAGGAGAAACTGGCTCCGGCTCATTTTAACCAACCAATGATTACGGGAGCCCCGGTGGTACTTACTTTTTGTGCGGATGCGAACCGTTTCGTGAAATGGGCGGAGTGCAGGAAAGCGGAGGCCGGATTCGATAATTTACAAACGTTTATCGCTTCGACGATAGATGCGATGTTGTTCGCCCAGAGTTTCTGTAATGCCGCTGAGGAAAAAGGCTTAGGCATTTGCTATCTGGGTACGACGGCTTATAATGCGGACCAGATCATTGAGGCGCTTTCTCTTCCCCGTCTGGTTGTCCCGATCGTTACGGTTACGGTGGGTTATCCGGCAGAGCCTATACCCGCTCAAGTAGAACGTTTACCATTGGCGGCTGTGGTACAAAACGAGACTTATACGGACTTTACTCCGGCTTCCATCGATGCCTTGTATAGTGAGAAAGAGGCATTAGAGGTGAATAAGCAGTTTGTAAGGGAGAATAATAAGGAAACACTGGCGCAGGTCTTTACGGACGTACGCTATACGAAGAAAAATAGTGAACATTTCTCCGAGGTGCTCTTGAAGGTATTGAAACAACAAGGATTCATGAAGTAAGCCCTAATACTTCTACCTTATAGTTCATAAAGAGTCCACTCTCGAGTACGCCTGTAATCGACTTGAGGGTGGATTCTGTATTTTCAGGGATATAGTCCATCCATACGTCAAGGATCATATTGCCATTCTCGGTAATGATCGGTCCATCCTTACCTTGTCCCATACGAAGTTTTATCTCACGGGGGTTCAAGCGATGGAGCCTGTCTTCTACATGGGTGAGGGCTTCCGGAAAAATCTCTACTGGGATCGGGAATTTAGCTCCCAACCTCTCCACTTTCTTGGAAGGATCGACGAGTATATAGGTCTGCGGACTGGAACTGATCAATAGTTTTTCCTTGAACATGGCGCCTCCACGCCCTTTGATCAAGTTAAAATGGGAATCTACTTCATCAGCCCCATCGAAGGTCCAGTCCGGCTTGTGGGAAAACAGGCTGGTAACCGGAATGCCTAGCTGGGCGCAAGTCATCCGGATTTCTAAAGAAGTGGGGATCGCCAAAATGGAAAGACGTTCCGTTCGGATACGTTCCGCTATGCGAGTCAACGCTAGATAGGAGGTCGAACCGGAGCCAACGCCTATGACTTGTCCGTTTTCGACTTTAGATGCGATAAGATCCGCTATCTTTATTTTATCTTCCTTATGGGAGATCTGATTTCCCCATTCCAACGTATCGATTAATGAATGATCCCACTTCATGGTCTTGATATTATTATATACGGTCTAATACAGTTTCAATCAGTTTTTCCAAAGAACCTTTATAATCCGTATTCATATGATTATCCACACGTCCGGCGATAATACAGCATACGGTCATTGCCCGGTGTCCCATGAGAGCGGCCAGACCAGCTAAAGAGGAGCTCTCCATCTCGAAGTTCGTAATCTTTCGCCCGTTGTAATCGAAAGCCTCTATTTTCCGGTTCAATTCCGGATCGGTCAAGGGCAATCGGAGCTCACGTCCTTGCGGCCCATAGAAGCCATTGGCCGCGATAGTCGTTCCCCGGATAATATCATTACGGGTGATTTGCTCGATCAACGATGGATCTGCCGATACGACATAAGGCCATATGCCGCTAAGCCGCCAATCAAGCTGTTTTATTAATTCAGATTCCAAGTCTGCGTCACGAACGGAATTACTATTTGCGTAGAAATAAATGACTCCATCGAATCCGATCGATTTCTCCGCAGCTACATAAGTCCCAATCGGGACAAATGGCTGTAACCCTCCGGAAGTCCCGATACGGACTAGGGAAAGTTGCTTGAATTCCGGCTTGATCGTACGGGTTGAGAAGTCAATATTAGCGAGAGCGTCCAGCTCATTTAATACGATATCGATATTATCTGTACCGATGCCATGGGATACAACCGTGATACGTTTTCCCTTGTATTGGCCCGTGATAGTATGAAACTCCCGGCTGGAAACCTCACATTCCTGAGAATCAAAATAGGAAGCGACGGTTGTAACCCGTGCGGGATCGCCAACAAGTACCACACGATCCGCGAGTTGTTCTGGTTTTAAATGCAGGTGGAAAACACTACCATCTGAATGGATCGCTAATTCTGAAGCGGGGATTGTTCTCATATTCGATCAGCTAATTAAGTTTACTTTTAATCATAAAAGGGCAAGGTGCGACCCTGCCCTTGGAGATAGTTCCATGTATATAACTATTTTAGTCCTTTAATGGTTTTGATGGAGTACCGGTCGGTTTAGCTATCGCTTCACGCATAGAAGTGTCCGCCTCGATGTTCTTCATCTTGTAATAGTCCATTACGCCTAGGTTTCCTGTGCGGAAAGCGTCTGCCATTGCCTTGGGAACTTCCGCTTCTGCCTCGATCACCTTGGCACGGGCTTCTTGAGCTTTCGCCTTCATCTCTTGCTCGAGGGCGACAGCCATCGCACGACGTTCCTCGGCTTTCGCCTGAGCGATATTCTTATCCGCTTGAGCTTGGTCCATTTGCAAGAAAGCGCCGATGTTCTTACCTATATCGATATCGGCGATATCGATGGAAAGGATTTCGAAAGCTGTTCCGGCGTCAAGCCCTTTGCGAAGCACTAATTTCGAGATGGAATCCGGATTTTCCAATACAGTCTTATGGCTTTCGGATGAACCAATGGAAGATACGATACCTTCACCTACACGGGCTAAGATCGTCTCTTCTCCTGCACCACCCACTAATTGCTTGATATTCGCACGAACGGTGACACGTGCCTTGGCGATTAACTGGATTCCGTCTTTCGCAACCGCTGTTACCGGAGGGGTATCGATCACTTTCGGATTTACCGACATTTGTACAGCCTCGAATACGTCACGTCCGGCCAAGTCGATAGCGGTAGCCATCTGGAAAGGAAGGTCGATATTCGCTTTTGACGCGGAAACCAGCGCATGCACTACTTTCTCGACATGTCCACCCGCTAAATAGTGCGCTTCCAGCTCGTCGCGTGTAAGCGTCTTTATTCCTGCCTTATGCGCTTCGATCATCGCACGAGTGATGATGTAGGGAGGAACCTTTCGGATACGCATCAAGAATAACTGGATCAAGGAGATATTGACTCCCGATACTTTGGCCGAGATCCATAACAGGAACGGCACATAATAGAAAAAGATTGCCAGCAGAAGTACTGCGGCCCCCAATAGGATAAGTGGCAAAAAGGTTATTTCCATATATAAAAAATTAAGCGTGAATATTTGTTTCTTCTTTAGGACGGACAATTACGTTGTAACTGTCTACCCTGATCACTACGATCGGCGTGTTCTCATCGATTAATTCGTCTTGAGATTTCGCTTCCACGTTAATACCTTTAATCCGGGCCTTGCCGATAGGGGCTAAGCGTGAGAGCGTGATCCCCTCGTCTCCGGGTTCTATTCCGAGATCCCTGCTGGATGTCAGCTTGGAATCGATATCTGTCTTTAAAGCGATCTTGTTAAAAGACCGGGAACGCAATAACCAAGCGAAGATTACTCCGAATGCAATGATTGATAAGGATAAAGTCAGATGCCCTACCCACATACCTACCGTATAAGCGAAAACGACTCCGCCGATAGCGAAAATAGCCCCGCCTATACCCGCGAGTGTTATTCCCGGAAGAAGGAATATCTCCGCCAGTATCAGTAGGATGGCCGCTACCATGAGGAAGACGATGATGGCTATGTCCAGTAGCATAGTTCTTCTTATTTATGGTTGTTTCTTAGGTATACGATCTCTGCGTTACGTGCCTTTTTCTCCCATTCGTCCGGTTGGCCGAGAAGGTTGTTTAACTTTTCTTCCGCATCAAGAATCGTAGGCTTCAGTTGTTCTCGCTTCGCCTTGTTCCCTTTGATGTAGCTGGCTCGTAAGCTCTCTAGTTTCTCATTTAACTCCTTGATCTGTTTATGGATGGAAACTACTTTCTCGTAGTAGTTCTTCGCTTCCGGACTTTGGATATCGTCCAAGGTGTAATAAACGATATCATTATGGATCGGGAACGTGAAATCTTTCTTTATCTCTATACGTCCATAAGGAATCTCGGTATGAGCTAAATGAATAAGCTCTTCGTAATTCGATCCGGGTTTCCATGAATCCTTGATCGAGGCAATAGAGGCCCGGGCACGTTTTAGTTCGATATCCTCGCTATCTACTCGCTCGCGGTTGTCATTCGGAATGAATAGGTATACACAAACTTTTCCTTCCGGTTGATAGCGGTCGGAAACGAACCATCCCAATTGCTTGGCTTCGTCGATCACCATCATGTAATCGTTAAACGGGGAGTTATAGGGCATGCCCAATTGCTCCGGTGTAAGATAAGTATCGGAATTGATGTTGTAACGAGTGACGAATAAATCATATCCGCCCAGAGAGCCGTTCCCTTTGGATGCGTAATAAATCGTTACGCCATCGGATAGCACGAATGGATACCCATCGTCGGCGTCACTATTGATATTCATCGGTAACTGTTTCTCGTCTCCCCATTGATCCATGAGCTTGGATTGGGTAAAAAGACAATTGTGGTTACCGTCTGTCGAGTGGGCGTAATAAATCTTATCCCCCTTCTGGTTCATGTATACCGATGAGTTGCCCGGATCGTTAGTCTGGAAGAAATCTTGGTAAGTGGTCAACGTACCGCTTTCCTCGCTTAAGGTATAGGCTGATAAGAAATCATCTTTGTCAACAACCAAGCTATCGATAATCTGGACATTCTCTACCTTATCAAGCATACGGCTTGCTTTGTTCGCCAAGTCCATACGGATTTGGTAAGGTTCCACATCTTGTTTCTTTTTTGTTAGGAGGGTGATGTATTCGTCGAACATCTCCTCGGCTTCGTTAAAACGATAGGTCTGGTAGTATACTTCTCCAAGGTATCGATAAGCGTCTTGTACCCTACGCTTTACGGCGACCTTAAGATGTTTCTCCGCTCCTGCTAAATCTCCGGTCTCGAAACAGCAAACACCATACCATTGATTATAAGAGGCATTGCTTGGCGCTTGTTTCACTAGTTTCTCGAACACAGGTTTGGCTTCTGCGTATTTCCCGTCGTTATATAATTTTTTTGCCTGATCAAGACTTTGCGCATGTAGTTGCATTCCTCCGCATATGAGTGTAACTCCTAGCGTATAAAGCAGCTTTTTGGATAACCGTTTCATTTTGTCTATTCTAGATTATATATAGTTATGCAGTTTCAAAGATAAGAATATTTTTGTAGAGGCATACAAATCGAAAAGATAAATATATAATTTTGCGCCCGTAAAGGAAGTATATGGCAAAATTGACAGAGGACGAACGTTTGTTTCGCAAGATAGAGGATAAGATAAAGAGAGCGATTTTCGACTATGGCTTGATCAATGATGGCGACCGGATCTTGGTCGGGTTGTCCGGAGGAAAAGATTCCTTGGCCTTGGTGGATTTACTGGGGCGCAGGTCGAAAATCTATTGTCCTCGGTTTGAGGTCGTGGTAGCACATATCGTGATGACGAATATCCCTTATTGTTCGGATCGGGAATATCTTAGAAGTTGCGCAGAGGAGCATGATTTGCCTTTCATTGTCCATGAGACAAGTTTCGATCCTTCTACGGACACTCGCAAATCCCCCTGCTTTTTATGCTCTTGGACTCGCCGGAAAGCTTTGTTTGAGATCGCTAAGGCTCATAAATGCAATAAGATCGCTTTAGGCCATCATCAAGATGATATCCTTGAGACGCTGTTGATGAACCTGACCCACCAAGGGGCTTTCGGGACAATGCCTCCCCGGTTGAGAATGGATAAGTTTGATATGGAGATCATCCGTCCGATGTGTCTGGTGGAAGAGAGGGAGTTGATTCAGGTCGCCGCATGGAAAGGGTACCGGAAACAATTGAAGAACTGTCCTTATGAGTCGGGTTCCAGTCGTTCGGATATGAAAGAGCTGCTGAGAAGTCTGGAAGCGATCAATCCGGAGGCTCGTTACAGTCTTTGGGGGAGCATGACGAATATACAAGAAGATTATTTACCTCGAAAAATAAGATAATATGCAAAGTGTTTATACGATTTTATTGTTGATCGTGTCTAATATTTTTATGACATGCGCTTGGTATGGTCATTTGAAGATGAAGCAACAGTTTAGCTGGTTCGAGCATCTTCCTTTGTTTGGCGTAATCCTGTTTAGTTGGTTTCTCGCTTTTTTTGAGTATTGTTTCCAAGTACCGGCGAATCGCATCGGTTTCCGGGATAACGGGGGGCCGTTCAACTTGATTCAATTGAAAGTGATCCAAGAGGTGATTACGTTGGTGGTATTCGTGGCCTTCAGTACCATTGCTTTTAAGGGGGAGTCGTTTAAATGGAACCATGCGCTTGCTTTCGTATTCTTGGTAGCGGCGGTTTATCTGGTTTTCAAGAAATAAAGTCGTTGCGTTTGGCTTTGATAATCAGCGGAAAACCTTGATGCCTATTGTAAGATGCTTACAATGCCTATTCAAGCATGTTTATAATGCCCATTGTAAACACCTTATAATGGGCATTGTTAAAACGCTATATGATCTGTTGGCTCAGATGTGTAAATATAGCTTCGGTCTCATCCGGATGGAACCATGTTATTTCTGGGTCCCGTTTAAACCAAGTCATTTGCTTCCGGGCGTAGACCCGGGAGTTTCGTTTGATTTTCTCCACAGCGAGGTCTAATGTCCATTCTCCGCTGAAGTAATTGAATAATTCTTTATAACCTACCGTGTTCAAGGAATTCAAATGACGGAAGGGATAAGCCCGGCGAGCCTCTTCCAATAATCCTTCGCTCATCATTAGATCTACACGTTGGTTGATGCGGTCGCATAATTCGTCGCGATCTCTATTAAGCCCTACTTTGATGATCCGGAACGGACGCTCTTTCTTAATGTTCGTGCGGAAGGAGGAGTAAGGCTTGCCTGTCATCCGGCAAATCTCTACGGCATGGATCACTCGTTTATAATTATTCCGGTCCACTTCCTCATAATGGACAGGGTCTGCTTCTTTTAATTCAGCGAGGATAGGGGCTAGTCCCTCGGTTTCAAATTGCATGTATAGGGCATCCCGGATCTCCGGTGTAACTGTCGGGATATCGTCAATACCTTTACATACGGCATCGATGTACATCATAGAGCCTCCGGTCATTACGACGGTCGGGATCGTTTTATGTAATTCGGATAGGAGGGAGACCACGTCTTCCTCGAAGTTGCTGGCGCTGTAATAATCGGTAAGCGAGAGAGTGCCTACCATATAATGCTTGACACGAGCCATTTGTTCCGGTGTTGGGGCAGCCGTGCCGATCGGAAGGTCTTTATAGAGCTGACGGGAGTCGGAAGAGATAATCGGAGAGCCGAAACGTTCCGCCACTTGGAGGCTTAACTCGGTCTTTCCGACTCCTGTCGGCCCAAGTAATATAACGAGGGAATTCATCAAAAGCGCTCGTCGTCGTAAGGATTATCCATCGGGCCTTCGCCTAAACCGTCGAAGCCGCTTTTGTCTAATTCGTCCATATCGTATTCGGAATCCCCGTAAAAATCTTCTCCTACGTCCGTACTGCCGTTCTTAGCCTCGAACTCATCGAAAGAAACTATTTGGGCGGGAGGCGTACCTACCGATTTGCTGCAAATAGGAGCATCCAAGTCTTTTCCCGGAACGATCTCACGAAGTTCCATGAAGAAGGCACGTTCGGTCATATAATCGAAAACGAAAAGTAGTTTTTGGTGCTCGTCTTCCAACAATTCTTCCAGTTGAGTATCGGCCATGACATAGCTGTCTTCCTCGGAAGAGGTATCCATCTCCACTAATGTGATCTCTGTCTTTTTACTCCAGTCATCGTCACATATGAAGAAAGAGGTCATTTGATCCTTTGTATAACCTACAGAGTCGAGAATGGCGTTTTGCAAATCCAAGAAAGTAGACTCGGAATCAATCTTGATCTCGCGCTTGAAGTCATCTGCTTCATCTGATAGGATTAGAAATCTAAATAGCATAGTCGTTTAGTTTTATTATTGCCTCAAAAGTAGTAAAAATATGGATATACCCAATATACGTCGCTATAAATAATGAAAGAGGGTGCGCGTCTGATCCCTGTATCTGAGGCGACCGTCGTAGCTTCGTCTTCAACCTTCGTCAAAGAGACGGAACCTGCGGCTGAGATATTAGTGGCAGTTGTCACCTTGAATAGGTAATTGTAATATGGGTAAATAATAAAAATCACAGTATCAGATATCAATCTTTTGCATTTCGCCCGAAAAGACATATCTTTACGACACCGCCCGCTATTGGGCCGTAACTTAAAACCTATCAACTATGGATAAAAAAGAGGAGGATCAACGCATGAAAGAATTAAAAGACCGATACATACGTTTCGATTGGGCGATCAAGAGACTGCTCCGGCAAAAAGCCAACTTCGGTGTGCTGGAGGGTTTTCTCACGGTTTTTCTTGGAGAGAAGATTACCATCGTGGAGCTACTGGAGAGCGAGGGTAATCAACTGTCATGAGGATGACAAGTTCAACCGGGTGGACATCAAGGCGCTTAACGACAAGGGAGAGATCATCATCGTGAAAATACAAAATATTCGCAAGCTATATTATCTCGAACAGGTACTCTATGGCGTGGCGAAAACCATAACCGAGTACATATCACTGGGCGAGGACTACCTTTATCACGGGCAGAATCATTTCATCGGCGTACATACCAAGGATCAATTGGTAGTCAACACGAAAGAGAGGAGCGTAATTGTCTCCAAGCTATCCCCCGAGATTTTCCCCGAATATATACTCATACGGACCAATAAGTTCGATAAGATAGCCGTCACTTCCCTAGAAGAATGGATGGACTACCTTAAAAGAGGAACAATTCGTCCTGACACCATGACTCCGGGATTAGGCGAGGCTCGAGAAAAATTGAGATACTACTCCATGCCCCCCGAGGATAGATACGCTTACGACGAACACCTGAATGCGGTCATGATACAAAATGACGTATTGGATTCGGCGAAGCTTGAAGGATACCTGGAAGGACTAGCGGAAAGTAGAGCGGAAAATAAGGAGAAAGGTAAGGCGAAAGGACTGGCAAAAGGCGAGACAGAAGCGAACCTCGAAAACGCCAAGAAGATGAAAGCCATGGGGATCGATCTTGAAATGATCCGGCAGATCACGGGAATTACCCTATAAATAACCTTTTGGTGACATAAATAGCGAATCGGCGCAAACCCCTCATTGTAAGATGTGGATTTGCGCTGATTTGTTTTTGGTTGTCCGGATGTTTGTGTCGCTTATTCGTCGATCGAACCTCTTACGATACCCCGGCTGGAAGACTTGATGAAATTGAGGATCAAATCCCGTTCCTCGCTAGGCTCGTACTCGGTCTCGATCGCTTTCAGCGCCTCCGTATTATTCAAGCCTCGGGTATACAGCGTGCGATAGATGTCTTGAATCAAGAATACCTGCTGATTCGTGAATCCCCGGCGACGTAAACCTACGATATTGATACCGCAATAAACGATCGGATCACGGCCGATCAAGGTATAAGGAGGGATATCTTTTCCGATACGAGAACCGCCTTGTACCATCACGTGCTTGGATATACGCGTGAACTGATGCACCAAGGAACCTCCGCTTACGATAGCGAAATCATCAATCTCTACCTCCCCGGCGATTTGCGAAGCGTTACCGATGATAATATGGTCTTTTAAGACGCAATCATGGGCCACGTGCGAATAAGCCATGATTAAGCAATTGCGACCTACCACGGTCTTACCTTTGGAAGCGGTACCCCGGTTGATCGTCACGCATTCGCGAAGCGTCGTGTTATCTCCGATTTCCGCCGTCGTGGTTTCCCCCGCGAATTTCATGTCTTGAGGGATACCGGCAACGACCGCTCCCGGGAAAATATTGCAATTTTTACCAATCCGTGCGCCATCCAAGATAACGGCGTGAGAATATATATGGCAATTATCACCGATTACGACATCTTTCTCAATCACGGCAAACGGATCGATAGTTACATTCTGGCCGATCTGGGCCTCTGGATGAACGACTGCTAGAGGAGATATATTCATTATCGTACTTTATCTTATTATTTGTTTTTTACAATCTGAGCCATGAACTCGGCTTCACTAACCAATTTATCACCAACGAATACATACCCTTTCATGGTAGAGATCCCGCGACGGATCGGTGCCAATAATTCCAGACGTAAGATCAACGTATCGCCCGGAACGACTTTTTGGCGGAATTTCACGCCATCTATTTTCATGAAGTAGGTAGAATAGCGCTCTGGCTCATCTACGGAATTCAAGACTAGCAAACCACCTGTTTGTGCCATAGCCTCAACCTGCAGGACTCCCGGCATGACCGGCTCCTGAGGGAAATGCCCTTGGAAGAACGGTTCGTTGGTCGTGATGTTCTTTACGCCTACGATATAGTTCCCGCCAACCTCGATGATCTTGTCAACCAATAAGAACGGATAGCGGTGCGGCAATAATTCACGGATACGGTTGATATCCATCACCGGCTCACGGTTCGGATCGTATACCGGGGCTTGCACCTCGTTCATCTTGATATCCTTGCGGATCATACGAGCTAACTGGTTATTGATCTTATGTCCCGGACGGGTAGCGATCACACGTCCGCGGATCGGCTTACCGATCAAGGCGATATCTCCGATCACGTCGATCAATTTATGACGTGCCGGTTCGTTATCGAATACAAGCGGCTTGTTATTGATATAACCTAATTCCTGCACGTTCTTGTGAGGGATGTTCAGCATATCCGCCAATTTGTCCAAAGATTCTTGCGGTATCTTCTGGTCGTAGATAACGATCGCATTGTCTAAATCGCCACCCTTGATCAAGTTATTGTTGAGCAACATCTCCACTTCGCGTACGAATACGAACGTACGTGAAGCCGCCAATTCTGTCGGGAATTCGCTGAGATCGTTCAACGTGGCGAATTGGTTGGAAAGCACGGGCGAATCGAATGAGATCAATACGTTCACGCTGAACTTATCATCCGGAAGGATGATCAACGAAGAACCGGTTTCCTCATCTTTTACCTCGATCTTGTGCTTTACGATATAATAATCCTTCGGAGCGTTTTGCTCAACAACCCCTGTCTTTTGGATTTCCTCGGAGAAGAAGCGAGAACTTCCGTCTAGGATCGGAAACTCGGGTGCGTTTACCTCGATCAAGCAGTTATCGATCTCATAAGCGTATAAAGCCGCCATCGCGTGCTCGATCGTACTTACTTGAACGCCATTCTTGCTAAGCACCGTACCCCGTTGTGTATTAACCACGTTCTCGGCCAAGGCGTCAATCGTCGGTTGGCCTTCCATATCGACACGTTTGATCTTGTATCCATGGTTCTCGGGTGCGGGATTAAACGTAATCTCTATATCTAATCCGGTATGCAACCCTTTTCCTTTCAAGGAGAAACTTGCCGCAAGCGTTTTCTGTTTTTGCATAGGTCTTTATTGTTTATTAATTTCTTTCTTGAGTTGTTCGATCTCCCGTTGCATTTGCCCCAGCGAGCGGTATATATCCGGAAGACGGTTGAAGATCGCGCTGGAACGCATGAAGTTCTTAGCGTTGATCGCCGGCGCCCCGAGCAATGTCGTCGCTTCCTTCACGTCGCTGATAACGCCAGCCTGAGCTCCGAATACGACGTGGTCCGCCACATGGATATGTCCGGCCAAACCAACTTGTCCGCCAAACATACAATGCTTTCCTACTTTTACGGAACCGGCGATGCCGACTTGCGCCGCCATCACGGTATTCTCGCCTACCTCCACGTTATGAGCGATTTGTACGAGATTGTCCAGCTTAACGCCTCGGTGAATGATCGTAGAATCCATCACCGCACGGTCAATTGTCGTATTGGCTCCGATCTCTACATCATCCTCGATAATAACGTTGCCTAATTGCGGGATTTTCTTGTAAGTCTCACCTTCGGGAGCGAATCCGAAACCGTCAGCCCCGACTACGCTACCGGCATGAAGGATACAATTATTGCCGATTATACAATTCTCGTAAACGGTGGCATGCGGATAGAATACGCAGTTATCTCCTACCGTCACGTGATCACCGATATAAGCGTGCGGGTATACCATACAGTTCTTACCCATTTTCACGCCTTCTCCGATATAGGCGAAGTTACCGACATAACAATCATCGCTCACGGTCGCGGAAGCGGCGATAAAAGCGGTAGAATCAACCCCCTTCTTTTTGCTCTTCGATTGCTCTACCAGATTTAATAACATCGCGAGCGCCGCGTAAGCGTTCTCTACTTTTACAAGTGTGGCTTTTATCGGTTGTTCCGGTTTGAAATCATTATTCACCAAAACAATGCTTGCCTCGGTATTATAAATATGATGCGCATATTTAAGATTCGCCAAAAAGGTCAATGTACCTGGCTTTCCTTCTTCTATTTTAGAGAAGTTACTGACTTTTACGTTCGGATCTCCTTCGATCGTTCCGTTCAGGAAGCCGGCAATTTGTTGGGCTGAAAACTCCATTACTTATTCAATTATATATGTATCTTCGTTGACTGTCCGCTGTTTATAGACAGTTAGTTTGCAAAAATGGTGAAAATTCTTTAGATAGCCTATGCTTTGCAGGGAATAATTCCTTTATCGTGTAGATAACCGGCCATTTCTTTCTGTACGGCATGCGCCGCCTCACGGGCTACGTTGGCGAAAGCCTCCGTCTTATCCGCGTAAATAATCGCACGGGAAGAATTTACCAAAAGACCGCATTGGTCGTTCATCCCGTATTGAGCTACTTCCGCCAAGCTTCCACCTTGAGCGCCTACGCCCGGAACTAACAAGAAATGATTCGGGGCCTGTTTACGGATATCAAGGAACATCTTGCCTTGGGTAGCGCCCACTACATACATCATTTGCTCATCGTTAGCCCATTCTTGCGATTTCTTTAGTACTTTCTCGAAAAGACGTTCACCATTTGCGTCTTCCGTCATTTGAAAATCATGTGAGCCTTTATTGGAGGTCAAGGCCAATAAGATTACCCAAGCCTCCGGGTAGATCAAGAATGGTTTTACGCTATCCTCGCCCATATAGGGAGCGACCGTTACGGCATCTACCTTGATATGATCGAAGAAAGAACGGGCATACATCTCGGAGGTATTTCCGATATCACCACGTTTCGCGTCGGCGATGATAAATTGATCGGGATAATTCTCCCGTAAGTAAGCCACAGTCTTCTCAAAAGCCATCATACCCTTTGTGCCGAGGCTCTCGTAAAAAGCCAGATTCGGCTTGTAAGCGACACAATAATCGGCGGTAGCGTCGATGATCGCTTTATTGAATGCGAAAATAGGATCTTCTTCCGACAATAGATGCTGCGGGATCTTTTTTATATCTGTATCTAATCCGACACAAAGGAAGGATTGTTTCTTTTTAATATTCTCGAATAGCTGTTGTTTGTTCATTTTCTTATTCAGTATGAAATGATTGGATGTGTTTACAATTCAGACTCTTTCAGTCGCTCAGCGTTCTCCGCTACGATCAGGTGATCCAAGCAATCTTGAATTTCACCGTCCATAAAGGCTGAAAGATTATAGATCGTGTAATTGATACGGTGATCCGTGATACGCCCTTGCGGGTAATTGTACGTACGGATCTTCGCGGAGCGGTCACCGGTAGATACCATGGTCTTACGCTTGCTGGCGATATCGTCCAAGTATTTCTGGTGTTCCTTGTCATAAATAAACGAACGAAGACGGGTAAGCGCCCTTTCTTTGTTCTTCGGTTGGTCTCGTGTCTCCGTACATTCGATCAAGATTTCCTCACTCACACCTGTAATGGGGTTCTTCCAGACATAACGCAGACGGACACCTGATTCCACCTTGTTTACGTTCTGACCACCGGCCCCACCGGAGCGGAAGGTATCCCATTTAATCTCCCCTTCATTAATCTCAACATCAAATTCATCCGCCTCAGGCAATACGGCAACTGTAGCGGCGGAGGTATGTACACGTCCTTGCGTCTCCGTAGCCGGTACACGCTGTACACGGTGTACACCGGACTCATACTTCAACGTTCCGTATACTTTCTCGCCCGATACCGTGAAGATGATTTCCTTAAAACCGCCGGACGAGCCTTCGCTAAAGCTAGACACGCTTATTTTCCATCCCTTCAGTTCGCAATACTTCACGTACATACGATATAGATCACCGGCGAAAAGGGCGGCTTCGTCACCTCCCGTTCCTCCTCGTATCTCAACGATCGCGTTCTTGTCGTCTTGCGGATCAGCGGGAACGAGCAATAATTTTATCTCTTCTTCCAAAGCGGGAATACGTTCGTTGCAGGTATCCAGCTCCTCACGGGCCATTTCCCGCATTTCCGGATCTTGCTCGGACTCAAGCAAGGCTTTCGCTTCCTCGATCCCGTTCAATACTTTCACGTATTCCGAACGAGCTCCCACAATTTTCTCCAAATCACGGTACTCTTTGTTCAGTTTTACGAACCGTTTCATGTCGGCGATCACCGCCGGGTCGGTAATAAGGGTACCGACTTCCTCAAAACGGCTCACTAATCCGTCTAATTTACCAAGTAAACTATTTTCGGCCATTTATCTTTATTAATAGGTGAAGCGACCTTTCTCGCTTTCGATAATCAATTCATTTTTATCGGCTTCCTCTACGAAGCCCACGATTTGCGCATCAATACCAAAGCTTTTTGAGATGCCGATTACTTCTTCCGCATGCTCGGGAGCGATGTATATCTCCATCCGGTGTCCCATATTGAATACCTTGTACATCTCGCTCCAGTCCGTACCGCTCTGTTCCTGAATCGTGCGGAATAACGGTGGGATAGGGAAGAGATTGTCCTTGGTTACACGCTTGTTCTCTACGAAGTGCATAACTTTTGTCTGAGCCCCTCCCGAACAATGTACCATGCCATGGATTTGAGAGCGTAGTTTATCAAGCAATACCTTAATTACCGGCGCATAGGTACGTGTAGGCGAAAGCACCATCTTTCCGGCATCGATCCCTAATTCCTCGATCTTATCCGTAAGTTTCAATCCTCCGGAGTAAACCAATTCTTCGGGAACGGCGGCATCGTAGCTTTCCGGATATTTTTTCGCTAAATACTTAGAGAAAACATCATGGCGGGCAGAGGTCAAGCCGTTGCTACCCATACCTCCATTGTATTCTTTCTCGTAAGTGGCTTGTCCGGAAGATGCCAGACCTACGATCACGTCTCCTCCTTGAATATTCTTATTATCGATTACGTCCGAACGTTTCATGCGGCAAGTGACCGTACTATCTACGATGATGGTACGAACTAAGTCGCCAACGTCTGCGGTCTCGCCACCTGTCGCGTAGCAACCAACGCCCATCTCGCGTAATTCCGCTAATAATTCGTCCGTTCCGTTGATGATCGCTGAGATCACCTCGCCCGGAACCAACAGCTTGTTACGTCCAATCGTGGAAGAGACCAAGATATTGTCTACGGCACCTACGCAAAGCAGGTCGTCGATATTCATGATAAGAGCGTCTTGGGCGATACCTTTCCACACCGAAAGATCTCCGGTCTCTTTCCAGTACATATACGCCAAGGACGATTTGGTACCGGCGCCATCCGCGTGCATAATATTACAATATTCAGGATCACCGCCTAAGATATCGGGGATGATCTTACAGAACGCTTTCGGAAAAATTCCCTTATCGATGTTCTTTATCGCATTGTGAACATCTTCTTTTGAAGCGGAAACGCCTCGCAGGTTATAACGTTGATCACTCATTGTACTATATTATTTGAACCGCAAAGGTAATACTTTTTTATGTTACTTATCTAAGTTTTAAGACATCTCCTTCCTCCGGGATGTAATCTTTGTCTTTTTTATTCATTTTATACAGACTCTTGATCTGGATTCCGTACATCTGCGCAATACTGTGCATAGACTCTCCGACTTGTACCACATGGTCGTAATTCGGCTTGTCCGCTTTCTTCTTTTTCTTTTCCAGATATACGATATCGCCTGCCTGCAACGGGAAGTCCTCAGGCACCTCGTTGAATTTCATCAACTGCTTGGCCTTGAATCCCATGCTTCGGGCGATCTGGTCGAAACTGTCGTTATCCTTAGCGTATACATAGATCAAACCGTGGGTACGATAGACTTGATAATTGAACACCGGAAGATTTTGCTTCTTGGTAGAGGTCTTCTTTGTTCCCTTACCGGAGTCAAAGCGGTATAACTCATAATCTTCGATAACCTTGATTAATTTATTCGCGTAAGCACGATCGGTGGCGTAACCGCATTTTTGTAGTCCTTTGGCCCAGCCTTTGTAATCCTTGATGTTTAATTTGAACAGGCGTTCGTAGCGGGAGCGTTCGGCGAGGAAGCGAGAATGGTCATCATAAGAATCCTCTACTCGTTTGTATTTCCGGAAGCACTCTCCCCGCAGGTCGTCATCGTGATAGACCCTGCCGCCCCGCCAGTCCGAATGGCATTTGATGCCGAAGTGATTGTTAGAGCGTCTGGCCAAGTCGCTTTGCCCAGCTCCGGATTCCAGTAATCCCTGCGCTAAGGTGATACTTGCCGGAATGCGATATTTCTTTTGGTGCTGAACCGCCAAATCGCTGTACTTACTGATGTATTTTTGATAGGAAGTCAGCTTGCGCTGGCTTTCCGCCCCTGCGCTTAAACAGACGAGGGACAATAATAATATACCTAAAAAATGAAGGGATAAACGCATAACTGTTCTTTTCGATCCGATTTTACCGGACAAATATATAAAAGAAAATACATATCTACCGGGATTTGCGGGGTTAAAAATAGGAGATACGGGCTAGATAATCGTAATGTTCCCCTTCCTCTATTTTTTCCGCTTTAAAGCCGGCTTGTCTTGCGTATAGTTTGAGCGTGTTGAAATCGATGTATAACCAATCAAATGAATCTCCCTTGATATTCTTATATTGCATACGGAAATCGATCTCTCCGAAATAATCATCCTCGGGGGCGATATCCAGATTCCCGTCTTCATCTTCAAATAAATAACTTAAATCGCTAGAATCAAGTAAAAGCTGTCCGTCCCGGGCTAGAACCTCTTTTAAGCGGTGAAAGAAAGCCGGGAGATTTTCCAGTTTACCGATAATCCCGGAACCGTTCATCAAGAGAAGAATGGTATCGAATGGTCCGGTTAAGCTCTTGTCAAAAAAATTCTGTAAACGAGCGTCTTTCACGCCTCGCTTGTTCATGGCCTCTACGGAAAGAGGGGATATGTCGATAGCGGTAACCTCTTTACTCATTTCCTGCAAGGCCAAGGTGTGACACCCACTTCCGGCACCCACATCCAATATTTTGCCCGTACTGAGTTGAAGGGCCTTCTGTTCCAAGGAGGGCATTTCTTGGAAAGTCCGGAATAATTGATTCACGGGAATCTCATCTTCATCGAACATGGAGGAGAATACACGAAGCTTGCTCGCTTTCCTATGTGCGAGATAATCGAGTATAGCGGCGCCCATGGGGTCTTTATCGGATGTAAGAAGCATTGAATGCATATGTCTTTGTTTTATAATAAGATATAAGGATTAATAACTCTCTCGTAACCAAATCTCAAAAAGTTTGTCGTAGATGCTGTAACTGCCGTTGAAGAGAGTGATAAAGTCTTTCTCTAGTAACCCTTTTACGGCGGCTTGGACAGAACTGGGGGAGGTTAATGAATAGCGTTTTACAAACTCTCCGGAGGTGATGGATTTAGCGTTGCCCTCTTTAGCGATGGCGACAAGCAGCTCCTTTTGCCTTTCGGGAAGACGAAACAGCGTCTCTTGGTAGTTGAATCGGTATGAATCGACCACCGATGCGATAGCGGGTTCTACCATCGATTCATCACATGTAGCCCCAACTGGTGTAAACGCGAAAAGCACATTGAGCGTCTTTTGTACATACCACGTCACCCCATCGAATCTATCATACACGATCCGAATCGTTTCGGGTGTAATTCTCCGGTCAGCCTTCTTGAAATGGTTCCGTGCGAAATCAATGTATTTTTCTATAGCTATACTCTCAAGGTGCATCATAGAGACGCTCTGATAGAACGGGCGAGATGCGCTTAGGAACATATTCCCCATCGTATGACGCTGACTTCCCGCAAAAATGAATTGAGCGTTATTACAGTGCTGGATGTGTGTTCGGAGCAGAGCTTCTACATTCTTTTCGGAATAGTTGGTTATCTGCTGAAATTCGTCTACGGCAACAATACAAGGTTTGTCGGCTTTTGCGAGGTACTTGAAAATCTCTTCGAGCGTCGCCATTGAATTTTGAATATCTCCCAACTGAATGTTGAACGAAGGGGTACCTGTGAAGTCATAACTTATGCCTGCTTGAAGCGATAAGACGCTATTGATAAAGATCTCAACTGCCTTTTTTCCAAATGGCTTGAGACTCTCGAGAATCACCTTGCTCAGCGAGAAGATAAAATCACGTAGCGACTTGGTCGCATAGATGTCAACGAAGAATGTATAATATTCCTTTGAGAGTTCTTTTGAGTGGAAACAGTGTTGGATCAGTCCTGTTTTACCCATTCTACGTGTAGAGATAATAGCAAGGTTATTCCCATTCACGATCTCACGAATTAGCTGCTTACTCTCGGCCTCCCTGTCGCAGAAGTAATCAGCAGATATATATCCGCTAGTTATAAAAGGATTATTTATTCTTGTCATACCTCATTTTATTTATCAATACGCAAATATAATAATTATTTTCCAATAATCATATCGAGGTAAATCCAGAAAACATTCTCGCTGTATCTAATTAAATGTGTGGATCATGAATGCTTCTGGCATATTCTTTTTATATTTATAGCCTATTAAGAATTATAGTTAGGTTTCTTTCAAAACATTAAAACAATCAAGAGAATGAAAGAATTGAAGTTAGAGACCCGGGTAGAGGTCTATGCGGTAGGAGAATTAGACGATATATATAGGCGATTGTACGAGGCTGCTTTTGAGGCCTCGAAGCATGCTTATGCTCCTTATTCCAAGTTTCATGTGGGAGCGGCGGTTCTATTGGAGAATGGGGAGATCCTTTCCGGAAATAATCAGGAAAACGCCGCCTATCCGTCCGGGCTTTGCGCGGAGCGGACTACCTTATTCTATGCGGGAGCGCATTATCCGGACGCCGCTGTTCAGGTTTTGGCGATCGCGGCTATGAAGGATGGGGAACGTGTGGATCTTATCACGCCTTGTGGTGCCTGCCGGCAAGTGATGTTGGAAACCGAGCAACGTTATAACAAGCCTATGAAAGTCCTTCTTTGTGGAAAAGAGGAAGCCTATCTCGTTCCGAGCGCGACGGCCTTGCTGCCGTTTTGTTTCAGTAAGTCTGATTTGATCTGATAGAATAAAAAGAGGCAAGAACGATTCTCGCCCTTGCCTCTATATGTAATAATTATGTTCGATTAGATTCCTAAAGAAGCCTTGATCTGATTGATCTTTTCTTCTGCCGCTTTCTCTGCCTCCGGCAATTCGTCGATACTCTTTACCTTGGAGTGAACCTCGCAATAGAATTTGATCTTCGGTTCCGTACCGGAAGGACGGATAGATACTTTTGTATTATCTTCCGTGAAGTATTGAAGCACATTAGAGGTAGTAGGCATATCTAATGTAACGGTTTCGTTCTCTGCGTAGTCCTTACCTTTCAATGTAGAGTAATCGTAGAAATAAGTTACCTTAGAGCCTGCGATCTCAGTCAACGGGTTCTCACGGAACTTCTTCATCATAGCCTCGATCTCTTCCGCTCCGCTCTTACCTTTCTTCACGACAGAGATACCTTTCTCCTTGGAGAAGCCGTATTCCACGTAGATCTTCTGGAGCAATTGATACAAGCTCAAGCCCTGATCTTTTGCCCAAGCCGCGATCTCGGCCAAGATAACGCAAGCGGAAACAGCGTCTTTATCGCGAACGAAGTCCTCGCAAAGGAATCCGTAGCTTTCCTCGCCACCGCCGATATAGTTTTTCTTGCCTTCGTTCTCACGCATAACGTTAGCGATCCATTTGAAGCCTGTATAAACATCGTATATCTCCACGCCATTACGCTCGGCGATCGTCTTGATCGTCTCTGTCGTAACGATTGTCTTTACGATATATTCTTTACCATTGATCTTACCTAACTCTTTCCAGCGAGTGATTAAATAGTAAACGAACATCAAAGCGGTTTGGTTACCATTCAAAAGTACCCATTCGCCTTCGTTATTCTTAACGGCGGCACCTACACGGTCTGCGTCCGGATCGGAAGCCATTACCAATTCAGCGTCAGTCTCTTTTGCTTTCTCTACAGCCATAGCTAAAGCAGCCGGCTCTTCCGGGTTCGGAGAGATAACCGTCGGGAAATCACCGCTAACAACATCTTGTTCCGGTACATGGATAATGTTCGTGAATCCGTAAGCTTTCAAAGCGGCAGGAACCAATTTAACACCTGTTCCGTGAATTGGAGTATACACGATCTTCATATCCTTATGGCGGGAAATAGCCTCCGGAGACAAAGAAATCGTTGTTAATTCCTTGATATATTCATCATCGATCGCTTGTCCGATGATCTCGATCAATTCTTTATTTCCTTTGAATTTAATCTCGCTAGCGTTACGGATCTTGTTAACCTCGGCGATCGTATTCTTATCGTGCGGGGCGATCATTTGTGCGCCATCATCCCAATAAGCCTTGTATCCGTTGTATTCTTTCGGATTGTGAGAAGCCGTCAAGATGATACCGCTCTGGCATCCCAGTTTACGGATAGCGAATGACATTTCCGGAGTCGGACGCAGGTCTTCGAATAAATAAACCTTGATGCCGTTAGCGGAGAAGATATCGGCTGATATTTCCGCGAACTTACGGCTGTTGTTACGGCAATCGTGGCCGATGACAACCTTTATCTGTTCTAAATCCGCAAATTCCTTTTTCAGATAGTTGGATAAACCTTGGGTAGCCGCGCCAACTGTATATATATTCATACGATTTGAACCTACCCCCATGATTCCGCGCAATCCACCTGTTCCGAATTCTAGGTCTTTATAAAAACACTCGATTAACTCAGTAGGATCTTCGTTGTCAAGTAACGCTTGAACTTGAGCACGAGTTTCCGCATCATAACTTTTCGTAAGCCATCCTTGTGCCTTACTTCTTACCATTTCTAATAAGTCGTTGTTTTCCATGTTTATAATATTATTGTGTTTATTGTTGAGCAATCTACTCAATACGATAAATATACAAGAAACAAATATACGAATTTCTTAAAGTAAAGCAATCAAAGGACTTATATTTTGCCTAAAAAATACGATAAATCGTCCTACCAAGTAAACGGATGTGTATAAATCGACTCATTTCCGCAAGCATCCGTTACGATTAATTTAAGTTCATGCTTGCCTCTTTGCAACCTCTCTTTATCGAAGCGATAGGTAATAACCGATTTATTATTCATCTCGAATAAGACAAACTGCCCGTCTATTTCTCCCCGGTAGGTTTGTACCCCGCTTAAGTTATCGGACAAACGGAATATGAAGTTCTGTTTGCTGACCCACGTCTGTTGGTTGATCGGCGTGATAACCGGAGCCTTTGTATCTTGTTGTATCTTATAACTGCCCAATTCCTTGATATTTGCGTCGATCCAGCCATTACGGTATGTACCGCCCATCCAAGAGGCACGTCCGTTTTGTAAGCGAACCACACCATATTGTTGTTTATTCTCAAGCGTATCGCTTTGCAAGAATAGTGATAACTGGGCCGTTCCATGCAAAGGGATTGGCTTATCGTGCAATATGTGGGTGGCTGATAATGAGGTACTATCTTCTTTCACCGAATAGCGGAAGTAGAGGTCATTATATAGATTACCTTTAGGCATGACGAGACGGATGCCTTTAGCGCCGAACCTATTCTCGCTACCCCAATGGAATAATTCTGTATGAGTCGTATCGATCTGGGGGATCTCTTGTTTCTTTCCCTCGATCCAGATGGATAAACGGGTGGCATTGCCGAAAGCGTCAGCCAGCGTATACGTCAAATGATAGGTACGAGGTTCATCTATACGCAAGATTCCCCGGTTTACGCTTTCAAGGAAGCGTAGACGGTTTCCCGGCTCGATGAAACTACGCATATAGAAAGAGCGATGATCTTTCCATGCTTCGTAATCAGTGAATGTGTTTAGGTAACGGGTCTCGTCGAACGCGTACCTGTCGAGATCGCTATGGAAGATCACTTGGCTGTCTGCCGTGAGCGTGATTTCTCGTACGCCATAAATGTTAGTCGTATTATCCATATAATCATAGGCTTTTACAGCGAGCCCTATTTCTCCCCATGCCTCGATTTTTCCAGTGATTGTCTGTTTCCCGTTTTTCGCCGTGACGGGTTTTATCTCAAGCTTCTTGCTTTTGCCGTTTACTACGCCTTTTCCTTCGATGGGGACGATCTGTATTCCTTGGATTTTAGGAGGACGGGTATCGGTTATCCGATCCGAGAAATAATCCAAGGGGTCCATGACTTCCTCGGTCTCGGTGTCTCGTACCTCAAAATGGAGATGAGGTCCACCAGAGCTTCCGGTATTGCCGCTTAACGCTACGACTTCATTTTTCTCGACAGGAAGCAAATCCGGCGTAAGGAAGAGATTTACATTGAAACTTTCTTGTGCGTATTGTTGCTCTTTTACATAATTCGCTATTTTCTTCGAGAATTTTTGTAGATGGCCGTATACGGTGGTCGTTCCATCCGGGTGTGTGATGTAAAGCCCGTTACCGTAGCCCCATGGACTTACGGATATACGTGATACGTATCCTTCTTGTACCGTATGTACGGGTTTACCTTCTACCCCTTGTGTCTTGAAGTCTATTCCGGAATGGAAATGATTGCTTCTTAACTCACCGAAGTTCCCGCTCAGTAAGATCGGGAAATCGAAAGGATTCCTAAGTTGCTGGGCGTTTGTGTTGATTATGTGGGAGCCGATGATTGCGAATAGACCGGCTAGATATATGGATCTAATATTCATAGGTATTACGTATTTTGACAGACAAAGATAATCGTTTTCGATGAATTATCTATCTCTTATCCTTTGGTATCGGACTTGTACCTGATTTCATGGGGCGAGCCTTTCTTTTTTCCAATGGCCGTCCGGTTGAAGGGTATATACTATGCGATCATGAAGCCGGTTGGGCCTACCTTGCCAGAACTCGATACGTTCGGGAATGACGGCATACCCGCCCCAGTGAGCCGGACGCTCCACTTCTTTTCCAATCCAACGAGCTGCCTCTCTAATGAAAGCTCGTATAAGTTGCATACGGCTGCCGATGGGTTGACTTTGTGGGGATATACGAGCTCCGATCCGGCTTTTATACGGGCGTTTTTTGAAATATTGATCCGATTCATCCGGGGGGACTTTTTCAGCCGTACCTTCGATATGTACCTGCCTTTCTAATTGATGCCATACAAACGAAAGAGAGATTGCCGGGTTTTGTGCCAGTTGCCTGCCTTTTCGGCTTTCGTAGTTGGAGTAGAAAATAAACTTATCATCATGCAGGTCCTTTAATAAGACGGTACGGGTGGAAGGTTTGCCTTCTGGAGATACGGTCCCTACTAGCATGGCCGTGGGTTCATCTACTTTGCTGTCTATAGCCTCTTGTAACCATTGACTGAAAAGCAAGAATGGGTTATCCGGAAGTTCGCTTTCCCTTAATCCTCCTTTTGTGTATTCTTGCCGGATTGAGGCGAGATTTATTTCCATATGTGTTCTGTTTGCTTGTTGACTACATAGCTTTTCTTCTTTAATAGGATAACAAGAGATCGGAAAAAAGGTTTCAAGGTTTTCTTTTCAGCGTTTGATCTGAGAACGTATTAGAAAATCGACTGTTAATGGTAAATGGTCACTAAAACCGCCCTCATATTTAAAGCCGTAATAGGTTCGAAAAGGACGTACCCCCCGCCATGTTTTATCCTTAGTCAATAAAAAATCAGGAGCGAATATGTGGATGCTTTCCGGAATGATATGCATGGAAGACTCTTGCGTGATGAGATCCCGGTTTACGATTATTTGATCGAGTTGGCTCCATTCGCCTTGGTATTTATGACTACCCGGGAATTGAGTTATATGGGGGCTTGCGAACAAATTATAATAGGTACAAGATGTGGAATCTGTGATCTGCGTATTTTCAGGAAAGGCTTGGGCAGCGAATATCTCGGAAATACTTCTGTCTTGAGGGGTATCATTGAAGTCTCCCATAATGAGTATCTGCGGCTTTTCTCGTATCAGTAACAGGGAATCGCTAGATCCCCGTAAAGTGCGGGCCGCGTCAAAACGATCCTTTTCACTTTCTTTTTCTCCTCCGTAGCGGGAGGGGAAATGACACACGAAAACATCTAAGGTATCGCCTGTTATGATCTTTCCATATACGTGTAGGATATCTCGGGTTAATTTGTGTTTGTTCCCGGAAAAACGAATTGGAATGGATTCATGTCGTAAATAAAAGAATTGATCTCGTTGATAAAGAAGAGCGACATTAATACCTCTGGGATCGGGGCTTTGAGTGATAATATATCGGTAATCCTGCCAGCGGAGCGGTGTGCGACGGGTAAGATGAGACAGGACGGAGTCATTCTCGACTTCGCAAAGAGCTATTAAGGCCGGTGTGCTCCATTCCCCGGCAGCGCTTATTACTTTCGCTATTTGTTGTAGCTTATGATAGTAGCGGCTTTGTGTCCAGTACCGGTTGCCGGAAGGTAGAAATTCATCGTCATTCTTGGTTGGATTATCCCTTGTGTCGAAAAAGTTCTCCACATTATAGGTCATGACTTTGAACGTAGCTTGGGCAAATAACGGAGGGGAGGCAAAGAATAAAAGAAAAAACATAAAAATCTTCATAGTTAAAGCTTTGATTAATTGTTAATATGTAATGTATTCTTATTCGTTTGAATCTTCGGTCTCTTCCTGAACAAACTCGTAGGCTCCTATGGTCGGGCCGTTCGAACTGGTTAGCCGGTTGACACCGTAACGATCGATCGGATAATTCTTCGTTATCTCGGGATCTGCTTTTCCGACTCCGGTAGTCGATACGGAATCTGGCCGGAAATCATAGGTGTATTTATTTTGCTTGCCTCCTACTTTCCGATAGGAAGGAGTCTTTTTGATAAACAAGACCTCCTTGAAGTGATCGCTGGAGGATTCTTTGGCTTTAAGCGCACAGTGATTGAACCGATAATCGAAATCTGTACTGCCATCTGCTTTTAATTCGACATCGTAACTTCCATCGATAGTGCAATTGTCAAAATAAGCTTGCGTGATAGGATACGGGCCATTTCCGTCTACTGTTACGTTATTGAGCAAGTACAGGCATTTACTATCCAAAGGAACAGTCTCGCTGGCCATTTCCCTTTTGGTTAAACTCATGTAATTAGCCATCGTACAGTGAGCGAAGTAATATTTACCACCGACTAAAGTGAGTACACTTCCTCCGGCATTGCTGAATTCCGTATTTGTAGCGATAACATCACAATTGATGGCGAAGAATAGATCGCTCCCCATATTCGTGATCTGTGAGTTGTTTATCTTGATCTTTGGCCGGTCCGGGGTGGAAGGCTCGCAATATACACCGGAGGTACCATTACGTACGATTACATTATCCCAGACATTCCCGTAGCTATCCGCCTTAAAGGTAATGCCTCCCCATTGTCCGGGAGTCCGGTCATACGGTAATATATCATTTAGTATATAATCCAAACGGTCGCCTCGGAAAGTGATAGGCTCATCCAAGGTGCCTAAAGCGTTCATGGAGCCGTGAACGATCAGGCTCGCTTTATCATGCATATAGAAAGTAGCCCCCTTCTCGATATTCAATGAAACCCCTTTAGCGATAACCAAACTATCGTAGATCAAATAAGGACGATTGGCCGTGAGGATAGAATCTTTTGTAATCGTAACACCGCCTTTGTAAAGATTAACATCCTGCCCATAGGCTTCCAATAATACGGATTGACGGATGCCATTCACGGTGAAAAGTACGGAATCCTGTATCAACAGAGGTTGATTGCCCCCATTCGGATCGACCGTTACTTCCACGAATACATACATGCTGTCGTTGGCGAGTATTCCTACATTATTAAATGAGCTACCTTTGCGTCCATCCACATTCATGCGGAAGCCGGTAGACTCTCCACTGGCCAGCATGATGGACTCAATGCTCAGAGGTTCACTATTTTTATTGTAGATCATAAATTGACGGGTGGTAGAACCGATCGTACTGAAGATCGTGTCAAAAGCGAGCGTGTCTGTCGAGAAGCTTAGCCGGTAAGTCGGGTTAGTGGAATAATGATCATCCAAACCGTCGCATGCCGGAAGCATGTTCAACAGAAGCGTCGCGAGTATAAATAGCGTTATCGTTAATCTTTTCATTTTCGTAAATGTTAACTGTAAATATCTTGTGTTCTTGTTTCAATAGATAAACAAAATTATCATAAAAAAGTTGCAAGACATTAACATAAAAAAAGAGGATAGACACGGTTATCGTGTCTTTCCTCTTTTTATAACGCAAAAAACGTTGGTTTATTTTGCGGGGATGCTCTTTAATAATTCAAGAAGGTGGCTCCACCATAAACCGACCGTAGCGATCTCGATACGCTCGTTGGGTGAATGTACGTCACGCAAAGTAGGCCCGAAAGAGATCATATCCAGTTTCGGATATTTTTCCAAGAACAAACCGCACTCTAATCCGGCGTGGATGGCCATGATCTTGGCGTCTTTGTTGAATAGGCGTTTGTAAGTCTCCTGTGCAATCTTCAAGATCTTAGAGTCGGGGTTCGGGGCCCATCCCGGATAGCCGTCGCCATGTTTTACATCTGCTCCAGCCAATAGGAACGTGGAGGCTACCGTATTGGCGATAGCGATCTTGCATGATTCGATAGAGCTACGCTGGCTGGTACCGATCAAGATCGTATTGCCTTCTTTCATCTTTATGGAAGCAAGGTTGGTAGAAGTCTCTACCAAGCCTTCTATATCGTGGCTCATACCGATTACGCCGTGCGGACAAGCGTGCAAGGCGTAGATTAATTTCTCGGCGGTGGCATTGTCGATATGATACTCCGGACGATCCGTGGACTCCATCGCTAACTGAACGCTCGGGTCTACATGTTTCAACTCATTTTCAACGTCGGCGGCGAAATGGTTCAGCAAGATACGTACATCCTCCTTATTTTCCGGATGCAAGCCGATCACGGCGTGTGCCTCGCGAGCGATTGCGTTACGTAAGTTTCCTCCATCGATAGAGCAAAGAACGAAATCATATTTCTTTTTCAATAAGAATAAGAAACGAACCAATATCTTGTTGGCATTGCCTAATCCTTTGTGGATCTCGCCACCGGAGTGACCGCCATTCAACCCTTTCACATCGATACGGAAATACTGCATCTTATCGGACGTAGGAACTGGCTCATAATGGAAAGTCGCTTGTGTGTCTTTACCTCCGGCGCAACCCATAAAGATCTCTCCCTCGTCCTCGCTATCGAGATTTAACAAGATATCTCCGGTCATGAAACCTTCTTTCAAGGCTTTCGCTCCGGTCAAACCTGTTTCTTCGTCTACTGTGAACAAACATTCGATCGGACCGTGTTGGATATCATCGGAGGCAAGCAAAGCCAACTCGGCCGCTACACCGATACCATTATCGGCTCCCAAAGTAGTGCCGTTGGCACGCAGCCATTCGCCGTCGACGATCGTCTCGATCGGATCATTGTCGAAATCGTGTTTCGTACCGTTATTTTTCTCGCAAACCATATCCATGTGAGACTGCAATACAACTACCGGACGATCCTCCATTCCCGGAGTGGCAGGCTTTGACATTAAAAGGTTGCCGGCTTCATCTTTCTTGATAGCTATTTTGTACTCTTTCGCGAATGATTCTAGGAATTCAATCATTTTGCCTTCCTTTTTTGAGGGGCGAGGCACTTGGGTTACTTGATGGAAGAACTTCCATACGATAGTAGGCTTTAAATCAGTAATCTTCATAATGTTACAATGTATTATAGATGTTACTCTAAAGTTAATAAAACCGCAACTGAAAGAGCTTAGTTCGAAAAAAAGTAGAATAAAATGCCAAAAAGACACTTAGTAATCACTTAAACTCTTATATTTGCGTCCACAAATATAGAGAAAATGCTTACAACGTTATTATTTACGGTCATAATTCTTGTTATCAGTGTCGTGTTGCTATCGATAAAAGTGCTGTTGAAAAAGGGAGGAAGGTTCCCGAATACGCATATCGAAGGAAACAGGGCGTTGGGTAAGAAAGGTATATTTTGTGCGAAGACCATGGATCGTATGGCGGTGAAGCAAAAGGGACTCTATGACATCATGAACGAAATAAAAGAATAAAAAAATAAGATTTAAATTGCACTTTATGAAGAACATTAACTACGTTATTAACGGTGTGCTAGCGGTGGCTGTCGTAATCTTGTATATTATGCAATTTTCCGGCAAGAAAGAATCAAGCGTAACAAGAACATTCGCGTCAGCGGGAGACACAACGGCCTTACTTCCGATCGCTTATGTAAATGTGGATTCCCTGTTACTTAATTACAATTATTCCAAGGATCTGAACGAGATCATCTTGAAGAAACAAGAGAATTCCCGTGCTAACATCACCCAGAAAGCCCGTAGTTTACAAGGCGAGATGCAAGATTTCCAGCGTAAGGTAGAAAATAACGCTTTCCTTACCCGTGAGAGGGCGGAGCAAGAACAACAACGTTTATTGAATAAGCAACAAGAGTTGCAGAACTTAGATAACCAATTGGCTCAAGAGTTGATGCAAGAGCAGCAGAAGTTGAACGAGCAATTACGCGATACGGTTGTTTCTCAATTGAAGGCTTTCAATCTGGGTAGGGGCTATCAAGTGGTATTCAGCAATACGGTAGGAGATAATATCCTTTTGGCTGGCGATTCCTATGATATCACAGGCGAATTGCTGGAATACTTGAATAAGAATTATTCCTCTCCGGCCAAGTAAGCTATTAATAGAATTTATAAAAGAAAGGGTGTATCAAAGGAACGTTTGATACACCCTTTTTTTAACGGTGCTTACCGGGGACTTTATAGAAGATATACTGTATCTGCAAAGTAATATATACTGCGTTGGCCTGGTCAGTATATATTCATCGGTCGGGTCAGTAGCACTGCGTTTTGCGGCCAATTACTCTTTAGGAGTAACGAAAGCGGTATATATCTGTAAGATAGCGGCTACGCTCAAGCAAAGGATCCACTCGGTACGGTTGTTGAACATAAAGCCGGAAGATACGATCATTAGAAGTCCGGCGAATACGTTGAAACGGTGGAGCCGGCGGCGACGAAAGTCCAAGTCCTTAACCGGAAGGGTCAGATAGCAAACGGCTATACCCGCCGCACCGACAGCGAATAAATAAGGGGCGACAGCCCAATGAGTAAGAAACAATATGGCACCGGCTAATACGAGTAATCCCGCTACGCCGAAAATAATCGATCTGATTTGTTGATTCATTTATTTGTCCTTGATAATAAAAACATCCTCGTTCGACCTTTTCATGAAATACTCTTCACGGGCGAAACGTTCCAGTCCCTCCTTGTCCGTATGAAGGTCGTTTAATTTCTTGCTGTTGATCTCGATCTCCTTTTGGTAATGTTTGATCTCTTTCTCCAAACCGCGTATTTTCTCGTCGTACGTATAGCGTTTATACAGGCTGCTATCGCCCACCGTAAAGGTGACGATAAGGAACACGATGGTAACCAACCAATAAGCGTTGATCCACGATAGATACTTTATGTAAAACTCTTTTATGCGTGACATCAGAACATCGTTTTCGCGAAGATAATGAATTATTTTGTTTATCTTTGTCTTATCAATAAAAAGCAGAGAATGGATAATTATATTGTATCGGCAAGAAAATATCGCCCGTCCACTTTCCGGAGTGTAGTAGGGCAGAAGTCTCTTACCACTACGCTGAAAAACGCGATACAAAGTAACAAATTAGCGCATGCTTACCTGTTTTGCGGTCCTCGTGGAGTAGGAAAGACCTCGTGTGCCCGTATCTTTGCGAAGACGATCAATTGCTTGAATCCGACGGCGGATGGCGAGGCTTGCAATGCGTGCGAGTCGTGCCGGGCTTTCAATGAGCAGCGTTCTTACAATATCCATGAACTGGATGCCGCCTCGAATAACTCGGTGGACGATATCCGTACCTTGATCGACCAAGTGCGTATCCCGCCTCCAATCGGTAAATACAAAGTCTTCATTATTGACGAGGTCCATATGTTGACAACCGCCGCTTTCAACGCATTCTTGAAGACATTGGAGGAACCTCCGCATCATGCTCTCTTTATCTTGGCTACGACCGAGAAGCACAAGGTGCTTCCCACGATCCTTTCCCGTTGTCAGATCTATGATTTCTCCCGTATATCCATCGCCGACATGGTGGAGCATTTGCAATATGTCTCTTCGCAAGAGGGGGTAACAGCGGAACCGGAAGCCTTGAACGTGATCGCTCAGAAGGCGGATGGAGGTATGCGCGACGCTTTGTCTATCTTTGACCAAGTGGTAAGTTTCACGAATGGCAATATCACGTATCAAGCGGTTATCGATAACTTGAACGTGCTGGATTATGAGTATTATTTTCGTCTGACAGATGCGATCTTATCCGGCAATGTGCGGGCTTCTTTATTGATCTTGAATGAGATATTAGGCAAAGGATTCGACGGGCAGAATATCATAACCGGTTTGGCTGGGCATTTCCGGGACTTATTGGTATGCCGGGATGAGTCCACCTTGGTGCTATTCGAGGTGGGTGCTTCTATACGTGAACGATATAAGGAGATGGCGAAACATTGTCCGGATCAACTTCTGTTCAAGGCGATAGAGCTGGCGAATACGTGCGATTTGAATTATCGTGCCAGCCGCAATAAGCGTCTTTTATTGGAATTGACGTTGATTCAGCTCTGTCAATTAACACAGGTAGCCGCCGACGATAAAAAAAAAGCGTTAATTGAGCCGATTGCTGGGACGAATCCGTCTTCTCAAGCGGTGAATAGCGGGAAGCCTCAACAGCCGCCTCAAGCTCCTTCAGTTACGGCAGCGGCCGGTGCTCCACAAGTTATGAGTACGCACATGCCGAGCTCGGTTCCTGCGCCACCTCCGTCTACAGCGCCTAATTCGGTTCGTAGAACGGCTCGTCCGATGGGAATCTCCATGAAGGAGATCGGAGTGGAGAAGCCTAAGCAACAAACCGTTCAACAAGCGACAACGAACGTAAAGGAGGTAGTAACTCCCTTTGACAATGATTCCTTGGTTCGTGAATGGGATAATTACGCCGCAACGATTGACAAGAAAGTGTATCTTAAGAATACGATGATCAATTGCAAGCCTACCTTGCAAGAGAATTATTATTTCGAGGTAGCCGTACATAACCCGGGGCAGCAAGAGGAATTGATCAATAATGCGATCCATATCCTGCCATTTCTCCGCCAGCATCTTACTAATAGCCGTATCCAGATGCGTGTCCGGATCGTAGAGGGAAATGAGAAGCATTTGGCTTATACATCCACGGAGAAGCTAGAGTTGCTGATGAAGATAAATCCTACCTTGGGTCGTTTGAGGGATGAATTTAATTTGACGTTAGATTAAGTAGATATGCTAAAGATCCCAAGAAGGGATCTTTAGTCTTATTTTTTATTCCTTTGTCTCAAGATAAACCACTTGAGTTTGCAAATACTCCTCAAGTCCATGTTTTCCATCCGCGCCACCGATTCCGGATTTACGCCATCCTGCATGGAAGCCTTGCATAGCCTCAAAATTCTCACGGTTAATATAAGTCTCCCCGAATTTTAAGGAACGCATTACCTTGAATGCGTTATCCAAGTTTTGTGTATATACGGAAGATGTCAATCCATATTCGCAATCATTCGCCCATGCGATAGCGTCGTTGATATCTGAATATTCGACAACCGGCAGTATGGGGCCAAAAGTCTCTTCTTGTATGATATCCATTTTCTGTGTAACACAATCCAAAACGGTCGGTTCGAAGAAATATCCTTTTGTACCGATCCTATGGCCACCACACAGTAGCCTAGCACCTTGTTGGATCGCTCTCTCTACTTTTTTCTCCATAGACTCCAACGCGCTGGCTTCAATAAGCGGTCCCATATCCAGATCCGCGACCTCATTGGGATTTCCTACTTTTACCTGCTTCATGCCGGCGACTAGTTTTTCCATGAAGGTCTCTTTTATCGCTTTGTCTACATAAACCCGTTCGGCACAATTACATACCTGTCCGGTATTGATCACACGAGAGGCAATAATAGACTTAACAGCAAGATCGACATCTGCGTCCTTCATCACGATAGCCGGGGCTTTACCTCCTAACTCCAGAGAAACTTTCGTGATATTAGGAGCGGCGGCTGCCATGGTCTGTTGTCCGGCTCCCACGCTTCCTGTCAGACTTACCATGCCTACTTTCGGATTCGCCGAGAGTTCATGACCAATCACGCTACCCCGTCCATTTACTAGATTGAAAACGCCGGCAGGCAAACCTGCCTCCTCCACGATCTGCGCGAATACATATGCGTTCTCTGGCGTAAGCTGGCTAGGTTTTATTACGATCGTATTTCCGGTGATCAAGGCCGGCGCGGCTTTACGAGCGACTAGAAAGAATGGGAAATTCCAAGGTAGGATACCTGTCGTTACTCCAATCGGTCTCTTAAATAAGAAAATGTTTTCATGAGGGCGGTCACTGGGAATGATTTCCCCTTCGTACCGGCGGGCCCAGCCTGCCATGTAATCCATATAGTCCGCGGTAAAAAGGACTTCAACATTGGCGAGTCCTTGGGTTTTGCCTCCTTCACGGACGATGATGTCGGTCAGTTCCTTCTCTCTCTTACGGATGCCAGCCGCTATCTTTGTCAGATAAGCAGCCCTTTCTATGGAGGGCGTTCTTTCCCATTGATTCTGCGCTTTCTCTGCGGCATCGATCGCTTTTCTGGCATCTTCAACCGTCCCGTCGGGCATCAGTGAAATAACCTCTTCGGTAGAAGGATTCAATACCTTGATCCATTTCCCAGACTCATTATCAATGAATCTGCCATCTATAAACATTTTCAATTCTTTCATGATACTATTTTTAGGTTGAATAATTTGTTTTTAAAAGTACGGAAAGGAAGGAATGGCAATGTTTTAAAAATGATAATAGTTCTATCAGAAATGATAGTGAATCAAGATAATAGGGTAGATATAGGAAAAACAGCCTCAAGAAGTTGAGCTTCTCAAGGCTGTTTTTTTATAGAATGATCGTTTTTCGTTTTAGCAGGCTTTGAAGCTCATGTCCAAGCTCTTCACGGAGTGAGTCAAAGCCCCTACGGAGATGAAGTCTACGCCACATTCTGCGTAATCACGTAATGTGTCGAACGTGATACCGCCGGAAGACTCTACCTCAAAACGTCCGTTGATGCGGCGAACCGCTTCTTTTGTATTCTCGATATTGAAATTATCCAACATGATACGATCGATACCGCCTACTTTCATGGCTTGTTCCAACTCGTCGAAGTTACGAACCTCGATCTCGATCTTTAGGCTCTTTCCTTTCTCTTTCAGATAGTTTTGCGCACGTGTGATCGCTTGCTCGATGCCGCCGGCGAAATCCACATGATTATCTTTCAATAAGATCATATCGAACAAACCGATGCGATGGTTCATGCCGCCACCGATACGTACGGCCTCTTTCTCGATCATACGCATACCGGGAGTTGTCTTGCGAGTATCTAGAACGTGTGTCTTGGTGCCTTCTAACGCCTTGGCGTATTTACGAGTCGTAGTAGCGATACCGCTCATGCGTTGCATAACGTTCAGCATCAACCGCTCGGTCTGCAATAAGGATTGGATCTTACCTTCCACCACGAACGCTATATCCCCTTTTTTCACTTCGGCTCCGTCTTGTATAAAGACCGTCATTTTCAGTTCCGGATCGAAGTCGTGGAAGATACGTTTAGCCATTTCCACGCCGGCCAATACGCCATCTTCCTTGATGATCAGCTGGCTTTTCCCCATCGCTGTCTCGGGGATGCAACATAAGGTGGTATGATCGCCATCGCCAATATCCTCGGCAAACGCTAATTTGATTAAGTCGTCAATAAGTTTGTCCATCTTTTATTCTATTCTGATTGATTGTATGATCGCTGTATTCCCTTCGGCACGGTACGTGATGTTTACACGGTACTCACCGGAAGACGTCGGAAGCTTTCCGACAAGGAAACCGCTTTCCTTTTTATCCGCATGATGTACGACCGAGAATCCGGAAGGCTTATTCGAACTGAAAAATGAGGACAACATAGAGACGGCCTCACTTCCGTTACATTTCTTAGAGGAACTGGGCAAGGCTACATCCACCACCTTATCCATAGCACCGGATAGAGAGGAGGCATTTCCTGCCTTGAAAGCATTTGATATACTGGTAATATCCGCCGCCTGCGCACATACGAACGCGAATATCAAGGCGAATGTAAGTAAGAGTCGTTTCATAAGCTTTCTTTATTTTATTGAGTAATTAGTGGCAAAGGTATGTATTTTTCTTGTAACTTAGCCTTTCTAAACATGTAAATGTAAGTAGATGAAGATTGGACTGATTGTGATTGGTAAGACGGATGCCGGTTATTTTGTGGAGGCTATCAATGAGTATAAAAATCGCTTGACACATTATATACCCTTTGAAATGGAAGTCATACCGGATATAAAGAACGTGAAGAATCTCTCTGAGGCGCAGCAAAAGGAGAAGGAGGGAGAATTGATTTTAAAGGCCTTGCAGCCCGGCGATTATTTGGTGTTGCTGGATGAGAAAGGGAAGGAGTTTACCTCCATGCAATTTTCTACTTATCTGGAAAAGAAAATGCATACGGTCCCGAAACGCTTGGTATTTGTGGTAGGCGGTCCTTACGGTTTTAGTGAAGCTGTGTATAAGGCGGCATCGGAAAAGATCTCGTTGAGCAAGATGACTTTTTCCCACCAGATGATCCGACTGATCTTTATCGAGCAGATTTACCGGGCAATGACGATCTTGAATAACGAGCCTTATCATCACGAGTAGTTGCGTCGGTTAACGGCAGTATAGGCGTAGCCCTATACCTATACTGCCGTAAGCTCACGCCTATACTGGCGTAGCCTTACGGCAATACTGGTGTTTTTTTACCCGGATTAATGGACTAATTTCAACCCGACGATCCCTATCAATATCAAAGATAAGAACAATAACCTGAATATATTTGCGGAATCATGGAAAAACAAGATTCCAAGAAGAACAGTCCCTATAGCCCCGATCCCGGTCCAGATTACATAAGCCGTACCGATTGGGATGCTTTTCTGGGCGAGATATAAGAAATAGCCGCTTAAGCCCATGGATAAGATCGATAAACCTATAAACCAAATAAAATATTTGGAATGCATACTTGCTAATTTAAAGCCCAGCGGCCAGCCGATCTCGAATAATCCGGCTATAATTAACAGAATCCAAGCCATATAGAATTAGTCTTAAAAGTTTTCCCGTGTCTTTTGGATCAATAAATAATCCAATAAAGTCATGGCGGTCATAGACTCGACGATAGGTACCGCACGAGGCAATACGCATGGATCATGACGTCCGCGTGCCTTTAATATCGTATCCTCTCCCTCCATATTAACCGTTTCTTGTTCCATCAAGATCGTAGCGACCGATTTAAAGGCTACCCGGAAATAAATATCTTGTCCGTTGGATATCCCTCCTTGGATACCGCCGGAATTATTGGTACGAGTATTGATATGCCCGTTATCATTGAAAAAGCGATCGTTCCTTTCCGATCCGCGGAAGAAGGCGGCGTTGAATCCGTCTCCATACTCGAAGCCTTTCACGGCGTTGATCGTAAGCATCGCATGTCCCAAAGCGGCATGTAACTTGCCGAACACAGGCTCTCCCAATCCGACGGGAACCCCTTTCGCCACACAGGTAATAACACCGCCGATCGTATCTCCTTTTGATTTGACCTCAGCGATCAAGGTTTCCATCTCTGAGGCGGTCTTCGGGTCCGGGCAACGTACATCGCTCTTTTCCGTCAAGCTTAAATCATAATCTTGGTAACTACCCGCTAATTTGATCGGGCCGACCTGCGAGGTATAAGCTTGAATCTGTATGCCGTATTGCTTAAGGGCGAGTTTAGCGATAGCCCCAGCCACGCAACGAGCGATCGTTTCCCGGGCGGACGAACGTCCACCTCCACGGGGATCACGGATTCCATATTTCGTTTGATAGGTATAATCAGCATGGGAAGGACGGTAAACCGTTTTCATATTGTCATAGTCAGAGGAATGTTGGTTTTTGTTCCAGATGATGAAACCTATCGGCGTACCGGTTGTCTTTCCCTCGTAGATACCAGAAAGAAACTGTACCTCATCATCCTCTTTACGGGGGGTCGTGATACGGGATTGTCCCGGTTTACGACGGTTCAGCTCTTGCTGGATGAATGCCGTATCTAATTCGATCCCGGCTGGGCATCCGTCGATCACGCCGCCGATACCGGGGCCGTGCGATTCGCCGAACGATGTTAATCTATAAATATTACCAAAAGTATTCACCGTTTTGTCTAATTGAAAATTGAAAACTGAAAATTGAGAATCAAAAGCCGATGATTAGGCACTTCTCCTAATTTTCAATTTTCAATTCTCAATTTCCCTTTATTTAGTGGCATCCACCACAACCGCAGCCACCCTCGTGGTTATCGCCACAATCGCTACCGCAATCGTCGCAACCGCAACTGCATCCACCTGCGGGAGCGGAGAAGGCAGCGATCTCTTCCGCTGTCGGTTCGTGTACGTCGATTACCTCGCCGCTGAAATGCAAAGTCTCGCCAGCCAACGGATGGTTGAAGTCCATTACCACGATATCATCCTTCACTTCCAATACGGAGCCGTTCATACGGTTGCCATTAGAATCCATCATCGGTACGGTATTACCTTCCTTGATCATCTCGGCGTCGAATTTACCGTCTACCTCGAAGATATTCTTCGGAAGATCCAATACGTGCTCCTCGTTATATTCGCCATAAGCCTCGGCTAGCTCGATGGAGAAGTTGAACGTGCCACCTACTTCCAGCCCGTTCAAGGCTTTCTCGAATGCCGGAAGCATCATGCCTGTTCCGTAGATGAATTTCAAAGGAGCCTCGACCGTCGCTTTTTCCATTAACTCACGTTCTTCACCTTCGCCAACGTTCAGGTCGTATGTAACCGCAACGTATTTGTTTGCTGTAATTTTCATTTGTCTTGTATTTTAAATATGTATAGAAATGCTCGCAAAGATACGATTTTATTTCTTATCCACCGCCTTTTTAAGAGCGTTCATCGCTTTATCTAAAACAGAGCGGGGGCAGCCAATGTTCAAACGCATATGGCCTTCTCCCCCGGGGCCGAAGATACTTCCGTCGTTCAGCGCTAGTCCGGCTTTGTCTTTGAACAGGTGTACGAGTTCATCTTGACTTAATTTCAGTTCCCTGCAATCCAACCAAACGAGGAAGGAGGCTTGGGGCTGGTAGACTTTTATCTTGGGGAGATGCTGTTTCATAAACTCTTCCACGAAACGTACATTCTCCATGATATACATTCGCATTTGTTGCAACCATTCGGCGCCATAGGTATAAGCGGCGGTCGTCGCTGTATAAGCGAAGATCGTGCCATCGCCAAACTCTCCGGCCTCAAGGAAAGAGTAAAATTCTTCCCGGATGCGATCATTGGGTACGATTGCGTAGGAAGTCACGATACCGGCGATATTGAACGTCTTGCTCGGTGCCATGAAAGTCACGCTGCAGGAAGCGGCGGTATCCGATACGGAGGCGAACGGGTAATGCGTGTACTGAGGATAGGCCATTTCCGCATGAATCTCATCGGAGATAACCAAAATATTGTGCTTGGCGCAAATATCGGCCAAGCGGACCAAGGTTTCCTTTTTCCAGACGATCCCACCCGGATTGTGAGGGTTGCAGAGGATCAATACCTTGCATTCATCATCTATAATAGATTCAAGATGATCAAAATCCATCTCATAGATGCCGTCTACCATCTTTAGCGGATTATAAACGACCTCGCGCTTCATTTTCTCCGGAACGATGCGGAACGGGTGATAAACAGGGGGCTGGATGATGACCTTATCTCCTTTTTGCGTAAAGCATTGGATAGCGAAAGCGATTCCCTTTACGATTCCCGGGATATAGCTGATCCATTCCCGTTGTATTTTCCAGTTATGTTTGTAGTGTACCCAATTGATGATACTCTCGTAATACTCGTCGGAGCCGAATGTATAGCCGAATATCTCGTGCTCACAACGTTTCTTCAGGGCCTCTACAATAAAGTCCGGTGTGCGGAAATCCATATCCGCCACCCATAGTGGTATCAGATTCTCGTCACCGAACATCTCTTTCAAACGGTCGAATTTCACGCAACTCGTCCCATGTCGTTCGATAACTTCGTCGAAGTTGTAGTGTTTCATATTTTTATTAACGATCAGTTTCTTAATTGTTTTAGGGGTCAAACTTACATAAAAAACTGCGATTTTAAAGCAAAATATGTATAAAGATGATGTTTTTGTATAGTAGGAAACTTTATAAAAGACTTTTCTCTCTAAAAATAAAATCAGTGAATTTGCTTCTTGAAAAATAAGAGAAACAAATTCACCGAATAGTATAAGACATATAGTTTACTTTTGGTCGAAGATACTCTTAGCAATCTTTAATGAAGCTTTATGTGCATTGGCCAACATGGTTAATTCCTGTACAATATCCGGATGTTCTTCTGCTATATTGTATAATTCTCCAGGGTCAGTACCTAAATCATATAAAACAGGTTTATCATATACGATTTTATCCGTTGCTCCATAAGCTGGTCTATAAGAGAAATGGGCTTTATATTTACCTTTTCGAATCGCATATAATTCACTGCCTCTGTAAAAGTAAAACACATCGCGTTTACAAGTAGACTTATCTTTTAATACATTTAGCAAGCTGATTCCATCATAATGCCGATCTGAAGGCAATGGAATTCCTGCTATCTCACAAAATGTAGGTAGTAAGTCTAATGTACTAGCCATATCCGTTATATATCCCGGTTTAACCATTGCTCCCCACATAATACATGGAACGCGGAACCCTCCTTCGAACATGGAAGCTTTGCCATCCTTTAACGGACCCGGTGATCCTCCTTCTTGTTTACATAAAAGCCATGGCCCATTATCGGATGTGAAAATAACCAATGTGTTTTTATCTAATCCTTCAGATTTTAATGTTTGCAAGATTTGTCCTACACTCCAATCCAGTTCCTCTACGGTGTCACCATATTTGCCTCTGGCTGATTTACCTTGAAAGTCAGTAGAGGCATATACTGGCATATGAGGCATAGGGTGTGCTAAATACAAGAAAAAAGGAGAATTCTCATTTGATTTAATGTAGCGGATAGCAGCTTCCGTCACTTGTTGCGTTAAATTATATTGTTGGGGCTCTCTTTCCAGTTCTTTTTCTTGTTCATAAATAATATATTCATAAGGATATTTTGTGTTGCCTAATTTAATTTGTTCCTTCCGGCTCATATCATTGGAATAAGGATAACCGTAAAAATAGTCAAAGCCGTGACGTAATGGCATGTATTCTGGTAAATGTCCTAAATGCCATTTACCTATGCAAGCCGTATGATATCCGGCTTGTTTCAGCAGTTCAGCGATCGTTAGTTCCTCAGAAGGCAATCCCCCTTTGGAATCAGGAAACAGGACTCTGCGTTGATCTCCATACATTCCGGTACGGACTCCTAGGCGGCCTGTTAATAATCCGGCACGGCTAGGAGAGGAGACTGATGCTGAAACGTAAAAACTACTCCATTTTTGTCCTTCTATAGCCATTCGGTCGATATTCGGGGTTTTTATCGTAGGACTTCCGAAACAAGATAAGTCTCCATATCCCATATCATCACAATTGATAACTATGATATTGGGCTTTGTCGGTTGACTATGCCCGTCATACGAGGCTAAAACTCCTGTAATGTACAGTATATATTTAATTTTATTCATGGATTAATTGTTTATTAAACGACATGGCATTCGTGTCTTGATATTGTTTTTGTAAACGTATAAGCTCCTTTTCCAGTTGATGAGTGATATTCTCATATCCTGTTTTTCCATACAAGTTGTTCATCTCCATAGGATCTTCTTGTAGATCAAATAATTCCCATTTATCGATATTGTTATAAAAATGAATTAATTTATAACGTTCTGTGCGTACGCCATAATGACGTTTAACAGAATGCTCCGCAGGGTACTCATAAAAGTGGTAATAGAGTGATTTACGCCAGTTCTCAACTTTTTCTCCACGTAACAAAGGCAAAAAGGAAATACCATGCATATCGGATGGGATTTGGATTCCTGCTAAATCTAGGATGGTCGGTCCGTAATCAATGTTTTGGACAAACTCATCGATATCTCCTTTCTTTCCTCCTGGCAAACGAATTAATAAAGGAGTCCGGAAAGATTCCTCATACATGAAACGTTTATCGAACCATCCGTGTTCTCCCATATAGAATCCTTGGTCGGAAGTGTAGACAATCATTGTGTTCTCTAATAATCCTGTCTTTTCTAAATAATTCAATAATACTCCAATATTTCTGTCTATGGAATGGATGACACGTAAATAGTCTCGCATATATTGTTGATATTTCCATTCAGATAGTTGCTTACCAGAAAGTTTGTCTTTCTTGAATTTCTGAATGATTGGATCATAATGAGCATCCCAAGCTGCTTTCTCTTCGGGTGTCATACTGTTATACATGCTGCGTCCGGCATTCTCTAACCCTGTAGTTGTATGGATTTCATTTTCTTTATCAGCCATTTTTAAATCATAGACTAAATCCATATCTTTTATGATACTCATCTTTTGCTCATGAGCGGCTTGACGACCGTTGTAGTCGTCATAAAAATTGGCTGGTAACTCGAATGTCGTATCGCTGAAAAGTTGTAAATCACAAGTATCGGGCATCCATGTACGATGAGGAGCTTTGTGATGGAGTAACAAGCAGAAAGGCTTATTTTTATCATGTATATTCTCCATCCAGTCGATTGCTTTTTCTGTGATGACGTTGGTAACATAGCCTTTTGATGGGACCTGTTTCCCGTTTTTGATAAATGGAGCGTTGTAATAAATGCCTTGGCCTATTAAAATTTCCGAATAATCAAATCCGGTAGGAGCGGAAGTTAGATGCCACTTTCCGATTATTGCTGTTTCATATCCGGCTTTTTGTAAAAGTTTGGGGTATGTTTGCTGGGAACCATCAAATGTGGAACTGTTATCGGTGAAACCATTAGCATGACTATGTTTACCGGTTAATATACAGGCTCGACTAGGTCCACTGATGGAATTGGCAACAAAGCTATTGGTGAAACGTACTCCCTCGTTTGCCAGTCGGTCTATATTGGGAGTTTGTATGAAGCGTTTATCATAAGCACTGATTGTCTGGTAAGAATGATCGTCAGACATGATATAGATGATATTCATCGGCTTTTTTCCTGCTATCTGCTCTGAATCTGTTTTTTTGATGTTGCAGGAAGTCGTAGCTATTAAAGCAGAGAATGTGAATAATAATTCTTTTTTCATTATTTAGACTTTTATTGTGTTCGTGATTAAGGAATTTGTTTGTTACAGGGTTTTAGCCTAAAATTTGTGAGGAAAGACTTTCTCTTTTATTAGGCTAAATCCTGTAATCAAGTAAATTACCAACCGGGGTTTTGGACCCATTGGTTACCTGTAAGCGATAGCATACGAGGTTGTATGGGTAATAAATAATCTCGTTCCGGATTGAATTGCCATCCGTTAGGATAATGCTTATTATTGAACGGTATGATATAGCGTTTGGAGTCGGAGGGCGTACCTGTTAAGAAAAGATTTTCACCTTCTTGCAGGCTTTCTCCATAAGCGGTTTCCAAAGAGCTCCCTTTGAATAATGCACCTGTTGGAGTTTTTCCAATAATGAGGATGTCTGCGGCGGCCCAGCGCAAGATATCTTGGAGCCGGCTTCCCTCTAAAGCTTTTTCTATGCGTCGTTCTCTTCGTACTGCTTGTATATATTTATCCAATTTATTAAACGGATAATCGGGATCGGTATTGAACTCTCTGTCGAAATCCATCTCGGGCATGCCCACACGCTCTCGAAGTGGCCTTAAGGCTTCTTTTATTTTGCTAGCGTTAGCCGCGCCATCTAATTCTGCCAGAGCCTCAGCGTAGTTTAATAAAATATCGGCGTAACGGAATTGTATAGCTGGCGCTTGGCTTTTGCCTTCCCCATCTATAGTAGGAATATAAGTCGTATTATATTCTACGTATTTTAGGATAGAATAACCTGTCGTATTTTGATTCCGGCTTTCCTCATTCAAAGGAGGAAGTTTGAATACGAATTCTCCATTTGGACGTAAATCTTGTCCTGGCATGCAAATGGTCTGGGATAATCGTGGGTCTCGTAAGTCCGGACTCAATTCGTCCCCGTACATTACCTTTGCTTTGTCTCGTTCGGAACCGACAAAAGGTTTTCCTTCTTTTGTTAAATAATCATCAACAAGAGAAGCGGATGCCCCACAAGTGCCACCTCCTTTATTTAAATAACGTGTTACGGAATGGCCGATGTTATTGGCGGCATCATATTTCTTCCACCATAAAACTTCTGGATTATGTGAGAGATCCAAAGTGATGAACAAGTCTCGATAAGCGGTATTGGGATCCCCTTTTGAGATGCTCCATACCCCTTCGTCTATTACATCTTTAGCGGCATCTGCGGCTTGCCGTAGATAAGAGCTGATTTTCTCATCAGTTACTTTTTTATCATAGAATGGCGTGTTTTTCGCACGATGGTATTTCTCCCAAGTACCTTCAAATAAAGCGACCTCACTCTTAAGCGCTCTTGCTACATCTTTGTGTACACGCATTGTCGAGCTATTGGTTTGAGTGTTTAGATGCTCGATCGCTATATCTAAATCCGCCAATATACTATCAGCGACCTCAAGCCTACTGTTTCGGGGACGTTCCATCTGTTCTTGAATCGGATCTAATACTTTCGTTAACCAAGTGACTTCTCCATAATTAACGAATAACCTATAATAATAGCAGGCTCTGAAGAAATAAGCTTCTCCGATGCATTGCTCCATTTCCGGACCGATCTCCTCGCAATTATCGAGGTTGTTGATTAAGAAGTTTAGACTTCTGATATGTTTATACTCTGTTAATTCGACAGCGGAACTTAATGTGGTTTCTCCCGCAAGACGTGTGTCTATTACATTACTCTGCATATTATCGCTATTCAAGTCTCCAAAGGCGATACCCGTTGGATTTCCAATGCTGTTAGATTGTTCCTTTATGGCAGAGTTTGCCACATCTTTGTCATTAATTTTAAGAGTTGATTCATAAAACTGATTCAGATACTTGGTGATTTCTGTTGTACTGGTGAAAGAATTGACAGAAGACAATTCTCCTTCCGGATATTTATCCATGTCGAAACAGCTACATAGCCCTAATAGACATAGGGAAACCATTGATAGATATATTCTTTTCATAAATAAATTACGCTTTATAGATTAACAATAACTCCGATAGATAACACTTTATTCATTGGATAATTCTTTCCGGCCTCACTGGTATAGTCATTACCTGTAAAAATAGCTTCCGGGTCAAACATGGAAGGAAGCTTGGTAAATGTTAGAAGATTCTCTCCAGAGAAAAACACTTGTGCTTTGCTCAACCCAATTTTCTGGCTCCATGAATTAGGCAGATCATAACTAATTGTCAGATTTTTCAAACGGCAATAAGCGGCACTTTGCATGTATCTGTCACTTTTTTGTGAGGTCTTATTTCGAAACTGATTGATACTTCCTGCTGCTCCTGTATAAGGATTGGGATAATAGGCGTCTGGATTCTCTGGAGTCCAATAATCTAGATGATCGTTGAATACCGTGACTTGTGCATAAGCTCCCGATCCCCAAAAGTAAACGGTTCCTAGATCTGGAGACCAA